>JAQXZE010000038.1 GCA_029227055.1 Oscillospiraceae bacterium | reverse complement strand
CATACAATCGGTATTGTATCGACAAACGGCACAGCGACTACTACATTTACCGTTAAGGCTAAAGCGGCAGCAGATAACGATACGGATTCACCGCAGACCGGAGATAACAGCCATATGGCATTGTGGATTGCAGTTCTCTTTGTGAGCGGTGGCGCACTGATCGTAACAGGCATTTACAGCAGAAAGAAAAAACACAGTGAAAACTAAAAATTAATACCTTCCGAGCAAAACAACAAGGTGCTGTTGCAAGTTTGTATTTTCCGAACATGCGACAGCACCTTGTTCTTGTTATACCAAAGATACCCCGGTTATGCCGGGGGAGTAAAATAATGCCTTCTATCGAAAAGGAAAGAAAAGCTCCCTATTATACGAGAAACTCTATGAGGATAACGCTATCGGCAAGGTAAGCGATGAATGGTTTATGCAGTTGTCTCACAAATACGAAGTAGAACGGTTAGAACTGAAAGCAAAGATAAAAGTTCTCCGTCAAAAGCTTTCCGAGTGCGGACAATGCGAAAGAGACCGTGAAACCTTTACCTCAGCAATCCTCAGGTTCATGAGAATGGACTCCCTGACCGCACCGCTTCTGCGTGAACTCATTGACCATATTGATGTGTTTGAGACAGAAGGTACAGGCAAAAACAGAACGCAGAGAATCGTTATCTACTACCGCTTTGTCGGGTATGTGGAAATACCCGAGGTATCTCAAAGGCAGCACATAAAAGCAGACACCCGCAAAGGCGTTGCCGTGGAGTATCTTACCGAGCCGCTACCGGCATAGCAAAAGAGCAGGCTTACCGCCTGCTCAGTACATAAAGCCGTATCATGATAAAAAAATCGAGTATTCATAAGTGAAATCCCTTATGAATACTCGATATGGCTGGGGTGGCAGGATTCGAACCTACGAATGCAGCAGTCAAAGTGCTGTGTCTTACCGCTTGACGACACCCCAATATTTAATTTTAAAACAAAAAACTATTCTCACAGTATTAAACAGCGAAAAGCAAAAATGTAAAAAAATAGAGAGCCCCCTATTACGCGTTTGCGTGTCGAGGCTCTCGACTGGGGTGGAAGATGGGACTCGAACCCACGGTCTCCAGTGCCACAAACTGGCGCTTTAACCAACTAAGCTACATCCACCATAACGCAAAGATTATTATACCATAAAACTTCAATTTGTCAACAATATTTTTTCTTATTTCTGTACATATAATAAAAAAATATGAAAGATGTTAAAATCTTATCATTTTTTCTTAATAATGCTTGATTTTATTTTTAAAATAGCGTATAATGTATAAGGCAAAATTTGATTTTCAGAAAAGGAGAGCTATCATGACTAACAATCAAACCGTCAATAAATGGCTTAATGAAATGCAAGAGTTACTCACTCCCGACCGCGTTGTGTGGATTGACGGCAGTGAAGAACAAATCGAAGAATTAAGAGCTGAAGCTGTAAGAACAGGTGAAATGTTCAAGCTTAATCAGGAAAAACTTCCGGGCTGCTACCTCCATCGCACAAACCCCAATGACGTAGCACGTGTTGAAGACCGTACCTTTATCTGCTCTAAGACAAAGGAAAATGCAGGTCCTACAAACAACTGGTGTGACCCTGATGAGATGTACAAAAAGCTTTACAACATTGCAAGAGGAAGCTACAAAGGCAGAACTATGTATGTAATTCCCTATTCTATGGGTCCCATCGGTTCTCCTCTCGCTAAGGTTGGTATTGAGGTTACCGATTCTGTATATGTTGTTCTCAATATGGTTATTATGACAAGAGTAAGCCTTAAAGTGCTCGAAGTACTTGGCGACAGCAACGACTGGGTACGCGGCTTACATTCTCGCTGCGATATAGACCCCGAAAACCGTTACATCTGCCACTTCCCCGAGGATAACACCATTATTTCTGTAAATTCAGGTTATGGCGGAAATGTGCTTTTAGGTAAAAAGTGCTTTGCTCTTCGTATTGCTTCCTATCAAGGTTGGAAGGAAGGCTGGATGGCTGAGCATATGCTCATCTTAGGTCTCCAGAATCCTAAGGGCGAAGTTAAATATGTTGCAGCAGCATTCCCGTCTGCTTGCGGCAAAACAAACCTCGCTATGCTTATCCCACCCGAGTACTTACGCAAGAAGGGCTACAAAATCTGGACAGTTGGTGACGACATTTCCTGGATGAAGATAGGTCCTGACGGCAGACTTTATGCAATCAACCCCGAAAACGGTTTCTTTGGCGTTGCTCCCGGAACAAACGAGCACTCAAACTTCAACGCTTTAGAGAGCACAAAGAAAAACACTATTTTCACCAACGTTGCTTTAGACCAAAATGACAACACTGTGTGGTGGGAAGGCTTAAATAAAAATCTCCCCGAAAATGCTCTTGATTGGAAGGGCAATCCTTGGGATCCTGCAAAGTTCAACAAGGCAGACAAATCTACCTGTGCTGCTCACCCTAACTCCCGTTTTACTGCTCCTGCAGAGAACTGCCCCTGCATTTCTGAAGAATTCAACAAGGGTACAGGCGTTCCGATTTCTGCTATTATCTTTGGCGGTCGTCGTGCAAAGTGCGCTCCTCTTGTATATCAATCAAAGGATTGGGTTAACGGTGTATTTGTAGGCTCTGCAATGGCATCCGAAACAACCGCTGCTGCTGCAGGCGCTGTAGGTGTTGTTCGCCGCGACCCGATGGCTATGCTCCCCTTCTGCGGATATCATATGGGCGACTACTTCAAGCACTGGCTCGAAATGGGCGAGAAGCTTGGAGATAAAGCTCCTAAAATCTTCAATGTTAACTGGTTCCGTACCGACGACGAAGGCAACTTTATATGGCCTGGATTTGGCGACAATATGCGTGTTCTTAACTGGATTATTGACCGTTGCGAAGGCAACGCTGATGCAGTTGAAACCGCTATCGGTTATCTTCCCAAGGCTGACGATATTGACCTTACAGACTTAGACTTTGACAAAGCTACTCTTGAAAGCATCTTAAAGGTTGACAAGGATGTTTGGGAAAAGGAAGCTGCTGAAATCGAAGAGCACTACAAGAAGTTCGGAGACAGATTACCCGAAGAACTTCGTGAACAGTTAAACGCTCTTAAAGCAAATCTTGCAAAAATGTAAAATTTAAGGGGAAAGCTAAACGCTTTCCCCATTTTTTATATTAAAAACCCCGTCAAAAATTGACGGGGTTTATTATTTATTTGTAATTGTATTTTCCGTAATACTTGCTTCGCGTGTAAGAACTGCGTTTTTCGTTTTCGTTCAAAACTGTACCTAAAATCTTACAACCGCTCTTTTGAAGCTGGTCTTTAACATCTAAGGCAAGCTTTCGCGATATTCTTCTTCCGCTTATAACAAGAATAGCTGCATCGCAGAAAGAACCAATTACCGCTGCATCAATAACCTGACCTAGCGGCGGAGAATCGATAATTATATAATCATACGTTTCCTTTAATCTTTCTAAAAGCTTATCAAATTTTCCGATTTCGATAAGTTCAACCGGATTGGGCGGAAAAGGTCCCGAAAAAATCACATCAAAATTTTCAAGTTGGGTTTGATAAAGAGCATCCTCTAGGTTGCACATACCTGAAAGTATTTCCGAGAGGCCTACAATCCCAAGAGAGTGTGAACCTCTTTTCTTAATCATAACCGATTTTCTCATATCGGCATCAATAAGAAGCGTACGCTTTCCGCTTTCGGCAACGCTCTTCGCAAGCTCGGTCGCAACTGTGCTCTTGCCCTCATTTTCTAGACAGCTAGTTATAAGAATAGTCTTCATACCTCCACCCGAAAAGAAAAGATTTGTTCTAAGTGTCTTAAAAGCTTCACTTGTAACATAATCCCTTGCGGATGCAGTATTAAAGGTCACCTTTTTAGCTGCTTTTGTTTTATTTAAACCTACGTAATCGGTATATACATTTGCAGCATTAACGGATTTGTTCTGATTATTTTCCATTTTTCCTTCTCCTTGCTGCGCCTGTTTTTTTCTTAACCGAATTCATATTTGAATACGGAATTGTAGATAAAACAGTAAGACCCAAATACTCTTCAATATCATTTTCGGTATAAATCTTATCACTTGTTATATAAACGATAGCTACCGCCGTAACCGATAAAAACAATCCTAAAGTTGCAAAGCCTATAACCGTTTTGGGCTTTATAGGGGATATCGGTCTTTTAGACACAAGACCTTCGCTTATGATATTAACTCGGCTAACACCCATAAGGTCAACTATTTTTCCTTGGGCGACCTTACATACTTCATCAGCAATTTTCTTAGAAAGCACTGCATCGGGTACTTGTGCTGTTACTTCGATTATACGTGTACCCTGCGGATTATTAAGTGAAATTGCGCCTCTTAATGCTTGACATGAGAATTTAAGGTCTAAATTGTCAATAACCTCCTGAAGAACAGTGTGGTCTGTTATAAGCTCGCTATAGTCCTTTACTAAATAAGAAGAAATAGCAAACTCTGTTGACTGAACCTTTGACTCTTCAGTATTAAAAATATAAAGCTTGGCTGTTGAGGAATAAAGCTCAGTAGAAAAAAAGTTTAAATATACAGCCGAAGATGTTGCAAAAAGCAATACCGTTGCTATTATTATATACCATTTTTCTAAAATCTTACCTAAAAGCTCTCTAATAGAGACCTCTGCCGCTATGCTTCTTGGTGTATTTTTTTCCATAGTAACTCCAAATGAAAATAAATATATTGCCTGAAACTAAACCTTAAGGATTAATTTTCTTTGTTTGCTGTGGTGGGTATCTGCTGCTTTAGAGCTGCACGGGTCTTTCTGATTTCACTCAAATTTGCAGTAAGACCTTCGTCAGCACGCTTCATAATATCGTCAACAAAGTCCTGCGCAGCTTTACGCATATCGCGACTCTTTGCCTGTGCGTTTGCAACAATTTCTGCTGCCTTCTCTTGAGCCATCTTTACAATAGCTTCTTTAGCAACAAGAGCCTTCGCATTTTCTTCTGCATTTCTAATGATACCGTCAGCCTCACGCTTAGCAGTAGAGATTATTTCAGCGCGGTCAGCAACAATACCTCTTGCCTGTTTAATTTCGCTTGGTATGTTAAGACGAATATCGTCAACAACCGCACGAAGCTTTTCTATATCAACCAATGTTTTTCTTCCAGGAATCTTTATTCCGCTATCAAGCACCTCGTCAAACTGCTCTAGTAATTCATCTAATGTCATAATTTTCATCCTCCGTTATTTTTATTGGCAGACTTTGAAAGCCTAGATACAATATCATCGTGTATAATCGGCGGCACAAACTCAGTTATATCACCGTTCATACTGGCTATAAGCCTAACCATACTTGAGCTGAGATACATATTTTCGGCCTTTGTGGTTAAAAACAATGTCTCAACATCTGGGTTAAGTTTTTTATTGGTAAGCGCCATCTGAAATTCGTACTCGAAATCAGACATAGCGCGTAAACCCTTAATTATTGCGCAAGCTCCCTTTTGAGCTGCATATTCTGCTAAAAGTCCGTCATAACAGTCTACTTCAACATTCTGTATTCCTACTACCGACTTTTCTATAAGTACTCGCCTCTCATCAGGCGTAAATGAACATTTTTTGTCCCTGTTTTCCATTACAACAACAATAATTTTATCAAACATTGCTGCTGCACGGTTTATAATATCCAAATGACCTAATGTAATTGGGTCAAAACTACCTGGGCAAATAGCTATTCTTTCATTCATTTTCCTTACCCACTTTTCTGTAAAGCGTAAGAGCAATTTTTCCGTATCTATAAGTACGGCTAATCTCAAAATCACAAATCTTATCTGCAAGTTTAGCATCTATTGGATGCTCACAAATAATAACCGCATAGTCACTTGCAATCTTTACAGCGCTATTAAGCGCATCCTCAAGAAGACCTTTATTATAAGGCGGGTCTAAAAAGATTATATCAAATATATCCTTACTGGATTTTAAGAAAACCTTATAATCCCCTCTTATAACTCGAGCCTTTTCTTCTAAATCAGTAGTCTTAAGGTTCTTCTTAATAATATCTACAGAGGTTGACGAAGCATCAATAAAAACTGCACTCTTAGCGCCTCGGCTTAAAGCCTCGATGCCAAGCTGACCTGAGCCTGCAAACAGGTCAAGCACACGTCTTCCCTCTATGTCAAACTGTATCGCGCTAAATATAGCCTCTTTAACCTTTTCCGAGGTAGGACGAACAATGTCACTACCCTCAGGGGTTATAAGACGTCGGCCTTTAGCAGTACCTGTTATTACACGCATTGCATCACCAAAAAGATAAATTAAGCATAGGTGCAACACTCTACACTAACATCTATATTATCCCACTTTTAGGGGGGATTTGTCAATAGTTATTTCACAAAATTATATAAATTTATTATTAAATATAAAAAGCTGCCTTTTTATAAAGGCAGCTTTTAAGAACTGTAAAACAGCTTTTAGTACACACATCATCTACATGTTGCGTGTATACATAAGAACTCTTACGTCTTGAAAATGTGAGTACTAAAATTGATGAGAAATTAAACCAACTCAATAATAGCCATTTCAGCAGCGTCACCGCGGCGGGGACCGGTTTTTGTAATACGGCAGTATCCGCCTTTAACTTCAGAATACTTAGGAGCGATTTCGTTGAAAAGTTTTGCAACAACATCTTCCTTAGTAATGAAAGCTAATGCCTGACGCTTGTTGTTAAGGCTGTTATCCTTAGCGAGTGTAATATATTTCTCAGCCATAGCTCTAACTTCTTTAGCTCTGGTTACGGTAGTCTCAATTTTGCCGTTTTCAAGCAAATATGTTACCATCGCTCTGAGCATAGCAGTTCTATGGTCGCTAGTTCTTCCGAGTTTACGGGTTCCTGGCATTTATATTCACTCCTTATTCTTCCTCTTTTTTGAGGGTAAAGCCGAACGAAGCCAGCTTTGCTATAACCTCTTCAAGAGACTTATGACCGAGGTTCCTTACCTTCATCATATCTTCTTCAGACTTGCCGATAAGGTCCTCAACTGTGTTAATACCTGCACGCTTAAGGCAGTTAAAGCTACGAACTGATAAGTCAAGCTCATCAATTGTAAGGTCTAAAACCTTTTCCTTAGCGTTTTCGCTCTTTTCAGCCATAATGCTTTCTGTTTCGCTAACGCCCTCAGAAAGATTAAGGAAAAGCTCAAAATGCTCAATCAAAATCTTTGCAGACATTGATACTGCAGCATCTGCTGCCATTGAGCCATCAGTCCATACCTCTAAAGTAAGCTTGCCCTTATCGGTAACGTCGCCTACACGGGTATTGTCTACTGAAAAGTTTGCTTTTAATATAGGTGTATAAATTGAGTCAACTGGAATAACACCGATAACATTCTGAGATAACTTGTTCTGCTCTGCAGAAACATAGCCCCTGCCCTTATCAAGAGTAATCTCCATATTAAGAGTTGCACCCTCGTCAAGAGTTGCAATATGCATATCGGTATTAAGAATCTCAACCTCTGAATCAGCCTTAATAAAAGCAGCTGTTACATCACAAGGACCTTCTGCTTCAATGTAAACCTTCTTCTCTGTTTTAGAGTGAAGCTTTGCAATAAGACCTTTAAGATTAAGGATAATCTCTGTAACGTCTTCTTTTACTCCGGGAATTGTGGTAAATTCGTGAAGAACACCGTCAATCTTAACAGAGGTAACTGCAACACCGGGGAGTATGGAAAGAAGAACTCTTCTCATACTGTTACCAAGTGTAGTAGCATAGCCTCTCTCAAGCGGCTCCATTACGAATTTGCCGTATTTACCGTCATCAGACAACTCGAGAGTTTCAATTCTGGGCTTTTCAATTTCTATCATTTAAAAGCTCCGTTTCTCCGTGCTTAATATTTTTACTCTAAATATCCAGACACGGTAGATATTTAGGTTACTAATCAGATTACTTAGAATAGAATTCTACGATAAGCTGTTCCTGAACAGGTGCTTCAATCTGCTCACGCTCGGGAAGGTTAACAACCTTAACAGATAACTGCTCACGGTTGATATCTAACCAAGTGGGAACAGGTCTTGCAGAGTTAGCTTCTACAACAGCCTTAATCTTTTCGCTCTGACGGCTCTTCTCACAAATAGATACTGTCTCGCCTGCTTTGAGCAAGTAAGAAGCAATATCAACACGGTGACCGTCAACTTCAAAATGACCGTGACCAACAAGCTGTCTAGCTTCCGCTCTGGAAGAAGCAAAGCCTGCTCTGTAAACTACATTATCAAGACGGCTCTCAAGAATGCGGAGAAGGTTATCACCAGTGATACCCTGCTTTCTTTCAGCAATCTCAAAGTAATGATGGAACTGTTTTTCCTGAACACCGTAAAAACGTCTTGCAGTTTGCTTTGCGCGTAACTGTAAGCCATATTCAGATGATTTCTTTCTACCCTGTCCGTGCTGTCCGGGTGCATAACCGCGGATGCCTACGGAACATTTGTCAGAATAGCAGCGTTCGCCCTTTAAGAAAAGCTTCTGGCCTTCGCGGCGGCAAAGTCTGCAAACTGCTCCGGTATATCTTGCCATCTGTTACACCTCCATAATATTTTGCCTTTTAGGCAACCTGTAAATAAATCATACGCGTCTTCTCTTGGGAGGACGGCAACCATTGTGTGGAATCGGGGTAACATCCTTAATCATGCTAACCTCGAGACCTGCGGACTGTAAAGCGCGGATAGCAGCTTCGCGTCCGGCGCCGGGACCCTTAACGTAAACCTCAACAGTCTTAAGACCATGCTCCATAGCAGCCTTAGCAGCTGTCTCTGCAGCGCTCTGTGCTGCAAAGGGAGTGGACTTTCTTGAGCCTCTAAAACCGAGCTCGCCTGCAGATGCCCATGAAAGAGCGTTGCCCTGAGTATCGGTAATAGTTACTATTGTGTTGTTGAAGGTAGACTGAATATGGGCGGCACCACGTTCAATATTTTTCTTTTCACGACGTCTGCGAGTAGCAGTTGTCTTTCCTTTAGCAGTAGCCATATTATCTTCCTCCTACTTATTTCTTCTTGTTAGCTATTGTCTTCTTCGGACCCTTGCGTGTACGCGCATTAGTCTTTGAACGCTGACCTCTTACGGGTAAGCCCTTGCGATGACGAAGACCTCTATAGCTTCCAATTTCAATAAGTCTTTTGATATCTAAAGCGATGGAACGGCGACGGTCACCTTCAACCTGAAGGTTGTGGTCGATGTATTCACGTAGCTTAGAAATATCGTCTTCTGTCAAATCCTTTACTCTTGTATCGGGATTAATGCCGGTACTTTTAAGGATTTCTTTAGATGTTGTAAGACCAATACCGAAAATGTAAGTGAGTCCGATTTCAACTCGCTTCTCGTTCGGAAGGTCAACACCAGCAATACGTGCCATTTATCAAAGCACCTCCAAATTCTTGTATGTCAGGAAATTAACCCTGACGCTGTTTATGCTTCGGGTTTTCACAGATAACCATGATTTTGCCCTTGCGCTTGATGATTTTGCATTTCTCACAAATCTTTTTAACAGAAGGTCTGACTTTCATGAGATTTTACCTCCTTTAATGTGACTATTACTTGGAACGCCAAGTAATACGTCCTTTAGATAAGTCGTACGGAGACATTTCAACTGTAACCTTATCTCCGGGAAGAATTCGTATAAAGTTCATACGAAGCTTTCCTGAGATGTGGGCTAAAATTGTATGTCCTCCCTGTATTTCTACCTTGAACATTGCATTAGGCATAGATTCAACAACGACGCCCTCTAATTCAATCATATCTTCTTTTGACATAGAATTAATCCTCCTCTTGCATTTGTCCGTCTTTTGAGCGGTACTCCGCTAAAGCTCGGCGCAGTGATTTATTGGTTAGAAACTGTTTTTCCTCAAAAACACAGTTAGTAAACTGTATGTGTTTTCTAATTTTACTTTTCGGTCGTTCAAGCGGTCTTTCCTTGCCATCGCAAAGATAGAAATGCGAGTCTGAACTTCCTACTATTACCATAAATTTACCTTTATCTCTTCCTGCCTTTGAACAAACAACCCTGCCTCTCATAATGCACCTCAAACTACTGTCATAATTTGCGGCCCATCGGGAGTCATTGCAACGGTGTGTTCGAAATGGGCAGATAACGAACCGTCTTTTGTGAGAACAGTCCAACCATCCGGCATAATTTTTACGTCCCCCTTACCGATATTTATCATCGGTTCGATGGCAAGTGTCATACCGGGCAAAAGTCGAATTCCCCTTCCGGGTGTGCCGAAGTTCGGCACTTCGGGGGCTTCGTGAAGATGGGTTCCTATTCCGTGACCGACAAACTGACGGACAACCGAATATCCCCTATCCTCAACATACTTCTGAACTGCATAACCGATATCGCCGATTCTGTTGCCGGGACACGCCATACGAATCGCCTCATATAAGCTTTCGCGTGTTGTGTCTATCAGCCGCTTCGCTTCATCGGAAATATCTCCGACTGCGAAAGTAGCAGCATTATCGCCGTGATATCCGTTAAACACCGCTCCCAAGTCAACGCTGACGATATCTCCGCTGACGAGTTTGCGTTTCTCAGATGGTATGCCGTGAATAACCTCGTTATTAACTGAAATGCAGGCAGTGGCAGGATAACCCTGATAATTTTTAAAGTTTGGGACAGCACCCTGACTTAAAATATATTTTTCCGCTATCCTGTCAAGCTCAGCCGTTGTAATACCCGGCTCTACTGCATCTCTGATAACCTGTAAAGCTCCGGCCGATATTCTGCAAGCTTCCTTCATTATTGAAAGCTCACGACCGGTTTTAAGCACTACCATACACTATATCTCCGAAAGTGCGCCGAGAACAAGAGCAGTTGTATCTTTTACCTCTTCTTGTCCTTCGACGGTCAAGAGTTTTCCGACTGCACGGTAGTAATCTTTGAGCGGCTCGGTCTGTTCATGATAAACATTAAGTCTATTAAGAACAGTTTCGGGCTCATCGTCCTTACGGATTGTGAGCTCAGCACCGCAGACATTACAAATGCCCTCGCGCTCAGGTTTTTTATACTCGGTGTGATAGCTAGCTCCACAAGCAAGACATACTCGTCTACCCGACATACGCTTTACTATCTCACTGTCTGCAACCTCAATAGAGAGTGCACAGTCAATTTCCACGCCCATCTTATCAAGCGCTTCGGCCTGAGGAATTGTGCGGGGGAAACCGTCAAGTATAAAACCGTTTTTGCAGTCATCTTCAGCAAGGCGCTCTTTAACGATACCGATTACAACTTCATCGGGTACCAGTTCGCCTGCATCGATGTATGATTTTGCTTTAAGTCCCATCTCTGTACCGCCTTTAAGAGCAGCTCTTATCATATTGCCGGTAGAGATTGTGGGAATGTTGTATTTTTCTGAAATAACTTCAGCCTGTGTGCCTTTACCGGCACCGGGTGCACCTAATAAAATGATTTTCATTATAAGTTACCCCTTAATCAAGAAATCCTTTATAGTGACGCATCATCATCTGAGATTCAACATTCTTAACGGTATCAAGTGCAACGCCTACCATAATTAGTACCGATGTACCACCGAGCGAAATGTTGATTCCGCCGACAGAACCGATGATTATAGGAAGAATTGCGATAACGCTTAAGAAGATAGCGCCCATTAATGTAATTCTTGACAAAATCTTGGAAATGAAATCAGAAGTGGGCTTGCCGGGACGAATACCCGGAACCGCACCGCCGTTTTTACGAAGATTATTTGCCATCTCAACGGGATTGAACTGTATTGTTGAATAGAAATAAGCAAATCCGATAATGAGAAGGAAATAAATTACTGCGTAGAAAATTCCCTGAACACTGAAAAGTGTAAGAGCTTTATAGAACCAGTGATTTGCATTCTTCATAAAGCTTAAAATCATTGTGGGGAGCATCAAAATGGATGATGCAAAGATGATGGGCATAACACCTGACATATTAACCTTAATCGGAATATGAGTGTTCTGACCGCCATACATCTTATTACCAACAACACGCTTTGCATACTGTACGGGAATACGACGTTCTGCGTTTGTCATCCAAACAATAAATGCTATGATGACAAGGAAAATCAATACGATGCCGATTACGGCAACATACTGGCCTAACTTCCAATAAGCTAAAAGTGCATTGAAAGCTGCAGGACCTCTAGAAATGATACCTGCAAACAACAACATCGAAATGCCGTTGCCAATACCCTTAGCGTCAATCTGCTCACCGAGCCACATTACTAAGGTTGAACCTGCTGTGAAAGCAAGAACAATAACGAACGCAGCGAAAACTGTTGCGCCGCCCTTAACGCTTAAATAGTTGCTGTTTTTGAGATAGAAGAAGAATGCTGTACCTTGTATGAGAGCTAAAATAGCTGTAGCATAACGGGTAATCTGAGCTAATTTCTTCTGTCCCTCTTCCCCTTCCTTCTGCAAACGCTCAAGAGCGGGAATAGCAACGCATAAAAGCTGAATGATAATTGAAGAGTTGATGTACGGTGTTACCGACATTGCGAAGATAGCGCCGTATTCAAGTCCACCACCGGTGAGAATTGATAAATAACTGAAAAACTCATTTGCAGCTCCGCTTGCAGTTGCAGCCTTTAGTGCAGCAACATCAATATACGGAACCGGAACAACCGAGCCAATGCGGAAAATTGCTATGATAAGAATAGTAAATAAAATCTTGTTGCGGATTTCTTTAATCTTCCATGCGTTTTTCAATGTTTCCAGCATCTTAGATCACCTCAGCCTTTCCGCCTGCAGCATTGATTTTCTCTGCAGCAGTAGCGGAGAATGCATTAAGATTAACAGTAAGCTTCTTTGTGAGCTTGCCGTTTCCTAAAACTTTAACCGGGCAATCTGCCTTTTTGATTATTCTCTTTTCAACGAGAGCAGCAGCATCTACTGTTGCACCGTCTTCAAACGCCTCAAGGGCGGAAACATTGATAGCAATCCAAGCCTCAGCAAAAATATTGTTGAAGCCGCGCTTCGGTACTCGTCTCTGAAGAGGCATCTGACCGCCTTCGAAGCCGGGTCTAATACCACGACCTGCACGTGCCTTCTGTCCCTTGTGACCTTTTCCGGCAGTTTTACCGTTGCCGGAACCATGACCTCTGCCGATACGCTTTGCCTCCTTAGTGGAGCCTAAAGCCGGAGATAATTCATGCAATTTCATAGTTCGCACCTCCTTGCTTGATTCGCCGTGAATCACGGCATGTACGGAAATTAATCCGCAATAACCTCAACAAGATGACATACCTTGTTGATCTTGCCTTTAGTCTGTGCATTGTCGGGCTGAATTGTAATGTCGCCCACCTTATGAAGACCAAGCGCTTCAACAGTAGCAATCTGGTCCTTCTTAGAACCAATTACACTTTTAACAAGCTTAATTTTAAGGCCAGCAGCCTTTTTCTTTGTTGCCATAATGCTGCTCCTCCTTAACCTAAGATTTCCTTAACCGACTTGCCGCGAAGGGCAGCAACCTGTTCTGCATCACGGAGAGCAGCAAGGCCCTCAACAGTTGCGCGAACTACATTGCAGGGGTTATTGGATCTTAAAGCTTTTGTACGGATATCCTTGATACCAACCATTTCTACAACGGCACGAACTGCACCGCCGGCAATAACACCGGTACCGGGAGCAGCGGGTTTCATAAGAACGCGGCCTGCGCCGAATTCACCAATGATTTCGTGCGGAATAGTTGTACCTTTTAGAGAAACCTTAATGAGATTCTTCTTGGCATCTTCAATACCCTTGCGGATTGCATCCGGAACTTCGCCTGCTTTACCCATACCGTAACCTACGATACCATTGCCGTCACCGACAACTACTAAAGCCGAGAACTTCATAATGCGTCCGCCTTTAACTGTCTTAGAAACACGGTTTATAGCGACTACGCGTTCCTTTAAATCTAAAGTTGTTGCATCGATATTAGTGGCCAAAAGTATTCCTCCTCCTTCTTAGAACTTGAGGCCGCCCTCACGGGCACCTTCGGCAAGCTCCTTAACACGTCCGTGATAAACATAACCGCCACGGTCGAAAACAACCTCGGTAATGCCCTTTTCAGCAGCACGTGCAGCAATTAACTGTCCAACCTTACGAGCGCCTTCGCAGTTAGAACCGGTAGCACCGAAATCTTTTTCGTTGGAACCTGCTGCTGCGAGAGTTACGCCGTTTACATCGTCGATAAGCTGGGCGTATATATGGCTGTTGGAGCGGAATACATCAAGGCGAGGACAAGCTGCTGTGCCGCTGATTTTAGCACGAACACGAGCGTGACGCTTAAGTCTTGCCTGATTGCTGTTAGGTTTAGTAACCATTCTAAAAACACTCCTTTATTATTTCTTAGCACCCTTGGCGGCCTTACCTTCCTTGCGGCGGATATACTCGTCAACGTACTTAATACCTTTACCCTTATAAGGCTCGGGCGGACGGTTCTTACGAACATCTGCTGCAAACTGGCCTACCTGCTGCTTATCGATACCGGAAATGATAATCTTTGTCGGTTCCGGTACTTCAATCTTTATACCCGGTACTTCACTAACGATAACCTGATGTGAAAAACCGAGGTTCATAACTAAATTGTTACCCTGCTTCTGTGCACGGTAACCAACACCGTTGATGTTTAACTCCTTGGAGTAACCGTTTGTAACACCCTCGATCATATTAGCGATAAGTGTACGGGTTAAACCGTGAAGTGAACGATGTTCCTTATTATCATCGGGACGGGTAACGTTAATTTCGCTACCTGCAACTTCAACGCTGATATCTGAATTAAAAGTGTAGTCAAGCTGACCCTTAGGGCCCTTAACAGTAATGTTGTTACCGTCAAGCTTAACCTCAACTCCTGCCGGAATTATAATCGGCTTCTTTCCTATACGAGACATTTAGTTGCACCTCCTTACCAGACATAAGCTAGAACTTCGCCGCCAACATTGTTAGCACGAGCCTGCTTATCAGTCATGATTCCCTTAGAGGTGGAAAGGATTGCAATACCAAGGCCTTTCATAACCTTAGGCATATCCTCTACATTTGTATAAATACGCAGACCTGGCTTGGAAACACGACGGATTCCGGTAATGATCTGTGTCTTATTGTGACCGTACTTCAACACAATGTGAATTACGCCCTGCTTTCCGTCATCAATGACCTGAAAGCTGCTGATGTAACCTTCATCAAGTAAAATCTGAGCAATAGCCTTTTTTACATTGGACGCAGGTACATCTACCGAATCATGTTTTGCTGAAGATGCGTTACGAATTCTGGTAAGCATATCAGCTATTGTATCGGTAATTTGCATGCCGTAAACCTCCTTTAAGCTTTGCGCCTTTTACCAGCTTGCCTTCTTTACTCCAGGAATTTCGCCCTTATAAGCGAGTTCTCTGAAGCATATACGACAGATACCGTACTTGCGAAGATAAGCATGGGGGCGGCCGCAGATTTTACATCTGTTATATTCTCGTGTAGAAAACTTTTCAGGTCTTGCCTGCTTGATTTTCATTGCTGTTTTAGCCATTACACTTATCCTTACTTCGCAAACGGAGCGCCCATAAGTGTAATCAGCTCTCGAGCTTCTTCGTCTGTTTTAGCGGTTGTAACAAAAATAATATCCATTCCGCGAACCTTGTCGATTTTATCGTACTCGATTTCAGGGAAAATTAACTGCTCCTTAACGCCCATAGCATAGTTTCCTCTGCCGTCGAAAGCGTTGGGGTTGATTCCTCTGAAGTCACGAACACGGGGAAGGGCTGTATCGAAGAGTCTCTGTACGAATTCGTACATTCTCTCGCCTCTAAGTGTAACCTTTACACCGATAGGCATACCTTCACGAAGTTTAAAGTTCGCAACGGACTTCTTAGCACGGCAAGGAACTGCCTTCTGGCCGGTAATCTTGCCGAGATCTGAGATGATAGCATCGATAGCCTTAGCGTTATCCTTTGCTTCACCACAGCCTACATTAATAACAACTTTGTCGAGCTTCGGAATCTGCATGACGCTCTTGTAACCAAACTTTGTCATCAATGCAGGAGCGATTGTTTTCTTATACTCGTTCCCAAGAATTGACATGTCATGTCCTCCTTACTCTTAAAAAGTTTCGCCGCACTTTTTGCATAGGCGGTCTTTTTTGCCATCTTCATAAACCTTAGTACCGATTCTGGTAGGCTTGTTGCACTTGGGGCAAACAACCTGTACCTTACAAGCGTAGATTGCGCTCTCGGTCTCAATGATTCCTGAAGGGTCGCCGGCTTTGCGGGGTTTAACATGCTTCTTAACCTTGTTAAGACCCTCAACAATTACTTTACCCTCTTTGGGGCTAACTTCAAGTACCTTACCGGTCTTCTTGCGGTCTTCTTTATCTCCTGTTAAGAGAACTACGGTATCACCTGTTTTAATGTGAAGTTTATTCATTTTAGCTTACCTCCTCATTAAAGCACTTCCGGAGCTAACGACAGAATCTTTGTGTAATCCTTATCACGAAGCTCACGGGCTACCGGTCCAAAAATACGGGTACCACGGGGGTTTTTGTCATCACGAATGATAACAGCCGCATTTTCATCAAATCTAATGAATGTGCCATCATTACGGCGAAGGCCTTTTGAGGAACTAACCACAACTTCCTTAACTACGTCGCCCTTCTTTACAGTACCGCCGGGTGCTGCCTTTTTAACAGAAGCAACGATTACATCGCCGATGTTGGCATACCTCCTTCTGGAGCCTCCAAGAACACGGATGCACATAATTTCTTTAGCACCTGTGTTGTCGGCAACCTTGAGGTAACTCTGTTGTTGTATCACAGTGGTTTCCTCCCTTTAGACTTACTTAGCCTTTTCGATAATCTCAACCACACGCCAATTCTTGTCTTTGGATAGCGGTCTTGTTTCCATAATAAGAACTCTGTCGCCGATGCCACAGATGTTATTCTCATCGTGTGCCTTCAGTCTGATAGTGTTCTTGATAATCTTCTTATAGAGCGGGTGCTTAACGTTGTCCTGAATAGCAACAACAACGGTTTTATCCATCTTGTCACTTGCAACGATACCTACTCTTGTTTTACGAAGGTTTCTTTCGCTCATTTCAGCTTACCTCCCTTTATTAAGCGTTAGCGCTGTCATTGTTGATTTCTTTTTCGCGAATTATTGTTTTAACGCGGGCGATATCTTTCTTGACAGCAACAATACGCATCGGGTTTTCAAGCTGGTTAATGGCAAGCTGGAAACGAAGATTGAATAACTCCTCTTTAAGCTTGCTTAACTGCTCGTTTAACTCGGGTAAAGTGTTTTCTCTTATTTCCTTAGCTCTCATTACTGCTCACCACCCATTTCCTGCTTAGTAACAAACTTACATTTGATAGGAAGCTTGTTTGCTGCGAGGCGCATAGCCTCACGAGCTAATTCCTCCGATACACCGCCGATTTCAAACATTACGCGGCCGGGCTTAACAACTGCAACCCAGTACTCAGGAGAACCTTTACCTGAACCCATTCGAGTTTCAGCGGGCTTCTCTGTAATCGGCTTATCGGGGAAGATTTTAATCCAAACCTGACCGCCACGCTTAATGCAGCGAGTCATGGCAATACGTGCAGCCTCTATCTGGTTAGAGGTAATCCACGCCGGCTCTGTTGCCTGAAGACCGAAGTCTCCGTGAGATACTGTGTTACCACGAGTAGCTACACCGGTAAGTCTACCACGATGAACTCTGCGGTATTTTACACGCTTAGGCATTAACATTAGCGGGATCCCCCTTCCTTCTTAGACTTACGGCTACGGTTATCACTTAAAACCTCACCCTTGTAAATCCAAACCTTAACACCGATACGGCCGTAGGTTGTATCTGCCTCAGCAAAACCATAGTCGATATCAGCGCGAAGTGTCTGTAGCGGGATTGTTCCTTCGTGATACTGTTCGCTTCTTGCGATTTCAGCACCGCCAAGACGGCCTGAAACCTGAGTTTTAATACCCTTAACGCCAAGACGCATTGCTCTGCCGATAGCGAGCTTCATTGCGCGGCGGAAAGAAATACGCTTTTCAAGCTGTGCTGCGATATTCTCAGCAACTAATGTAGCGTTTGTGTCGGGACTCTTAATCTCAACAATGTTGATTACAACAGTCTTACCGAGCATATCCTGACAGGTTGTACGGAGCTTTTCGATTTCAGAACCGTTACGTCCGATAACCATACCGGGCTTTGCACAGTGGATGTGTAATCTTACACGCTTATCATCACGTTCGATTTCTACCTTGGAAACACCGGCAGTTGCCAATGTCTTCTTAAGGTATCTACGGAGGTTATAGTCCTCAACCAATGTATCACCAAAGGTGCTGTCATTGGCAAACCAACGTGAGTCCCAGTTCTTAATTATGCCCACACGCATGCCGTGGGGATTAACTTTCTGACCCATAATTAAACCTCCTTAATTAGTCTTCACGTTCTTTAAGAACGATAGTTACATGGCTTGTTCTCTTTAAGATACGATGAGCACGGCCGTGGTCCTTAGCGCGAATTCTCTTAAGAATCGGGCCGGGGCATGCAAAGCACTCTGCTACGTAGAGCTTGGAAACATCCATATCATGATTGTTTTCTGCATTAGCCATTGCAGAAGCTAAAAGCTTCTCGAGATACTCACAAGCGGACTTAGGAGTAAACTTGAGTATAGCCATAGCTTTGTCTGCGTCCTGATTACGAATCAGGTCGAGAACTATTTTCACCTTACGGGGTGAAATACGGGCGTATTTAAGCGTAGCCCTTGCTTCCATAGTTAAACTCTCCTTTCAGCCGCTTATTTACCGCTGGTCTTAGAACCGGCGTGGCCTTTAAATGTTCTGGTCGGTGCAAATTCACCGAGCTTGTGACCTACCATATCTTCGGTAACATATACGGGCACGTGCTTGCGTCCTTCAGGTACTGCGAAAGTGTGCCCGCCGAAATCGGGGAATATGGTAGACGAACGACTCCAAGTCTTGAGAATACGCTTCTCGCCTGCTTCGTTCATTTCCTGAACTCTCTTGAACAACACGGGTTGTACATAAGGTCCTTTTTTAATGCTTCTTCCCATTATGAAATCTCCTTTCGTCCGACTTACTTACGACGCTTTACGATATACTTATCGGTGCGCTTATTCTTCTGGCGAGTCTTATAACCAAGAGTAGGTTTACCCCAAGGAGTAACAGGGCCGGGACGGCCGATCGGGGATTTACCTTCACCACCACCGTGGGGGTGATCGCAGGGGTTCATTACAGAACCGCGAACTGTAGGTCTCCAACCCATATGGCGCTTACGACCTGCTTTACCGTAGTTGATGTTGCTGTGTTCAGGATTTGAAACAACACCTACAGTAGCCATGCAGCGCTCAGAAACGTTACGGAGCTCTCCGGACGGAAGTCTTAAAAGTGCCATACCATTTTCCTTAGCCATAAGCTGTGCCATATTTCCGGCTGAACGAGCGAGCTGAGCGCCCTTGCCGGGGTAAAGTTCAATATTGTGTAAGAAAGTACCTACCGGAATATTGCTAAGCGGTAAAGCGTTACCGGGCTTAATGTCGGCATCAGGACCGCTTACAACTACATCGCCTACCTTTAAATTCTGAGGAGCGATGATGTAGCTCTTAACGCCGTCTTCATACTGAATGAGGGCGATAAATGCTGAACGGTTGGGGTCATACTCAAGAGTCTGAACTGTTGCGGGAATTCCAAAACGGTTTCTCTTGAAATCTATAACTCTGTACTTTCTGCGGTTTCCGCCGCCTCTATGGCGAACGGTTATACGGCCGTAGCTGTTACGACCGGCATTCTTTTTAATCGGCTCAAGCAAACTTCTCTCAGGTGCCACTTTTGAAAGCTCGGAGTAATCCATGCTTGTCATATTACGGCGACCGTTGGTAGTCGGCTTGTAATGCTTAATTGCCATTTTGTTTCACTCTCCTATATTGGCTTAGCGAAGCCGTACAAACGACTTCATACATCACCGGAAATCTAAGATTTCCAACAAAAACCTTATTACATTAATCCATCGAAGAACTCGATAGCCTTAGAATCTGCCTTTAAGGTAACGATTGCCTTCTTCCAAGAAGCTGTATAACCCTCATAACGTCCCATGCGTCTTGCCTTGCCGCGAACGCTGATGGTGTTTACCTTAGCAACTTTAACCTTGAAAAGCTGTTCTACAGCCTGAGCTATCTCGATTTTGTTAGCATCTTTAGCTACCTTAAAGGTGTATTTCTTGTCGGCAATGCCGGACATGCTCTTTTCGGTAATTACCGGAGCGATAATGATATCCTGTGCGGTTTTCATTATGCATACACCTCCTCAAGTTTTAAAGCAGCACCCTTAACCATAACGAGTGTATCTGCGTTAATGATATCGTAGGTGTTTATTGTGTTAACCTGTGCAGATTTAACACCCTTAATGTTTGCGATACTCTTTACTGCAAATGCATTGTTATCCTCTAAAACGATAAGAGTTTTCTTTCCTGCACCGATTGCCTTTAAGCAATCAACAACGGTCTTTGTTTTGTAGGAATCTAAGTTAAGTGCGTCAAGAACAATCATATTGCCTGTAAGAACCTTATCGGATAATGCAGACTTGAGTGCTAACTGACGAACCTTCTTATTGAGGGAGTAGGAATAATCCCTCGGCTTTGGAGCATGAACGATACCGCCATGTCTCCACTGAGGAGCTCTTGTAGAGCCCTGTCTTGCGTGACCTGTGCCCTTCTGTCTCCAAGGCTTTTTACCGCCGCCGGAAACTTCGGTACGAGTCAGAGTTGACTGTGTGCCCTGTCTGTTATTTGCAAGGTAGTTTACAACTGCCATGTGCATTACAACAGCATTGGGTTCAATTCCGAAAATGGCATCGCTTAGAGTAATTTCACCAACACTCTTACCTGCCATATCAACTACTGCTATATTCGGCATAACTCAAACACTCCTTCCCTTAAGCCTTCACGCTATCGAAAAGAACTACGATTCCGCCCTTGGGACCGGGAACGGCACCCTTAACAGCAATTATATTCTTCTCTGCGTCAACCTTGACAACACTCAAGTTTTGAACGGTTACACGTTCATTACCGAGATGTCCTGCCATCTTCTTGCCCTTAAATACTCTAGCGGGGTCGATAACACCCAAAGAGCCGCCGTGGCGGTGTACAGGGCCTGTACCGTGAGACTCTTTAAGGCGGCTGAAGTTCCAGCGCTTAACTACGCCTGCATAGCCTTTACCTTTAGAAGTGCCTCTTACATCTACTGAATCGCCTTCAGCGAAAATGTCAGCCTTAATGATGTCGCCTACATTCATAGCGCTTACATCTTCAAGACGGAACTCACGAAGAACCTTCTTAGGTGCTACATCGCCCTTTGCAAAATGACCCTTCATAGGACGGTTTACCTTGTTAGCCTTCATGTCGCCGTAACCGATTTGTACAGCTTCATAACCGTCGTTCTCGATTGTTTTCTTCTGTGCAACTACACAGGGACCTGCTTCAATAACAGTAACCGGAACAACATTTCCGTTTGCATCAAAAAGCTGAGTCATACCGAGCTTCTTGCCTACAATACCTTTTTTCATTGTTTTTTCCTCCTTTGGTTATTGGTCAACCTTCAAGCTGACTTGACCTGCGATGCGAATCGAATACCTTATATATTAAAGCTTGATTTCGATTTCAACACCGGCGGGGAGCTCAAGATTTGTAAGAGCCTCAACAGTTTTGTTGGAAGGTCTTATTACATCGATGAGCCTTTTGTGTGTTCGCATTTCAAACTGCTCACGGCTGTCCTTATACTTATGAACAGCGCGGAGAATTGTTACAACTTCCTTTTCTGTGGGTAGCGGTACGGGACCTGATACCCTAGCGCCTGTACGTTTAGCGGTTTCCACAATTTTCTCTGCGGACTGGTCTACAAGTGCGTGGTCGTAACCTTTAATACGAATACGGATTTTTTCTTTCACTGCCATGTGAATTTTCGCCTCCTTGATTAGTTGGCGGGCAAAACTTACACCGTGCCGTGTTTTTCTTTCAGGCACAATATAAAACCGGCATTGCTGGGGTCACAGACAATTCCGGACAACGGATACATTATCCGCTGTTGCAAAGATGTTCGCAAGTACATCTCTGCCTTCCAAAGTTCTTTCGCCCGGTTTAAAATCGGACATACTCCGCGGAAATTTCCCCATTCGAGATGGGCCACCTCCCGCATCAACGCATGTATAAACGCCGCATTTTCGCAGCGTACTCTCGTATGATATCACATTCCAATATAAAAATCAAGTATTTTTTTCGATTTTTTAAAAATTTTTTATTACCTAAATTTTCCATAAAAAAGCATCGAAGAAAAAGTTTCTTCGATGCTCTACATTTAATATTAAGCTTCCATTAAAGCTCTAAATTCTTCACCGCTAATCTTTTCTTTTTCAAAAAGAATTTTAGCAACCTCGTGAAGCTTGGGCATAGCGCCCTCTAAAAGCTCTAACGCTTTCTTATACTGTTCGGTTACAACCCTCTCGATTTCTTCATCGATTAAAGCGGCTGTTTTTTCGGAATAATTAGGTGTTGAAGAGAAATCTCTGCCCAAGAACACCTCATTGTTATCGTGACCGTAAGCCACTAAACCGAGCTTATCGCTCATACCGAACTTAGTAACCATCTTTCTTGCCAAATCGGTAGCGCGCTCGATATCGTTGGAAGCACCTGTACAGACATCCTTTTGAGTGAGCTGTTCTGCAGCTCTACCGCCGAGAAGTGAACAAATCTGCTCAAGCATTGTCGTTTTAGAGGTATGACCCTTTTCTTCGGTAGGAAGATACATTGTATATCCTGCCGCCATACCGCGCTGAATAATAGAAATTTGGTGTACGGGGTCTTGGTTCGGTAAGAAGTAGGATACAACTGCGTGACCTGCCTCGTGATAAGCCGTAATAAGCTTATCCTTATCTTTAACAACATGGGATTTCTTTTCTGTACCCATAACAACCTTAATGGTAGCTTCTTCAATTTCTTCCTGAGTTATAGCCTTTTTGCCGTGACGAACTGCAAGAAGAGCAGCCTCGTTTAAAAGGTTCTCAAGGTCTGCACCTGTAAAGCCTGAAGTAGACTTTGCAATAGTGTTAAGATTTACATCGGGACCGAGTGGCTTTCCTCTTGAATGAACCTTCAAGATTTCCTCTCTTCCCTTTACATCGGGATAGTTTACGGTAATCTGACGGTCAAATCTACCGGGGCGAAGAAGCGCTCTATCTAATATGTCAGGACGGTTTGTAGCCGCCATAACGATAACGCCCTCGTTTACACCGAAGCCGTCCATTTCAACTAACAGCTGATTTAATGTCTGCTCGCGCTCATCGTGACCGCCGCCAAGACCTGCACCTCTTTGTCTACCCACAGCGTCAATCTCGTCTATGAATATAATAGCGGGTGCGTTCTTTTTAGCTTCACCGAAAAGGTCTCTTACTCTGGATGCACCGACACCTACGAACATCTCAACAAAGTCAGAACCCGAGATTGAGAAGAAAGGCACTCCTGCCTCTCCTGCTACTGCACGTGCAAGTAGAGTTTTACCTGTTCCGGGAGGACCCACAAGCAGTACGCCCTTAGGAATACGGGCACCCATCTCGTTGAACTTTTTGGGAGCCTTAAGGAAGTCAACAATCTCGACCATTTCTTCCTTCTCTTCGTCAGCGCCCGCAACATCGGCAAAGGTGGTTTTCTTTTTATCGTCCGCCTTTTTAACCTTAGCCTTTCCGAATCCCATAGTTTTATCGCCGTTCATAGAATTCATTCGGCGCATTATGAATACCCAGAAAAGTACCATAACACCTATAGTAATTACGGTAGGAATAAGGCTCATAAGCCATGAAGCCTTGCCTCCGCTTTTATAGTCTTGCTTAATAACCTTATTCGTACCGCGATTTTCCTCATTGATTTTCATAACCGCTTCGTTTACATCGTTATAGAAAATCGAAGGATCGGCTACAGTATATCGGTAGGTTTTACCGTCGGCACGCTTTACATACTTAAGGTCACCGCTATAAAGGTTTAACTGATACTCAGAAATCTCATTATTGATAACCATATCAACGATTTCGTAGTATTTTGTTTCGGCTGTCTTTTTTGTGAATTTGTTAGCGAAACCTATGGACAATATAAATATAATAGGTATCAGCAAATACAAAAGCACATTTTTAATGTTTTTCTTCAATTTCTTCTCCCTCTTTATTTACCCACATAAACCTTTTCAGCAAGCACGCCTACAAAGGGTAAATTTCTGTATTTTTCATTATAGTCAAGTCCGTACCCGATTACAAATTCATCAGGTATCTGCTTGCCTGTATATTCAGCCTCAATATCAGCAACGCGGTTTGACGGCTTATCAAGGAAAGCGCAAACCTTTACGCTTGCTGCGTTTCGGTCTAAAATAACCTTTTTAAGATAGGAAAGAGTTATTCCTGAATCAAGAATATCCTCAACTATGAGAATATCTCTGCCCTCAGGGTCAACATCCATATCCTTTTTGAATTTAACTACTCCCGTAGTTTTGGTTCCGCTATAGGATGAAACCGACATAAAATCAATTTCACAGTCACAGGTTATCTTGCGCATTAAATCGGCAAGAAATACCACGCCGCCTTTAAGGACGCTTACAAGCAGAAGCTTTTTGTCCTTATAATCTTCAGAAATTTGTTTGCCGAGCCTTGTACAGATTTCGTCAATTTCCGCCTCTGAAACAAGAACTCTCTCTACATCCTCATAGCCAATCATTATTATCCCCCTAAAAAACCATTAACTGATACTGATTTTTAATATACTTTTTGAATTTTCATCTGCAGCGCAGCGCTCGGCTACGCCAATCTTATAAACCCACACAACACCCTCATCATCACACAAAACAGGAAGTGTTTTACGCTCTGTTAAGGGAATACGGTATTCATTATAAAGTTTTGTAAGGGTTTTGGTACCGTTTTTGTTTTTGAGTTTAATAGTGTCACCGCTTAATTTTGTACGAATTTCCAATTTGCCTATTATTCTATCACAATCTAAATAGTTTTTTAATAACAAATTGTTAATTTTTTTAGAACTTAAAAATTCTGACTTCTCTATAGGTAAAACCTCAACTTTATATTCCTTATTAGAAAGAGTATCGGTTTTTATATGAAGTCTGCCCGATTCGCTGACAAACACAGCCTTAGGCAAAGAAATCTCACCGCCGCGAACACATATATTATATAGCTGTTCTAAATGCTTTGAAGAAAACTCCAAAACATCTAAATCGTTTAGAAAGCATTTGAGTACCCTGAGTGATACTGCCTTATGAATTTTATCAAAGCCCTTTATATCGAGCAGCCCGTCAACAATTCGCTTTTTGTATTCTTCCTCTGCAAGATTTTCCAAAAGGTCATTATCCAAAGAAAGACTTTCGCTCATTCGGGTTACTGCTCTAGCTACGGCAGGGTTTACTTCCTTTAAAACAGGTACTATATTGTGTCGAATTTTATTTCTTGTGTAATCGTCACTAAGATTTGTTGAATCGGTTACATAGGAAAGTCCGTTTTCCTCACAATACTGCTCTATATCAACGCGACTGCAATAAATGAGAGGGCGGATAATTCTATCTCTTACAGGCGGAATACCGCAAAGACCTTTAAGGGCAGTTCCCCTTGCGAGATTAAAAACAACCGTTTCCAAATTATCGTCGGCACTGTGAGCAGTAGCGACAACACCCTTTGATACGCGAGCCAAAAAGTCATACCTTACCTGCCTTGCGGCAAGCTCGAGACTAAGAGAGTGGCTCTTTGCATATTCGGGCACATCAATTTTTTCACAAGCCAAAGGAATACCGAGACTTGAGCAAAGCTCTTTTACAAAGGCTTCATCCCTATCAGCTTCAGAACCTCTTATAGAGTGATTCAAATGCGCAGCCGAAAGTGTAATCCCGAGTTTTCCTTTTAGCTCATTTAAAGCATATAAAAGGCAAACCGAATCGGCACCGCCCGATAGAGCGACGGTAATTTCATTACTAAGGCTTAGCATTTTATAATCAGCTATAGCCTTAGCCACTAACATTTCAATCATCTGAACACATCCACTGAAGTAAATCGTGTATACTGACCGTCCCAATGCAGTTTAACCGTTCCAACCTCACCGTGACGGTTCTTAGCGATGATGCACTCTGCTTCTGTAGGGTCTGCGTGGTCATCATCGACACTCTTTTCATTATCGTAATAAGTATCTCTATATAGGAAGAGAACGATATCGGCGTCCTGCTCGATAGAACCCGAATCTCTGAGGTCTGAAAGGGCAGGCTTATGTGACTTACCCTTAACCTCGGTTGCACGGGATAACTGAGCACAGGCAATAATCGGCACCTTTAAGTCCTTTGCCATTATCTTAAGACTTCTCGTAATTTCAGAAATTTCCTGAACTCTGTTATCGGTATGCTTTGCCGCGTGCATAAGACCTAAGTAGTCGATAATAACAAGGTCAACCTTCTTCATTCGAAGCAACTTTGCCTTCATTTCGGGCACAGTTATAGAGGAGGTTTCATCTAAATAGATTGAAGCTTTGGAAAGATTGTCACCCGCTTGGGCAAGTCTTGTCCATTCGTCAGCATCAAGCTGACCTGTACGAAGCTTTTCACTCTGTATTCCGGCTTCACTTGATAAAAGTCTCTGCGCTAATTGGTCGCGAGTCATCTCAAGAGAGAACATACAAACAGTTTTACCTGCATTTACCGCAACATTTCTTAAAATATTAAGAGCAAAAGAGGTTTTTCCCATACCGGGACGGGCGCCGAGAATAATAAGGTCAGACTTATTAAGTCCCGTAAGTTTTTTATCGAGTTCCCCAATTCCGCAGGGAATACCTATGTAGTCCTTACGGGTTTCCTCGTCTGCCATTTTGGTAAGACGGTCATAAGTTTCGGTTTCAATAACCTGCTTTATGTGAGTAAGACCGCTAACCTGAGTATCCTCTCTGATATCGTAAATCTTCTGCTCTGCCGCATCAAGCAATTTTTCGGAATCCATAACATTTTCGTTAATGTCATTTATAATTCCCTTTGCAGCAAGAAGAAGTGAACGAGCATAATACTTTTCTCTTATTATCGCAACATAGGTAAGTACATTAGCGGCGGTAGGTACAGTCTGAACTAGGGTTGTAAGATAAGCCTTGCCTCCCGTTTCGTCATAAACGCCGTCCCTTTTGAGCTTTTCAAGCAAGGAGACAAAGTCTATCGCCTGATTCAGTTCAAACATAGATATAAGGGCAATATAAATATCCTTATGCTGTGGGATATAAAAATACTCAGGCTTTATTAAAACGGCAACATCGTTAAGACTTTTAGGGTCTATTATTATAGAGCCCAAAACCGACTGCTCAGCTTCAACTGAATAGGGCTGTCTTACGCCGTCAAAATCATAGTTTAATGATTCCTTTGCCATAATTTACTCCGTAACTATTACCGTAATTTTTGCGGTAATACCTGTATAAAGTTTAATTTCTGCGGTGTATTCACCGAAATTTTTAATATCTGCTAGTGACATTTTCTTTTTATCAATCTCAATACCAAAAGCATTTTTAATTTCAGCCGCTACTTCCTTTGAAGTAACACTGCCGAAAAGTCTGCCGTTTGAGCCTGCCTTAACCTTCATAGTAACGCTTTTTCCGTCAAGCAGCTTTGCGGTATTTTTAGCAGCGGCAATTTCCTCTTCCTTATGGTGAGCCTTTGCAGCTTCCTTACTCTTAAACTCGGACATTGCGGCATTATCTGCCTCAACCGCTAACTTCTTCGGGAATAAAAAGTTTCTTGCATATCCGTCAGAAACATTGCAAAGCTCGCCCTTTTTGCCCTGCCCTTTAACATCTGCTAATAAAATAACCTTCATAAATATTTCTCCTTAAACTTCCATAATAATCGGTAAAACCATAGGTGAACGGTGGGTTCTTGTATAAAGGTATCTTGAAGCACCGTCCTTAATCTTTGTTTTGATTGTATTCCAATCTTTTACACCTAAAATATAAGCGCGCTCTAAAATATCGCATACCTGTTCGGTAAGACCATTTAACAGCTCTTCCGATTCCTTAACATAAACAAATCCTCTAGATACAATGTCAGGACCTGAAATTACCTGTCTTGTAACAGAATCAATAACTACCGTTACAACGATAATGCCGTCACTAGATAGGCTCTTTCTGTCGCGAAGAACTACGCTACCAACATCTCCTACACCGAGTCCGTCAACAAGGACTCTGCCTGCAGGTACGGTTTCGGTCTGCTTAATATTACTTTCTGTAACCTCAATAACCTTTCCGTTAGAGGAAATTACGATATTATCGTCAGCAATTCCCATTGCACTAGCTAAAGCGGCGTGCTTTCTTAAATGACGCTCCTCGCCGTGAAGCGGTATAAAATACTTCGGCTTTACAATGCTCATTATAAGCTTTAATTCTTCCTGACAAGCGTGGCCCGAAACATGAACATCGTACATTTTTTCGTAAACCACATTTGCGCCGCGCTTCATAAGCTCGTTAATAACCTTGCCGACAAGCTTTTCGTTTCCCGGAATTGGATTTGCCGATATGATAAACATATCACCGGGTATTATTTCAACCTGACGGTGCTCCGAAAAGGCAATTCTGTGAAGAGCCGAAAGCGGCTCGCCCTGACTTCCCGTAGTTACAATAACAAGCTCTTCGGGTCGATAATTTTTAATCATATCTATATCGATTAAAACGCCATCGGGAAGATTCAGATATCCAAGCTCGCCTGCAACGCTTACAACATTTAGCATACTTCTGCCTGAAAGAGCAACCTTACGATTGCATTTTACAGCCTCGTCTATAATCTGCTGAATTCTGTGAATATTAGAAGAAAATGTTGCAACTATTATGCGGTGACCCTCAGCCTTTTTGAAAAGATTTGAAAAAGAACCGCCAACAAGCTTTTCGGAGGCAGTATAGCCTGCACGCTCAGCATTAGTAGAGTCAGCAAGCAGAGCTAAAACGCCCTTCTTTCCAAGCTCTGCAAAACGGGCAAGGTCTATTACATAATCGTCAATAGGTGTTGTATCAATCTTAAAGTCACCCGTATGAACTACCGTACCTGCAGGGGTGCTTATAGCAAAGCCCACCGCATCGGGAATAGAATGATTTACGTGTATAAACTCAACCGAAATCCTGCCGAAATTTATAACATCCTTAGGTGATACAACATTGAGCTTTGCGTCAGCTAATAGCTTATGCTCCTTAAGTTTACCCTCAATTAATCCGAGCGTCAGCCTTGTTGCATAAATCGGAACATTAAAATTAGATACAAGATAGGGTATCGCACCGATATGGTCCTCATGCCCGTGAGTTATAACAAGACCTTTAATTTTATACTTGTTTTCAAGCACATAGGTAAAATCGGGGATTACTATATCAACACCGGGGGTATCTTCGTCGGGGAAGGTCATACCGCAGTCAACAAGTATCATATCACCGTCATATTCATAAAGGGTGATATTTTTACCGATTTCTCCAAGACCGCCGAGCGGAATTATCCTGATTGGCTTTTTAGGTATATTGGGCTTGTAGTTTGCAGTGCTTTGGGTTCTTTTTTTGTTCTGATTACCCGACTGTCTCTTAGCCGCACCGCCCTTTGCCTTGTTTTCAGGTTTACCCGAAGGCTTTGCGGAATTTTTATGCACAGGCGGCCTGCTCTGCTTTTTCAAAGCAGAGTTCGACTTGCCATTTTTAGACTTGTTTTCATTCATTTTAAGTCGCTTTCCTCCATTTGTTTTTATGTATTAAGTTTGTATTTATGTAAGACTCCAATCCCACAGATTGAGTCAAAAATTTATAAAAATAGTGAAATTATCCCAATTTATATCATTTTACCCTTTTTAGTCAGTTCTTGTCAAGTCCTTTATTAATATATATCTTATCTTTTTTAAATATTAACAGTAATTACCTTTTTTATTCCAAAAAAATATGCAGAGGCACATAAACCTCTGCACAAATTTAAAATTATTCTTCAAAAAGGGGTGTTGAGAAGTATCTTTCAGCGGTATCGGGAAGCACCGTTACAACCGTTTTGCCGGAGCCTAGCTTTTTAGCAAGCTTTATAGCCGCCGCAACATTGGTGCCGCTCGAAATTCCGCACATAATTCCCTCTAAAGAGGCAAGCTCCTTTGCGGTGCGGATAGCTTCCTCATCCTTTATGATGCAAATATCACTGTATATGTTCTGATTTAAGATCGCAGGGATTAAGCCGTCTCCTATACCCATCTGAATATGAGTACCGATAGAGCCGCCCGAGAGAATAGCTGCGTGCTCAGGCTCAACTGCCCAGATTGTTATGTCGGGATTGTGGGCTTTAAGGGTCTCACCTATTCCCGTAATGGTACCGCCCGTACCTATTCCTGAGCAAAATCCGTGTATTTCTGAGCCTACCTCGTTTATGATTTCAACTGCAGTGCAGTTTCTCTGTATATCGGGGTTTGCAGGATTTTCAAACTGCTGAGGAACAAAAACATTTTTATCGGCTTTCTGCATTTCAAGTGCCGTTCTTACACACTCGTCTATACATTCACCTATATTTCCCGCATCGTGAACAAGTATAACCTCCGCACCGTAGTGGCGCACAAGCTTTCTTCTCTCTTCACTAACAGAATCAGGCATAATAATCTTGGTTTTGTAGCCGCGTACCGCACCCACTAATGCAAGACCAATTCCCTGATTTCCGCTTGTAGGCTCCACAATAATTGTGTTTTCGTTTATAATTCCGCGTTTTTCAGCATCAAGTATCATATTGTAGGCCGTACGGGTTTTAATAGAGCCACCAACATTAAGGCCCTCAAATTTTACAAGAATTCTTGCCGAATCCTTATCACCCATTCGGTTAAGCTGTATCATAGGGGTATTACCCATTGCCTCTAAAATATTATCACAAATCATAAATTCTCCTCCGAGTGTAGAAACACTGACTTATGATATTATATTCTTTCAGGGAAATATTGTCAATCCACAATCCTTAAAAATCCCCAAATTCGCCAAAAAACAATTGACAAATTAACTTTATAGAGATATTATAATTTTATTAAAAATTGGATTTTATGGGCTGAAAGGATGTTTTTATGAATATAGCAATTTATGGTTACGGCAATTTAGGAAAAGGTGTAGAATACTCCGTAAAACAAAATAAGGATATGGAGCTTTTCGGTGTTTTCACAAGAAGAAATCCCGACTCTGTAAAAACCGTAACAGGCGCAAAAGTATATAAAGCCGAGGAAATTTTAAATTATAAGGAAAAAATAGATGTGCTTATAATCTGTGGCGGAAGTGCAACCGATTTGCCCGCTATGTCACCTATGCTCGCAGAAAACTTTAATATTGTTGACAGCTTTGATACCCACGCCGATATTCCGCTTCACTTCGAGCGTGTTGACGCTGCCGCTAAAAAAGGCTCAACCGTTGCCCTTATTTCTGCAGGTTGGGACCCGGGCCTTTTCTCCTTAAACCGCCTCTATGCCTCTGCAATTTTACCCGATGGTAAAGACTATACTTTTTGGGGCAAAGGAGTAAGTCAGGGTCATTCCGATGCTATAAGAAGAATTGACGGAGTTATAGATGCAAGGCAGTACACCTGCCCTGTAGACTCTGCGCTCGAAAGGGTTAGAGGCGGCGAAAACCCCGAGCTTTCCACAAGAGAAAAGCATACAAGACTCTGCTATGTTGTAGCAGAAGAGGGCGCCGACAAAGAAAGAATTGAGGCAGAAATTAAAAATATGCCAAAATATTTTGCCGATTATGATACAACCGTTAATTTTATCTCCCTTGAAGAGTTAGAGCGCGACCACAAGGGTATCCCACACGGCGGATTTGTTATAAGAACAGGAAAAACAGGCGATAACAATCAGAATAATCATATTATTGAATATAGCCTGAAGCTCGATTCAAACCCTGAATTTACCGCAAGTGTGCTTGTAGCCTATGCGAGAGCCGTTTACAAGCTTAAAAATCGTGGCGATAAGGGTTGCAAAACTGTATTTGATATCGCCCCTGCCGACCTATCCGTTTTAAGCGCAGAAGAAATCCGTGCGTTAATGCTTTGATACCTATGGAAAAAAGACGTTTTTCCTTTTCAACCTCACAGATTATACTTTTAGGATTTTTAGCAGTGATTATGTTGGGCACTATCCTTTTAAGTTTGCCCATAAGCACCAAAAGCGGTAAAGCAATATCCTTTTGTGATGCTCTCTTTACTGCAACAACCGCAACATGCGTTACAGGTCTTGTAACGGTTCCCACTGTTTCCTGGAGTATATTCGGCAAAGCAGTAATTCTACTGCTTATTCAAATCGGAGGGCTCGGCGTTGTATCGATTATGTCGGTTATCTTCATTGCGCTTAATCACGGGCTCGACCTTAAAAGTAGCCTTTTGGTTCAGGATGCCTTTAACTTGAATTCCTTGTCGGGACTTACGACTTTTGTTAAAAAAATAGTCATAGGCTCTCTTTTAGTAGAAGGAATCGGCGCTCTCGTCTTTATGCCGATTTTTGTGCCAGAATTCGGAGCCGAAGGAATTTTTATATCGATATTCCATTCAGTTTCGGCTTTTTGCAACGCAGGTATGGATATCATAGGTGAAAATAGCCTTTATAACTATGTAGGAAATCCTGTTATCAACATTATGACCGCGATACTTATAATTTTGGGCGGTATTGGATTTATTGTTTGGTGGGATGTATCAAGAGTTTTAAAGCTTAAACAAAAAACCAGTATAAAAATATGGAAAAATCTTACTCTTCACAGTAAAATTGCTATATCCACTACCCTCTTTTTTATATTATCAGGCGCTGTCCTTTTCTTTGCATTAGAATACAACAATCCGCTTACTATAGGAAAATTAAGTATTGGCGAAAAAATAGAAGCGTCATTCTTTCAATCGGTAACTACAAGAACGGCTGGGTTTGCCACAGTACCGCAAGAAAACCTTACAAATGCCTCCGCCCTCGTTTCAATGTTGCTTATGTTCATAGGTGGCTCCCCCGTAGGTACAGCGGGCGGTGTTAAAACGGTCACAATTACAGTTTTATTTTTATCGGCACTATCTATGGTTAAAAACAAAAAAGATGCCACTATATTTAACCGCCGAATTTCAAAGGCCTCTATAAATAAATCTCTAGCGGTAGTTGTTATTTCCAGTATGATTGTATTCGGTTCCACTTTATTGCTTAGCCTTACTATCGATAGGGCCTTGATAGATATTCTTTATGAAACGATAAGTGCAGGCGCAACTGTAGGGCTTTCGAGAAACTTAACCCCCTCGCTTAATGTAGCAGGGAAACTTATTATCATTGCTACCATGTATTTTGGAAGAGTAGGTCCAATTTCACTTGCTACATCACTGAATCTCAATACATCAAATAATAATATAGTTAAAAATCCCACGGAAGAAATCAGCATAGGTTAGGAGATTAAGGATATGAATAAATCTTATGCCGTATTTGGACTTGGAAGATATGGCACGGCCGTAGCCGAAGAACTATTAAAGAACGGTGCAGAAGTTATCGCAGTCGATATCAATGAAGCGGTAGTTGAAAATGTGAGTTTTACAATACCTGTTTGTAAATGCGCTGACGTTACCGATGCCGATGTAATCGAAAATCTCGGAATTTCAAACATAGATACGGTGATTGTCGCAATGGCACAAAATTTTGAAGCTACAGTTATGGCTATAACCCTCTGTAAAGAAGTTGGTGTTCCTAATGTTATAGCAAAATGCAGTGATGAAATAAAAGGAAAAATCTTGCTCAAAGTAGGGGCGGATAGCGTTGTTGTTCCTGAAAGTGAATCGGGAAAGCGTCTTGCCAAAAATCTTTTGAGTTCAGGATTTATTGATGCCATTGACCTTTCAAACGATATTTCAATACTTGAAATGGAAATTAAAGAGGAATGGATAGGTAAAACACTTGCAGAGCTATCTTTAAGGCGAAAATATTCACTGAATGTTGTAGCGATTGTTGAAAACGGAACTGTCACAACGCTGATTGATCCATATAAGCCTCTCCAAAAGGATATAAAATTCATTGTAATCGCAGATATTCATAAACTAAAAAAATTAAAGCAGTAAAATATTAAAACCCCTTCCCTAAATTCTTCGGAAAGGGGTTTTATTTTATCCTTTAAAATCAAAGGAAAACAAGTGTTCCTAAATCGTAAAGCTTTGAATTTTTCTTTAAAGATATAATTTTCTTGCCGTGTTTTTGGCAAAACGCCAAAATGCTCTTATAATCGGGGTGAAGTGTTATATCACCGCTAAAGTATACATAGTCGCCGAAAAGACCTGAAGCACCGCCTATAAATCCGTAATTATATCCGTTAAGGTCGGTAAAGTTATCGGATATTTTTAAAACATCTATTTTTTCTTCACCTAAAACGGCATTATAAATTCCCTCGTCTGCGGTGATTATTGCATTGTCGCTAACCTTTAGTACCGAGCATTTTGTATAGCCTTGTTTTACATTTATCATTTTTATACCGTTATTTACAGCAAAATCTTTTATATGTTCAGATACCGTATTCAAATTGGCAATTAAAAAACACTCAAGCAAAACCGCATTAAAAAGGACATCAAATGGATATTTATCCCCTATCTTCTCATTGCTAACAACAATTTTTAAAATTTTTTCTCTTGCTATTAAATCGAGTTCTTCTTTAGCAGACTTATAATAATCGGTGTGGGTAAAAAGAGTGTCTCCGCCTATAAACATAAGCATATCGGGGTGGGCAAAAACAGGTTTTGACAGAGCTTCAAACCCTTTCATTTTAATTACCTTAAAGCCTAAATTTTCAAGATTTAGAACTATTTCTTCATCAGCTCTAAAATCTATGATGGCAAGCAAAAAATCACCCCTTTTAAGAAAACTGCCCGTGTACAAAAGCACACGGGCAAGACATTTTAAAATTATACTCTCTTTGCGAGAACGTCTGCTTCATACTGCTTAACAGTAGCAAGCCATGACTCATTTGCGGGTACTCCCTCAGACTCGCAGTAGTACTCCCAAACATCACCGAAGGGTGCTGTCTTGAGTTCTTCCTGCATAACGAGAAGGGATGTCATATCGCCTTCATCTTGCATTTTCTTTAAAGCCTCTGTGGGCTGAAGAAGAGCAAAAAGAAGCGCCTTTTCCATATTTCTAACACCTGTAATCCAAGCAGCTACACGGTTGATAGAAGCATCAAAATAGTCAAGAGCAATCTTTACTCTGCCGTCAAGACCGCCGCAGCGTACGATTTCCTTAGCGATTTCCTTAGTTTCATCGTCAAATAAAACTACATGGTCTGAATCCCAACGAACACCGCGTGTTACGTGAAGAGCAATTTCGGGGAAGAAAGCAAGCATAGCAGGAATCTTATCCGATACAACCTCTGTAGGATGATAGTGACCATTATCCATAAGCGGAATGCACTTATCCATATTAGCAGCAGCGTAAGCTAATGAAAACTCTGCAGAGCCAACGGTATAAGCTTCAACACCGATACCGAACACCTTAGACTCAACGCAAGGCTTAACCTTATCAAAATCGAAAGGCTCACTTAAAATCTGATCGATAGAATCGCGATAGCGCTCTCTCGGTCCCATACGGTCTGCAGGGATATCCTTGTAGCCGTCACCTGTCCAGATGTTCATAACGCAAGGCTGACCTAATTCCTCAGCTAAATATTGGCTGATTCTAATAGCCGCCTTACCGTGCTCAATCCAGAACTTACGGGTTTCTTCGTTAGGGCTTGAAAGGGTTAGGGGGTCACACATAGGATGGGAGAAGAATGTGGGGTTAAAGTCACATCCAAGACCTCTTTCTTTGCAGAATTTAACCCATTTAGCAAAGTGCTTGGGCTCTAACTTATTACGGTCTACCCAACCGCCGTTTTCATCGTCAAAAATAGCATAGTTTGCGTGAAGATTCATCTTCTTCATACCGGGGCAAAGCTTTAAAACTACATCAATATCAGCCATAAGTTCTTCGGGAGTTCTAGCTCTGCCTATGTAGTTACCGGTAGTCTGAATACCGCCGGTTAAGGGCTTGTTGGGGTCTGTATCAAAGCCGCGTACATCGTCACCCTGCCAGCAGTGAATACTGATAGGGGTATTCTTTAAAAGAGATATTGCCTTTTCAACATCTACGCCGAGCTCGGCATAGCGTGCTTTAGCCTGTTCAAATCTTGTCATAATTAAACCTCCGTGAATTGTAGAATAATATTACATATTAAATTATACACTACCCATAAAAATAAATCAAGACATATCTTTCCATATACATTAAACTTTTTCGGTTGCAATAAAGGAAAAATAAAGCTATAATAAAATTATCAGGAGGGATTCTTATGCGCAAATTTATAATTGATACCGATACCGCCGCTGATGACGCGGTAGCATTACTTATAGCCTGTAATGCCGACATAGAAATTCTCGGCGTTACTACCGTTTGCGGAAACATCCCGTTAGAGCTTGCTACTAAAAACGCTCTTCAGGTTTTAGAAACAGCAAATGCCAAAATTCCCGTATATAAAGGGCTCGATAGACCCCTTTACAGACCTCTTTTTACCGCCGAATATGTGCACGGTAAGGACGGTATGGGGGATAAAAATTTAGTACACCCAAAAACCTCTCCGGAAAATAAAGATGCTATCGATTTTATTTTGGAAACTGTAGAAAAGAACCCCTGTCAAATAGAGCTTATAACGATAGGTCCCGTAACAAACATCGCCGCCGCCATTTTAAAAGCTCCCGATACGATGAAAAAGGTAAAACACATCTACAGTATGGGCACTGCAGGGCTTGAAGCGGGCAATGTTACCGAGTTTGCGGAATTTAATGTTTATGTTGACGCCGAAAGCTATGATATAATGCTAAAAAGCGGAATTTCTGTAACTATCATAGGTCTTGATATGTGTCTTGGCGATTCTTCCTTTACCGAAAATGAACTCGAAAATATATCAAAGCTTGGAAAACTCGGCGAATTTGTATCCCTTTGCACCTCAAAGATTTTAGAGCATAATATAAAAGCCTTTGAAAGCCACACCGCCGATATCCCTGACGCAGTAGCTTTAAGCTGTGTTGTTTGGGAGGACACTTTAAAGGCTAAAGATACATATTTTGCAGCGGTTCATACCGAAAATGATGAAAAGTACGGTATGGTAACCTTTGAAAAGGGGAAAGCAAATAACTGTACACTTGTAACAGAATTTGATGCTGAAAAGTTTAAAGAATATTTAACAAAAACTCTATCCTAACACAGAAAACTGTAATCACACAATAGAACCGTCCCTTTGTGTTCTGGTCCTGTTGTCAGTGCCAGACCCGGGCCAATACTGGTTTGGGATGTACAAATAGTGGGGTAATTTAATGAATATTAAAAAAATTAGTGTTAATAACGATGGTTATATCCATTGCAAATCCAGTTTTTATTCGTCACAAGATATTTTAAATAATGCAAAATTTGATTTTGATGTTGGAATAAATAAACTAACAGGTGAAATAGATTCTGGCATTTGGGCTATAAGCTACTTACTGTCAATGTATAAGCATCGACCAAGAGATTTCGTTTTATTTGAGCGACCCATAGTTGCTGTAAACGACAAATGGATTTCTTTAAATGAATTATCAGAGTTTTCTTGCTATATGGATAAATTGGATCCTCTATTTTCTTCTAATCGTTCCGTAAAAAAACTTATAATTCAAGGCTTACGCCATAGCAAATTGAACTGTTCATATGATGATATTAAGAATTTGTTTTATATAGATAGTGAACGTTTTGAGCGTCCCCTCAATGGTGTTGGGAATGAAATTTTTAAAGCTATGGCAGCTATAGGATTCTCCTATAAAAAAGAAATATTTTGTTTTCTGTGGTTAAGTAATAGGCGTTTTGAAAGTTATCACGAGAACTTAACTACCGTATTACAAATATTAGAAAAATTAGAAAAAACTGTTATTATCCCTGTTGGAATATCACCCCAAAAAACTTAACAACACAAGGGACGGTTCTATTGTGTTGACAAATATTATTTGGGCAATCAGGGACAGTTCTATGTCTTCTTCATAAAGAAAAACCTTATACGGATTTTCCGTATAAGGTTTTTTGTTTTATTTAAGCTCTTCAAAAAAGCCGTTCCAGATAATACCGAAAAGCTCATCGGCTCTATTCTTTTCTTTTGAAAGATGCAAATATCCAAAAAGACATTCAAGGCCTGTAGCAGTGTGGTAATCCCCACCTGACGAATTTTTGGGCGAAGAATGGGTATGAAAATTTCTGCCCCTTTTAAATACCGAAATTTCCTTTTCGGATAATATGCTTTCGATAAGTCTGTACGCCTTTGCCTGAGCGGTAGCGTTAACCAATTTTACAGACAGCCTGTGAAGCTCTCCCGACGGTCTGTTAACAGCCGATAGCGCTTCCCTCACATAAAGGGTATAAACCGCGTCCCCTACAAATGCTAAAACCGACGGACTTAAAAGATTAGGATTTTCCATAGCTTCACCTACGGCACATAATCGAATTCGACATCGTAAATCTTTACGGTGTCGCCCTCGGTTATGCCTGCATCAACAAGCGCCTTTATAATTCCGCTTGAGCGCAGTGTTCTCTCAAAATATTGTAGTGATTCGTAATCGTCAGGGTCTACCCTATTCATTACATCAAGCAGCCAATCGGCCTCCTCAATATAATAAACACCGCCTCTGACACTGATTTTAAAGCTTCTGTTATCCTTTTTATCGGTAACAACAGGCTCAGGTATATAATCGGGCTCATAAACCTTTATTGGCGGAAGCTTAGCAAGCTCTGCCGCCACATAATCTATAAGCTCGCGCGTACCCTCTGCAATTGCCGCCATAATCGGAAAGAATTTATATCCCCTAGCCTCAAAATGCTCGCGAAGCTTTTCTATATCCTCTTCTTCAACAAGGTCGCACTTATTACCTACAACAATTTGCGGACGCTCAGATAGCTCACTGCTGAAAACCGAAAGCTCGTGATTTATTTTCTCAAAATCTTCTAAGGGGTCTCTGCCTTCGCTGCCCGAAACATCTATCACATGAAGTAAAAGACGGCAACGCTCTACATGGCGTAAAAATTCGTGACCAAGACCTAAACCTTCGCCTGCCCCCTCAATAAGACCGGGAATATCAGCCATAACAAATGAGCTTCCCTCACCCATAGCAACCACGCCCAAAACGGGTGTCAGGGTCGTAAAATGGTAGTTAGCAATTTTCGGTTTTGCCTGACTTACAACCGATACCAAGGTAGACTTTCCAACATTAGGAAAGCCTATAAGACCTACATCGGCTAAAAGCTTCAGCTCGAGTGTTACATCAAGCTCTTCACCGGGAAGACCGTCATTTGCAAATCTCGGCACCTGTCTCGTTGAGGTTGCAAAATGCATATTTCCCCAACCGCCCTTGCCGCCTTTGGCAATTATAACCGGCTCATCGTCCGAAATATCGGCGATTATTCTGCCGGTAGAGGTTTCTTTTACAAGGGTTCCTCTCGGCACACTTATAACTAAATCCTTAGCGCTTTTACCTGTACAGCGTGAAGCACCGCCGTTTTGACCCGCCTCTGCCGCATATTTGCGCTTATATCTGAAGTCTGCAAGGGTTGAAAGATTATCGTCAACCTTGAAAACTATATTGCCGCCTCTGCCGCCGTCTCCGCCGTCAGGTCCGCCTGCCGCTACATATTTTTCTCTATGAAAAGAAACGGCACCATCGCCGCCCTTTCCTGCCTTTAAATGTATTCCGGCTATATCAACAAACATTTACTCAATCTCCGTATTATCTTCTTCGTAAAATTCCTCTTCAAATTCCGTCTCAAATTCCATATCAGAATTCAAAACCTCCTCATAAAGAGCCTGTGCTTTTTCCAAATTCAAGGAATCAACATAAATATCCTCTGTTACAAAGCTTCCTCCAAAAAGCACCCTCATGCTTCCGTCCGACTCTGCTGAGTCGCAAACAAACGGAATTTTATTTTCCTTTAAAATATCTCTGTATATTTCTGCAGTTACAACATCCTCAACAGAAACTGCTAAAACAGGGTCATTAATCACTATTTCTTCTACTTCTTCAATACCGCTTTCTTCACCTTTAAGTTCGGCTCCGCAAACGGGACACAACTCCTTATCATCCTCACACTCATAAAAGCAAACGTGACAAATCTTCATAATAGCTTTTCCTTTCAGAATATTAGTATGAAAAATTTAAAAAAATCCGAGCAGCCTGCTGCCGCCCGGATTTAATAATTACTGTTCAACAGCGTAAATGCTTACCTGTTTACGGTCTCTGCCGAGACGCTCGAACTTTACTTTACCGTCAATCAAAGCAAATAAAGTATCATCTGAACCGCGACCTACATTGTTGCCGGGATGAATATGTGTTCCACGCTGACGAACAAGAATGTTGCCTGCTAATACGAACTGACCGTCCGCACGCTTAACGCCGAGACGCTTGGATTCACTGTCACGACCGTTCTTTGTAGAACCAACACCCTTTTTATGAGCGAATAACTGAATGTTAATCTTTAACATCTTCTGCACCTCCGTGTAGTCTAATATTATTATCGTACTGACCGGATAACTCTTTTAAATGAAGATAAAGCCCGTCAAGCACCACCCTTGTTTTATCCGAGGGGGTATTAACCTTTAAATACATCTTTGCTTCATCAACCTCGACTTCACACTTATCACATACAATTTCGATTATAGTGTTAGCCGCCATATACGCAGCACTTGATACTGCGGCGCATACGATTTTTCCGGTCTCATCATCACTGTTTTTAGAACTGTGACCGCTGATTTCAAAACCGCAAAGGCCCTTACCGTCAGCCAAAAATTTTACACTTGTCATAGTAAATTAGCCGATTTCGGTAATCTGTACCTTTGTGTAAGGCTGTCTATGACCCATTTTGCGTGCGCTGCCCTTCTTAGGCTTATAGGTAAATACAGTAATCTTCTTACCCTTGCCGTTCTTAAGAACAGTACCCTTTACAAAAGCGTCCTTAACATAAGGCTTGCCTACCTTTAAAGTTTTGTTGCTAACTGCAACAACCTTATCAAAGGTAACTTCCTCATCAACCTGAGCGTCAAGCTTCTCAACATAGATAACATCGCCGTTTTCTACACGGTACTGCTTTCCGCCTGTTTCAATAATTGCGTACATTTTTTACACCTACCTGATATTTAACAGTCTCGCTGCTTATAGGCGTGTGCAAGGCACAACTTATCAAGCCCACAACATGCGGCTCGAATATTTTACCACAAAGAATGCTATTTGTCAACGATTTTTTCTATTTTATTTTTTATGCTCGGCGACACTAAAAAAGCCGCTAAAACACAGATTATATCCTTAAATATGTAGGGCAGACTTACCGACAAAAATGAGCCCCAAAGCTCCGTTTTATGAAGTAATGTAAACTGTAATATCCCGCATATATGACAGATTATCAGTCCTAAAAAACTTAAAATTATCTGTAAAGCTCTACTATTCAGCTTTGAAGCTATACCGCAAAGTGCCGCCAAAATGAGAAAGCCCCATAAAAAGCCGCCCGTAAAGCCGAAAAGCGCACCTATACCGCCCGAAAATCCTGAAAAAACAGGCAGACCAATAAGACCTAAGCCGAGATAAACCGCTACCGCCAATACGGCAAAGACGGGTCCTGCTATAAAGCTGTAAAGCGCTACTGCAAAGGTCTGAAGAGTGACGGGTATTCCGATTGGCGTTGGAATAGTAATCTGCGATATAATAGCAAGAAGTGCCGCAAAGGTAGCTGCAAAAACTGATTTTTTAAAATCTTTTTTTACCATTTGTATATTCCTTTTGCCTTTAATTTTCAGCAAAACTAAAGTGCTATCAAAAACGATAGCCCCTTAAATTTACTTATGATTTTGAAAGCTCACGCTCAAGCCAAACAAAGCCGATATCAAGCGCATCAAACAAAGAGGATTTTGTGCTCTCTTTTATAATTCTTTCCTTCATAGGAAGGTCGGTATTACTGCTTAAAAGACAAATATTTACCTTGTCAGCAATTTCATATCCACCCTCTTTTGAGGTTGAAAGAATTTTAAAATACACAACATATTTTTCGGCCATATCGCCGTAATAAATTTCATTGCCGCATCTTACAAGGGGCTTACCCTTATAGGTTAAAAACTTAGATTCAGACATTTAAAAAACTCCTAACTGTTTATTCGGGCTTCTCGCCGTAGAGATTAAAACGGAATAAAATAGTTTCATCCTCGGGCTTTGCACATCTTACAGTTGCTTCTGCAATTTCGGTATGAGCGAGAATTGTGCTAAGTCCAATCATCTGACAAAGCTTTGATTTTAAGTTTAAAACATCGCCGTCGGTAGTCTCAAGGAAAACATCTCCCTTGCATTTCTCAACAGCCACGATAAAATCTTCAAAATCCACATTATGAAGCCTAATTTTGTTATCCATATATTTACCTCCTAAAAGTGTGATAGATACTATTATTTTTTACCACTAAATTATAATATACCCTATACTCTATGTCAAGTTTTTAATTTTTGTGTTAAAGCTTTAAATTTTTGTTGCAAAAATCCGCTTCAAGTGTTAAAATAAATTGATATATTATGTTTAAATATGGTTTTATTACCTTTTATCTTTTGAGAGGAATGAATACTTATGTGCGAAAACACACAAACAACAGCTAAAAAGAAGGTTTTAAGTTGTATTCAGCCTAGCGGAATGCTAACCTTAGGCAACTATCTCGGCGCCCTTAAAAATTGGGTTTATATGCAGGAGGATTTTGACTGCACCTTCGCTGTTGCCGACCTTCACGCTATAACTGTCCGTCAGGAGCCTGCAAAGCTTCGTCAGCAGATATATTCTACCTTTGCTACCCTTCTAGCATTAGGTCTTGACCCCGAAAAGTCAACACTTTTCATTCAGTCACATGTACCTGAGCACGCGGCTCTTTCGTGGCTTTTATCCTGCTATACACAGTTCGGTGAGCTTTCCCGTATGACACAGTTTAAGGATAAATCGGCAAAACATGCAGACAACATAAATGTAGGTCTTTTCTCTTATCCAACACTTATGGCGGCAGATATTCTGCTTTATAAGCCTGACCTTGTACCTGTAGGAGCAGACCAGAAGCAGCATCTTGAAATAGCGCGCGATATCGCCATCCGTTTTAATAATCTTTACGGTGATGTTTTCACTGTCCCCGAGCCTTATATTCCGAAAACGGTATCCCGTGTTCGTTCACTACAGGACCCTAGTAAAAAGATGTCAAAGTCTGACGAAAACGCAAACTCTTGGGTTGCAATCCTAGACGATAAGGATACGATTATCCGCAAATTCAAGCGCGCCGTAACCGATAGTGATTCGGTTGTAAGAGTGGGAGACGATAAGCCCGGTATTACAAACCTTATCTCCATCTACAGTGGTGTTACAGGAAAGAGCTTTGAGGAAATCGAGCGTGAGTTTGACGGCAAGGGCTACGGCGAGTTTAAGCTTGCAGTAGGCGAAGCCGTTGCTGATGAATTAGCCCCGATAAAAGCAAATTACGATAGAATTATTACCGATAAAAAGCAGCTTGAAGAATTATACAAAAAGGGTGCTGCTATTGCAGAAAAGACTGCAGCAAAAACCTATTTTAAGGCTATGAAAAAAGTAGGCTTTGTACTATGAGCTTCCCTCTTTTAGGTAATGATAAAATTCGTCTTTCAGTAGAGGCATCCCTTAAAAGCGGTCATCTGCCCCACGCAATTATTATTGAGGGCGAGGCAGGACTTGGGCGCCACACACTTGCAAGGTATATAGTAAATTCTCTTATCTGCACCGAAGCTGTAAAGCCTTGCGGTAACTGTCACGCTTGTAAAACTGCCGCCGCAGGCTCTCATCCCGATATAATTACAGTATTGCCCGAAGATAAAAAGAAAAACATTTCGGTGTCTCAAATCAGAGAGCTTCGTCAGTCGGCTTTTATAAAGCCCCATATGGCAGACTGTAAAATTTTCATAATAGATAAAGCGGAAACTATGAACGAGCAGGCACAAAATGCTCTGCTAAAAATTCTTGAAGAGCCGCCCTCAAATATCTTCTTTTTACTGATAACCGAATCAGCAACAGCTATGCTCGAAACGGTGCTTTCAAGGTGTGTTACATTTAAGCTCTCTCCCCCGCCTACAGATGATGCTTTAGAGTATATAATGAACTGTTTAAAGCCGAAACGCGAAGAGGAGGCTGTTTTAACCGCCTTAAAGCAGGCAAAAGGAAATATGGGCAGAGCTATTACAATATTGAGGCGTAAAAACGCAAATGCGGCAGAGGTTGCGGCTAGCGAGTTTTGTGAAATTCTTTTTAGCGGCAGCGAAATTGAGATGCTAACCCTTCTTGCTAAATTTGAAAAGGACAGGGTTTTAGCCGATTCATTTTTCGTATCTTTAAAATACGAAATAGCAGAGCTCATAAGAAAAAATTATAAAATGCCCGAAAAAGCAAAGTTTTTAACTGCACTTTATCGGGAAATGGATAGTTTTATAGATTCCCTTAAAACAAATATTAACCTGTCTTTGCTTTTTGCCTCTCTTGTAGCAACTATCAAAAAGCTTAGCAGAAAATATATATGAAACGCGAGGTGTTATGGATTAAGTTTTCAAAATTTAATCCGTTTTAATGACTGAAGTTGTATCCGTAAAATTTAAAGACAGCGGCAGAGCATATTATTTTGCGCCCGACGCCGCTTACAATAAGGGTGACTTTGTTATAGTAGAAACCGCAAACGGAATATCTTTTGGTACCGTATCAAAAGAAAATCACGAGGTTGACGACTCTGCTGTAGTTCAGCCACTTAAAAAGGTTCTTCGCAAGGCAAACGATAAGGACCACAAAAAAATCGAACAAAATCATCAAAAGGAAGCCGAGGCTTTTAAAATATGTGAAGAAAAAATCGCAGCGAGAGAGCTTGATATGAATCTCGTTGAGGTTGAATATTCCTTTGACGGAACAAAGATAACCTTTTTCTTTACTTCCGACGGCAGAGTTGATTTCAGAGAGCTTGTAAAGGACCTCGCAGCTTGCTTCCATACAAGAATTGAGCTCAGACAAATCGGTGTCAGGGACGAAGCCCGTATGCTAGGCGGACTTGGTATCTGCGGTCAGCCCTTCTGCTGCAAACAGTTTTTAGAGGATTTTGAGCCTGTTTCCATTAAGATGGCAAAGGAGCAGGGGCTTTCCCTTAACCCCACCAAAATATCGGGCACCTGTGGAAGACTTATGTGTTGCCTCAAATATGAGCAAAATGCGTACGACTATCTTCATTCCATAACCCCTCCTATAGGCTCTACCGTTAAAACCAATGAAGGTGCTGCTACTGTTGTTGATGCAAACCTTTTAACAGGAAATCTTATAGTAAAGGGTAAAGACCCAGACGCTATCCCCTATAAAACCAACCGCAAAGCTGTAAAGCTTTTAAGCAAGAAGTCACCCAAAGTAGAAAACGAGGGTGAATTCGAGGCGGAAGAACAGTAAAAAAATTTGGCAATAAATATTGCTCTTGATTTTTTGGTCGATTATTGTTACAATATACGCAGTGCATAAATTTTGCACGGCTGACATCAGATGGAGGTGTAAATAAAAATGGCTTATAAGATTACTGATGCTTGCATTAGCTGTGGTTCTTGTGCTGCAGGTTGTCCTTGCGATGCTATCGCTGAAGGCGCAGACCGTTATGAGATTGACGCTGACAAGTGCGTTGATTGCGGTGCTTGTGCTGCAGGTTGCCCTGTAGACGCTATCGTTGAGGGCTAATCCAAAACAGAACATAAATAAAAGAGACTGTCTTAAACCTTTAAGGTTTTAGACAGTCTTTCTTTTTTTGTTTTATTTTTTCGGATTATTAACTACATTTTGAGGATTTCCCTTTAAAAATGCCGAAATATTTTCATAAACTATTGATAATAGCCTTTGCCTTGTTGCAAGGGGTGCCCAAGCTGTGTGTGGTGTTATAAGTAAATTCGGTGCGTCCTTTAAAACGCAGTCCTCCCTCATCGGCTCATCATTTAAAACATCTATGGCTGCTGCCGATAATTTACCATCTTTAAGGGCATAAAGAAGTGCTTCTTCGTCCACTATTCCGCCACGCGCCGTATTGATAAAAAAAGCACCCTTTTTCATTTTCGAAAAGGCATCGGCGTTAAACATTTTAGCGCTTTCTTCATTGAGGGGACAATGCACCGTTACAATATCACTCTCTGAAAGCAGGGTATCAAGGTCGACAAATAAAACCGAATTATCTCCCCTTTTAGTTCTTGTGTAAACCAAAACCCTCATTTCAAAAGCCTTTGCAATTTCAGCGACCTTTTTTCCAATACTTCCCATTCCGATAATTCCTATCGTTTTGCCTGAAAGTTCATCGGTAGGAAGGGTTAAAAGAGAAAAGTTTTTGGATTTTTGCCAATTTCCCTCTTTTACAAGTCTAGCGTATTCCTCTACCCTTGAATAATGATTTAAGATATAAGCGAAAACCTGCTGAGCTACTGCAAAGGTTGAATAACTGCCCGCATTACAAACAGTAACGCCGTACTCATCAGCAAGCTTTACATCAATATTATTATATCCCGTAGCAAAAAGGCCTATATATTTTAATTTTTTGGCACGCTCGAAAATCTCTCGGTTAATAACGGTTTTATTGCAAAGAATAATATCCGTATCAGCAACTTCTCTTAAAAAATCCTCTTTGGAAATGGCTGGATATTCAACTACCTCGCCGAAATCTTTTAAGGCTTCAAGAGATATATCGTTTTCGCTTTTAAGGGTTGCACTATCAGTTAAGAGGAGTTTCATCTTTCGGCTTTACCTTTCTTTTAGTGCCGTCAGGCTCTACTATATAGGTGTTTTCAAGCTGACTTACAAGACTTTTCTTAAAGCTGTCTATATACTCTCTGCGAAGGGCATACTGTTCTGCCTTTTCTTCTTCGGTTAGTCCCTCAGACTTTTGCTTTCTTGCAAGCTCATTAATTCTTTTTATCTTTTCTTCACACATATTAAATCTCGTTTCTGCCCTCAATAGCACGGGCAAGTGTAAATTCATCGGCATACTCAAGGTCGCCGCCAACGGGAACGCCGTAGGCTAAACGGGTTACCTTTATACCGAGCGGTTTTACAAGGCGGGATATATAGCTTGCCGTAGCCTCACCCTCAACAGTAGGGTTTGTAGCCATAATTATTTCTTCAACCGCACTGTCTGAAAGACGCGCCATAAGCTCTTTAATACGAAGCTGGTCGGGACCTATATTATCAAGGGGCGAAATAGCTCCGTGAAGCACATGGTAAAGGCCTTTGTATTCACGGGTGCGCTCAAACGCCATAACATCCTTAGGGTCCTCAACAACACAGATTATAGACCTGTCTCTTGCTTCATCCGAACAAATCTGGCATAATTCACCGTCTGTCAGTGCCTGACAGGATTTGCAAAAATGAATTTTTTCTCTAGCATTTATAAGCGCTTCGGCAAATTTCTGCGCCCGCTCAGGCGGTTGTTCTAGGATACTGAAGGCTAGTCTGAAAGCGGTTTTCTTACCGATACCGGGAAGCCGCTCAAACTGACTTACAAGCTCTGTTAGCGGTACAATATTGTATGCCATATCAGAACATTCCGGGGAGATTTAAGCCGCCTGTGATAGCACCCATCTCTTCCTCTGCAGTTTTCTTTGCGTTAGAAATTGCTTCATTTACGGCAACTGTAACTAAATCCTCTAGCATTTCTGTGTCTTCAGGGTCAACAATATCGGGATTAATTTTTAAAAGCTTAATATTGTACTTTCCGTCAATTGTAACCTCAACCATACCGCCGCCCGAGGTTGCGGTATACTCTCTGTTGTCTAAATCTTCCTGAAGATTTGCCATATCCTCCTGCATCTTTTGTGCCTGCTTTAGCATCTGATTCATATTGGAGGGGCCGCCTGAATTTGGTATTCTTACTTTCATAATATATCTCCTGTAAATTATTTTTCAAAATTTTCAAGTTTTTTTGCAAAAGCAGCTAATGGGTCTGCCGCTACTGCCTCAGTGGCCTTCTTAAACGGACCTAATTTATAGGTCTTGCCTAGCACCTCTGCCGCCGCTTTTCTTATCTGATTTCGATAAATACTGTTTTCGCCGTTTACCATTGTTTTAAATTGTGTATTCTTTGCGTCTATAAGCAGAAAATCCCCCTTAATATACGCCGCCGAGCCCTTTAAAACACCCGCAATAAGCGGACAGGAAACCTGAAGCTTTAACAGAATATCTTTCCAATTTAAAACGGGAGTAATTCCGGCCTCTAAAGTCTTTTCGTCAGCTTTAACAGACTCCTGCTCCAAAGTATCATCACAGGGAGGCTCGGGAAGAGGAATATCCTCTTCATTGAAATCATTAGTTGTATTGTTACCCTTAAATTCTGCAGTGTTAGAAGTCTCTTTGGTTTCTTCAGAAGTTGCACCGCTAATTTCAGGTTTTACAAAAGCATTTTTGCCCATTTCTAGAGCAGACACTCTGCGCTCAAGAGCTGTAATATCGGTGAAAACCTCAGGGTTGCAAAGCCTTATTACCGCCATTTCCATTTCACATCTTCTGTTGCCAAACGGCATTTTAGCGGCAGTTTCCTGCAAGACTGTGAGTATATCTATTATTTCCCTGATATCGTATTTTTGGGCTTGCTCTTCAAAAATCTTTAACTGAGCCATAGAACAAACGATAGGCTTTTTATCGCCCTTTACAGTTTTGGCTATCATTAAATTTCTGTAATGAAGAATAAGCTCTGCTAACAGCCTTTGCATATCAACCGACGAATTATGAAGCTCGTCAACTAGTAAAAGCGCATCATCGGTCAAGCGATTTTTAATCAAATCTGCCATTTTAACAAGATATTCGCTGCCTGCCATCGCACAGGAATTTTCAACCGTTTGCTCGTCAATCTCTGTGTTTGACGATGCACACATATCTAAAATAGATAAGGCATCTCTCATACCGCCGTCTGCAATAGAGGCTATAAGACGCGCCGCATTATCGGTTACGGTAAAGCCCTCTTTTTTGGCAACCTCGGCTATTCGCTCACATATTCTAGACGGCTCAATTCGTCTGAAATCAAATCTCTGACAACGCGAAAGGATAGTTGCAGGAAGCTTATGCACCTCGGTAGTTGCAAGTATGAAAACCACATACGAGGGCGGCTCTTCAAGGGTTTTAAGCAGAGCATTAAATGCGCTTATAGAGAGCATATGCACCTCGTCTATAATGTAAACTCTGTACTTTGCCGCAGCGGGCGGAAAGGCTATTTGGTCACGTATTTCTCTGATACTGTCAACATTATTGTTGGAGGCTGCGTCTATCTCAACGATATCGGTAATTTCACCGTCTGCCATACCGCGACACATCTCGCACTCGCCGCAAGGGTTACCGTCTATAGGATTCTGACAGTTTATCGCCTTTGCCAAAATTTTAGCACAGGTTGTTTTACCTGTTCCTCTGGTGCCTGTAAAAAGGTAGGCATGGGAAAGCTTAGAAGAAATAATCTCTTGCTTTAAAATTTCGGTTATATGCTCTTGACCTACAACATCCGAAAAAACTGTAGGACGGTATTTGCGGTACAAAGCCTGATACGCCAAAGAAACACCCCTTTTAATGCTTAATTACTAAAATAGCCTGCATACTGACTCGCACGAATGGACCGATTTACTGCGGCGCACGGAAACAGCCGCTTAATGCTGCTCGGTTCCCCGCCTGACATGGTTCACAGTGCCCCGTCGCACAGGACCCGCCCATTCGCACGACTCAATACGCAAGCTCGAATTTGATTATCGTTTTAATTATTATAATACAAAATTTTAAAATTTACAATAGCAAAAATATAAAATGTTGAAAAAGTAAAGATTTACTGTTATAATATTTTATATTATTTGCTGGAAAGGCGTTTTATTTATGCAAAATTTCACAGCAGATAAGTTATTTTCATTTGAAAACACCATCGCGGCCGACATTTTTTGCGATGTTTTATATCCGTTTGAGGTGTTGCCGAAAATCAGTGGGTTTATAAAGCAGTTATCAAAAACCTTAGATCCCGATATTTTCGAGCAAAAGGGAAAAGACATTTTTATTGCTAAAACGGCTAAGGTTGCCAAATCTGCTAGCATTACGGGACCTTGTATAATCGACGAGGGCGCTGAAATTCGCCACTGCGCTTTTATAAGAGGAAATGCTATTGTCGGCAAAAATGCGGTTGTTGGAAACTCTACCGAGCTTAAAAATGTAATTTTATTTGATAATGTTCAAGTACCGCATTATAATTATGTGGGCGATTCGGTTTTAGGCTACCGTGCGCATATGGGTGCGGGCGCTATAACCTCAAATGTTAAATCAGATAAATCACTTGTGGTTTTAAAATATGATTCCAAAACCCTTGATACAGGACTTAAAAAGTTCGGTGCGATTATAGGTGACTGTGTTGAAGTCGGTTGCGGAACCGTTTTAAATCCCGGTACTATTATAGGAAAAAATACTAATATTTACCCTCTTTCAATGGTGCGCGGCTGTCTGCCGAAAAACAGCATCTATAAGAGACAGGGTGAGATTGTGGAGAAAAATTGATGTTTGTAGAGAAATGGGACATTTTAGATTCTTACGGTCACAAAACCGGAAGGACGACGCTTAGAGGACAAGGTCACTTAAAGCCCGGTGAATATCACCTTGTTGTTCATATATGGGTGATTTCAAGCAGCGGAAAATTTTTAATACAGCGTAGAGCCGATTCTAAAAAGCTTATGCCTGGTGAATGGGCTGCTACAGGCGGTGCTGCAATTGCAGGGGAAGATTCTTTTACTGCCGCAAAGCGTGAGCTTTTTGAGGAGCTTGGAATTTCTGCCGATAATATGGATTTTATGAAGCTTTGCCGCTTTAAGCGCAGAAATTCTTTGCTTGATGTGTGGGCTATAACCTTTGACGGTGAAGCCGAAGATTTAAAGTTGCAGCCAAGCGAAGTAGCCGAGGTTAAATGGGTCTCCCCCGACGAGCTTTACGAAATGATTAACTCGGGCGACTACCATAATTACGGCAACGAATACTTTGATACACTATTTGAGGAAATCGATAATTACAGAGGTGCGTTTGTATGAGTTTTGAAAAAAAGGAGCTTAAATGTTGCGTATGTCACGCATATCTGTTTGATGAAGACGATAAGGTATTTTGTCCCGTTTGCGGAGCTCCCCATCATAGAGATTGCTACAATTCACTCTCCCACTGCGGAGCAGAAGAATTCCACGGAACAGAAAAGCAATACGACCTTGTAAAAGCCAAAGAAGAGGCTATTAAAGAGGATGAACTCAAAAAACCGCGTTCCGAATTTAAGGAAACCCAAAGAGAAAATATAAATCGTAATTTCAGAGATACTGTAACCTGTAAAAACTGTGAAATACAGTATCCTGCTCTTATGAACAGATGTCCCAAATGCGGCACTATAAACGATTCTGCCTATTCCGGACAAAACCCCTTTACTCACTTTGACCTATTAGGCGGCGTACCCGCTGAGATGGATATAGGAAAAGGTGTTACTGCAAAAGAGGCAAGCCGCTTTATATTTTCAAACACACATAGGTTTCTTCCGAAATTTGCAGGCTTTAACGCCGGCAAAAAGGCCTCTTGGAATTGGCTTTGCTTCCTTTTCCCGTCGGTTTGGTTTTTATCAAGAAAAATGTATAAAATAGGTATTCTTTTAACCGTACTTCTTACGGGATTCGCCTTGCTCGGTTTTCCGCTTTTTGAAGCAATCGAGCTTTTAATGCCTGAAACCGCGATATCACCCTATCAAATGACAGAAATTTTACTGCAAAATTTTGACTCTATTGGGTCTGCCCCTCTTCTTCTCGCAACAGTGGGTTCTTTGGGCACTATCCTTACTAGAGTTTTAGCCGCCATTTTCGGCGACGGCGCTTATTATAAACACACAATCGAAACCGTTTCAGAGGCGAAAGCCGATACCGATATAGATTTTGACGAGGTTTGCAGAAAAAAAGGCGGTATAAGCTTTATGGCTATTCTTATCGGTCTTTTTGTTGTACAATATCTGCCGTCGATTATTATTATGTTTCTGTAAAGGAGATTAATTTATGGAAGTCAAAACAAAAATCTGCAGTGAATGTAATACCGAAAACGAAGAAAAATACGAGTATTGCAAAAACTGCGGAGCACCGCTTTTATCAGCAGAAGCCGAAGAATTTGAGACAAATTTTAATAAAGAAGACTTTAACCCACAGCATTTTGAAAATCAGAGCTATACTCAAAACGCGAATTTCAATTCAAATCCGCAATATACCCACAGCAATGTTTTCACCGAAACTATAGAGGGTCTTCCCTATAGCGATTATGCTATTTTTGTAGGTAAAAAGGGCGATAAATATATGCCCGTATTCTCAAAGCTTGAAATCACCTCATCAAAGGTGGCTTGGCATTGGCCAACAGCGATTTTAGGCTTTTTATTCGGCCCTTTGGGTGCTGCGATATGGTTTTTTTATCGAAAACTCTATAAACCCGCCCTTTTGCTTACCGCAATCGGCGCAGTTCTCTTAATAATAAACGCTATTATAATGGGACCTACCGTTGCAAATTTTATGGGCAGTATTGACGGCGAAAAGCTTTATTCTTCTATCATTTCGGGAGATATTTTTGACGAGGCGGAGAAAGTTGAAAACAAAGAATCTTCTCTTGCCGACATTATAACCGAAACCACTGACCTTGCAACCGGTATTTTGTGTGGACTATTTGCCCACCACATTTACAAAAGGCACATACATAAAACTATTATGAAATACCGAGAATCACACGCAGATTCGAGATATTATCAAATGGCATTAAGCTCTCTTGGCGGAACCTCAGACGGTATGATAGTACTTGGAATTATAATACTTATCTTTTCGTCTAACATTTCGTCTTTGATATATTTGCTTTTTTAAAGAACAGGAGGAAATTTTTATGAAAATCAAAAAGGCAATCATCCCCGCAGCAGGACTTGGCACCAGAGTTTTACCCGCATCTAAAGCTTGTCCTAAAGAAATGCTTCCAATCGTTGACAAGCCCGCTATTCAGTATATCGTTGAAGAAGCGGTAAAGGCAGGCATTACAGATGTTCTTATAATCACAAATCGCGGCAAGGGTATTATCGAAGACCACTTCGACCATTCCTTTGAGCTTGAAACAATGCTAAAGGCTCGCGGCAAAACCGAGGCATTAGCTCAGGTAGAGCCGCTTGCTCACCTTGCAAATATCTACTTTATTCGTCAGAAAGAGACTAGAGGTTTAGGCGACGCAGTTCTTAGGGCTAAAGAATTTGTAGGCGATGAACCCTTTGCAGTTTTATACGGCGACGATGTTATCATCGGCGAAATTCCCGCAATCGGTGAGCTTTGCGAGGCTTATGAGCGCTACGGCAAGAGCGTTGTAGGTATTAAAGAGGTAAGCGACGAATATATCGTTAAATACAGCTCTATGAAAACAGAGCATATTGACGGTCAGTTCTACAGTATTACCGATATGATTGAAAAGCCGTCATTAGAGACTAAATTCTCGAACTTCTCAATTCTTGGCAGATGCGTACTAGAGCCTGAGATTTTCAATATTTTAAGTGAAATTCCGCTAGGAGCCGGCGGCGAGCTTCAGCTTACCGATGCTATGGCAGTTATCGCAAGAACTAAGGGTATTACAGGCGTTGACTTTAGCGGTACCCGTTACGATATGGGTAACAAGTTCGGCATTCTAAAGGCTAATATTGAAGTGGGTCTTACCCACCCTGAGACTAAGGATGAGCTTCGCGAATACATAAAGGAAATAGCTTCAAAACTTTAATGAAAAAGTATACAACTATTTATTTTGATTTAGATAATACCCTTTTGGATTTCAACAAAACCGAGTATAAGGCTATTATAAAGCTGCTGAAAAAGCACAATCTTACCGCAACAGACGAGGTAGCTCATAGCTATTCAAAAATAAATCAGAGCTTTTGGGAAGCCTTTGAGCGCGGCGATATAAAAAAGGAAGAAATTTTTGAGGGTAGATTCAAAAAGCTTTTAGAATACTTAAATGAGCAGCGAGATACCGCCATTATGGCAGAGGATTATTTTGCCCTTTTAGCTGAAGGACACGATGTTTTAGAAGGTGCATTCGAAATACTCGGATATCTTAAAGAGCGCGGATATAAGCTCTGCGCTACTACAAACGGCGTTGCAAAAACGCAGTATAAAAGAATTAAGGAATCAGGGTTAGAAGAATATTTCGACGGTATTTTTGTTTCGGAAAATGCAGGTCATCAAAAGCCTGAAAAGGAATACTTTGACTATGTATTAGAAAACTCCGAAGAAAAGAACAGAGATAATATTCTTATAATCGGTGATTCGCAAAGCTCGGACATACTAGGCGGTATAAATTCAGGGATTGATACCTGCTTTTATAACCCAAAGCATAAAAAAGCCGAGTACCCCTCTGTATTTGAGATTTCATCACTTTTAGAGCTTAAAGAAATACTCATTTAAATTGTAAAATAAATTCTTGACAAAACACTTCCATAATTATATAATATACTTTGCGACGATAGAGGTGAGAGTATGGTTCTTGATTTGAAACAGGTATTTGCAAATGAAGGATTTTCTCTTCCGATTGAGTATGAAATGGATATGAGTTCTGCTGATTATTCGGGTGAATTTCCGCTCAAGAAGCCCGTTTTAGTTAAAGGCTCAATATCTAACCGAGCAAGTATGGTTCAGTTATCGCTGAAGATTTCTTATGTCTTTTCGGGTGACTGTCACCGTTGCGGTATCCCTACAGAGCGAGATTATTTATTAAATCTCGAAAAGTCAGTTGCCGTTTCGGTTGAAAACGAAGAAAATGACACTATTATTACCGTACCTGATATGAAGCTCGATTTAGACGAGCTTGTTTTCGGTGAGGTTTATATGAGTCTTCCAATGAAGCATCTTTGTAATGAGAATTGCAAGGGTATATGCTCAAAATGCGGTAAAAACCTTAATGACGGCGAGTGCGGTTGTCCTAAAAAAGAGATTGACCCGAGACTTGCCAAGCTTGCAGAATTATTAGAAAATTAACTTTTAAATATCATATTAAGGAGGTGCTGAAATGGCAGTACCAAAGAGAAAGACTTCTAAGGCTAGAAGAGATAAGAGAAGAAATAATGTTTGGAAAATCAGTGCTCCGGCATTGGTAAAATGCTCAAACTGCGGTGCTTATAAGCGTCCGCACAGACTTTGCGCCGCTTGCGGACAGTACAACGGTCGTGAGGTTGTAAAAGTAGCAGAGTAATTTTTTAAGGGAGGAGCATTTCCTCCCTTGTTTTTTTAAGAGAGGATTTTAGCCAAAGCATTTAAACTTGAACCAGCCTTAAAGGGCGGTTTTTAGGCGGCTTTCGGCTCATTGTCGCCCATAGGCGTTAGCCTTATGGGATTCGCTTCGCCAAAATCCACACAAAAAATCGCACCTTTAAGGTCGCAGAATTTTGTAAATAAAGGATTTTTTGATGTGAGAGGCACAAAACGCAGTGAATCCTGACAGATTCACGAGTATTTTAACAAAGTCGCAGCGAAAAATACTTGTTTCAAAATCTGATTCAAGTTTAAATTTTTTGGCTAGGGAAGGAGGTAATTTTGTGTCGGTTATAGTTAAAGAGGTAGAAAAAAACAGTCCTGCAGATAAAGCAGGGATTAAATCGGGCGATACCCTTATAAGTCTTAACGGTGAACAAATTGTAGATGTGCTCGATTATCGTTTTTATCAGAACAATTCCTTTATTATTGCCGAAATAATTGACAACAAGGGTGAACAGAGGTCTATTAAAATCGAAAAGGACGAGTATAGTGAACTAGGCCTTATTTTCGATACCTATTTAATGGATGAAAAACACTTTTGCAAAAATAAGTGTATCTTCTGTTTTATCGACCAATTACCGAGAGGTCTTCGTAAGTCCCTATATTTTAAGGACGACGATTCCCGCCTTTCTTTCCTTTTTGGAAATTACATAACCCTTACAAACCTTACTGACCACGAAATAAACAGAATTATAAAAATGCATATAAGTCCTATAAACATTTCTGTTCATACAACAAACCCCTCTCTTCGCGTAAAAATGATGCGAAACGAAAATGCAGGAAATGTCTTAGAGATTATAGATAGATTTAATGAGGCTGATATAAAAATAAACTGTCAGCTTGTTCTCTGCCCGGGATTTAATGACGGCGATGAGCTTTTATCAACTCTAAAAGACTTAACATCAAAGAAAAATGTAGAGTGTATTGCCGCCGTTCCCGTAGGTCTTACAAAGTTTAGAGACAAACTCACCCCCCTATCCCCCTTTAATGAGCAAACCGCAGGTGCTGTGCTTGATATAATAGACCGTATCGGTGACGAGTGTATAGAGAAATGGGGAGAGCGTAGGGTTTACGGCTCTGATGAATTTTATCTGCTGTCAAAAAGAGAAATCCCCAATGCCGAATACTATGGAGACTTTTTACAGCTCGAAAACGGCGTAGGACTTTGGTCGCTTTTAAAGAGTGAAAGTAACGATGCCCTCTTAGATTTAAAGGATAATTTCGATGTAGACAGTAATCCACGAAAGGTAAGTATCGCAACAGGCGTTGCCGCATATCCGCTTATAAAGCAAATTGCCGATAAATGTATGGCGTTAGATAACACCCTTTGTTGCAATGTTTATCCTATAAAAAATGACTTTTTCGGTGAAAAAATCACGGTTGCAGGTCTTGTTACCGCTACCGATATTATAAATCAGTTAAAAGATAAAGAGTTAGGCGAGGAACTGCTTATCCCCTCTGTAATGCTGAGAAGTGAAGGCGATATGTTCCTTGACAGTATAACCTTAGAGGAATTATCCTCTACCCTTAATGTTAAAATTACCCCCGTTGATAACGATGGCTATGCTCTTTGCGATGCCATCTTCGGAATTACTATATAAAGGAGTGGTTTTATGGCTAAACCTGTTGTTGCAGTAGTAGGAAGACCGAATGTTGGTAAGTCTACCCTTTTTAATAAGCTTATCGGACAGCGTCTTTCAATAGTTTATGATACGCCCGGCGTTACCCGTGACCGTATCTACGGTGATGCCGAGTGGCTTAACCGTAAAATTATGCTTATAGATACCGGCGGTATCGAGCCTGACAGCGATGATGTTATATTCTCAGGTATGAGAAATCAGGCAAACCTTGCCATAGAAACCGCCAATGTAATAATATTTGTTACCGACCTTAAAAGCGGTGTTACCGCCGCCGATATGGAGATTGCCGCAATGCTTCAAAAAAGCGGAAAACCAATTGTTTTGTGCGTAAATAAGTGCGACAGTATCGGTGATACCCCCTTAGAATTTTATGAATTTTATAATTTGGGACTTGGCGACCCCGTAGCTGTATCCTCTGTTCACGGTCACGGCACGGGCGACCTTTTAGACGCCGTTTTCAAATATCTCCCCGAAAGCGATTTTACAGAGGATGACGGTGAAGTTATAAATGTTGCCGTAATAGGAAAGCCAAATGCTGGTAAATCCTCCCTAGTAAATAAAATCGCAGGTGAAGAACGCTCTATCGTATCCGATATTGCAGGTACTACAAGAGACGCTATTGATACCCTTATCGAAAACAAGTACGGTAAATTTAATTTTATTGATACTGCAGGTCTTCGCAGAAAGAGCAAGGTTGAAGATACAATCGAAAAGTACAGCGTTCTAAGGGCTAAAATGGCAATTGAACGCGCTGATGTTTGTGTTATAATGATAGACGGTACAGACGGCTTTACCGAGCAGGACTCTAAGGTTGCAGGACTTGCCCTTGAAGCCGGAAAGGCTTGTATTATAGTTGTTAATAAATGGGACATAGTAGAAAAAGACGATAAAACTATGGCAGCCTACCGCAAGAAGCTTATGAACGACTTTTCATTTATGCCCTATGCGCCGATAATCTTTATTTCAGCAAAAACAGGTCAGAGAATTGACCGCCTTTTTGACCTTATAAAGTTCGTTTATGCGCAGAATACCATGCGTATTTCTACAGGTAAGCTTAACGATATTTTAGCCGATGCTACCGCCCGTGTACAACCCCCTACAGATAAGGGTAAGCGTCTTCGCATCTACTATATGACTCAGGCATCTACAAAGCCGCCTACATTTGTATGCTTTTGCAATAATGCAGAGCTTTTCCATTTTTCATATCAGCGTTATCTTGAAAATCAGATTCGCTCTACCTTCGGTCTTGAGGGTACACCCGTAAGATTTGTAATTCGCGAAAGGGGCGACAAAAACTAACTATGATATATGCAATAATTTCAGTTGTTTTGGCCTATCTTATCGGCAGCATTAACTTTGCGGTTATTTTCTCAAAGTTCTTTACCAAAAAAGATGTAAGAGAAATGGGCAGCGGTAACGCAGGGGCTACAAATGTGCTTCGTACTGCAGGCCTTTTGCCCGGCATATTGACATTTGTTTTCGATGCACTTAAAGGTTTTCTTGCCTGTTTTATAGGTAAAACCCTCTTTTTGAGTGGCTTTGAGGCGAGCGATAGTTTCCCCGCCGCAGAATATGCAATTTATCTTGCCTTCCTTTGCGGACTTTTTTGTATGCTCGGTCATGTATTCCCCATATTCTTCAAATTCAGGGGTGGCAAGGGCGTAGCGGTGGCAGTAGGTATCTTTTATGTATGCTGTCCTCTTGCTATAACAATCGGTCTTGTATGCTTTATCCTTTCTATTTTAATTTCAAGGATTGTATCCTTGAGTTCCCTCTTGGCAACCGTTACGGTTGTGGTTTGCTCAGGTTTATTTTACAATAAAGGTGCCGCTTTTTTATGGCAGCTTATATTAGCCGCATTGATGGGACTTATCGTTTTCTTAAAACACTCTGATAATATTAAGCGTCTTATAAAAGGCGAAGAAAAACACATTAAAATCGGGAGGAAAAAGGATGTTTAAGGTATCTGTTTTAGGCTCTGGCGGTTGGGGTATTGCCCTCGCTATTGCGGCTTTTAATAACGGACATAATGTTGTGCTTTGGACCCCCTTTGAAGAAGAAGCCGCTATGCTTATGGAAAAGCGCACAAACGAGCGTCTTTTAAACGGAATTACAATTCCCGAAGATATAGAAATTACTACCGATATAAATAAGGCTGAGGGTTCTTATATAACTATAATTGCTTGCCCCTCAACTGCAGTGAGAAGTGTTGCTGCAAAACTTAAAGGTATTGACTGCGGCATAATAGTTAATGTTGCAAAGGGCTTTGAAAAGGATAGCTTAAAGCTTTTATCAGATGTAATATGTGAGGAATTGCCCGATAGAAAAATTGCGGTGCTTTCAGGTCCCTCACACGCCGAGGAGGTTGCAAGAAATATTCCGACCTCGGTTGTAGCGGCATCAAGCAGTCTGCCCGTTGCCGAAATCGTACAGAATGTTATGTCTAACGAATTTTTACGCATTTATACCTCTACCGACCTTATAGGTGTTGAGGTTGGCGGCGCACTTAAAAATGTAATTGCCGTTTGTGCAGGCTTTTGCGACGGTATGGGACTTGGCGACAACTCTAAAGCTGCCCTTATTACAAGAGGTCTTGCCGAAATGACAAGGCTTGGCGTTAGTATGGGTGCTCGCGAATACACCTTTGCAGGTCTTACAGGACTTGGCGACCTTGTTGTTACCTGTACCTCCCGTCATAGCCGTAACAACCGTTTCGGTAATAAGGTAGGCTCGGGTACTGCTGTTGATGTTGCGTTAAAGGAAGTAGGTACGGTTGAGGGCTACTATGCCGCCGAAATGGCTTATAAATTATCCCAAAAATATCATCTTGATATGCCTATAATCGAAGAATGCTATGCCGTACTTTACGAAAACAAACCGGTTAATGATGTAATAAAAGACCTTATGCTTCGTCCTAAAAGGCGCGAATATACCCCTTTAGCATAAAAAATCTTCCATTTTTCGATAAAATCCTTTTAAAGTTAAAAAAAATACTTGCATTATTGCTTCGTTTCTGTTATTATTATTGTTGCTATCGCAAATGCGATTTATTCAGAAGGAGGTGCAGACCATGGCAAAATGTGATATCTGCAATAAAGAAATTGCTTTTGGTATTAAGGTTTCTCATTCACACAGACGTTCTAACAGAACTTGGAAGCCGAACGTAAAGAAAGTTAGGGCTATCGTTAACGGTTCACCCCGTCGTATCAATGCCTGCACCCGCTGCTTGCGTTCAGGTAAAGTTACCAGAGCCATCTAAGTTAAAAAACAAAACAACCTCGACTAATCGATTATTCGGTCTGGCGAGGTTTTTGTTTTATATTTTTATATTTTGAGATTTTTATTTTGAGGTTTTCTATGATTAAAGCAGTTTTATTTGACCTTGACGGCACCCTTGCAAATTCTCTTCAGGATTTAGCAGATGCTGTGAATTATGCGCTAAAGCTCCACGGCTACCCTACCCACGAAACCGAAGCCTTTAAAATGTTTGTGGGTGACGGTATTCCTAAAATGATTGAAAGGGCGCTTCCTGAGGACCACAGAAATCCTGATACAGTAGAGCTTTTAAGAAGTAATTTCCTAGAGTTTTATTCGGTACACTATGCTGATAACACCGCATCATACGAAGGAATACAAGAGCTTCTTTCAGAGCTTAAGAAAAGAGAGCTTATAATCGCCGTTGTAACCAACAAGGCGCAGGATATGGCTGATATCGTTGTATCAAAGCTTTACGGCGATACCTTTAAATTTGTATTCGGCAAGCGTGACGGTGTTCCCGCTAAGCCCGACCCCACACTCACTTTACTTGCTATGAAGGATTTAGGTGTTGAACCAAATGAGTGTATATTCCTAGGCGACTCAGGCGTTGATATCCTTACAGGGCTTAACAGCGGTGCTCTGCCCGTTGGCGAGCTGTGGGGCTTTAGAGGGGAAGCTGAGCTTCGCGAAAACGGTGCTGCTCATATAATAACAAAACCTCTTGAGCTACTCGACATATTAGACCAAATAAAAGAGTGTGAGGCAGAGTGAAAGTGAAGTTGGGATACGGTTTCACGAAAGTTTCCTGCTATTTAGGGTTCTTCGTTCAGGCTATTGTAAATAATTTTTTGCCGATACTTTTTATCGTGTTTCAAAAGAATTACGGACTTTCCTACGAAAGACTTGGAAGAATAATTTTTATAAATTTCGCAATACAAATTTTTTCAGACTTTGCTACTCCAAAAATTTCCGAGTGGATAGGTTATAAGCTCACAGCGTTTTTGTGTCAGTTTTCGGCAGCGGTAGGTCTTTTTTCGCTTGCTATTTTACCGAACATAATAAGTGATACATATACAGCAATCATTATTTCGGTTGTAATTTATGCCTTTGGAAGCGGAATTATGGAGGTTGTTTTAAGTCCTATTATGGAGCTTCTGCCCTCTAAAAACAAAGGCGCACAAATGGCGTTTACGCATTCCTTTTACTGTTGGGGACAAACCTTTACGGTTTTAATCACAACCTTTCTTCTAAAGGCATTAGGCTTTTTAAATTGGACAATTATTCCGATAATTTGGGGAATTATACCCTTTATAAACTCAATTTCGTTCCTTTTTGTGCCCGTAATCAATCCCACCGCAGAAAACAAAAAAACAGGTGCAAAGGACTTGCTTAAAAACAAAACCTTTATTTGCTTTATGGTGTTTATGCTTTGTGCGGGAGCAAGTGAGATTACTATGGCACAGTGGGCATCTCTATTTGCCCAGAACGCACTAGGGCTCAGCAAGGTTGTAGGCGACCTTTTAGGTCCCTGCGCTTTTGCAATATTTATGGGACTTGGCAGAATTATTTTCGGCTCGTTATCGGGTAAAATCTCGGTTAGAAAAATATTTATAATAAATGGCATTCTCTGTTTTATCTGTTATATGATGGTAGGTGTTTGTAAACTTCCCGTTTTAGCACTTATTGCCTGTGCTCTATGCGGATTTACGGTAAGTCTTTCCTGGCCGGGTACATACTCTATGGCAAGTGCAAAATTTATGTCTGCAGGAACGCTTATGTTCAGTATTTTAGCCCTCTGTGGTGACTTCGGTTGTTCTCTTGGTCCTTGGCTTTTAGGAATTACTGCCGATAACATAAGCTTTAATGCAGGTTTTGTAGTGTCCGCCGTATTCCCGCTAATAATGGTGATTACTGCCCTTTTCTTTGTAAAAGAAAAAGATTGCAAATTAGATTCATAAATAGTAAAATACATATATGAGGTGATTATTTTGAAAAGAAGTGATTATTTAACTTGGGACGAATATTTTATGGGAATAGCCTTTCTTTCGGCAAGAAGAAGTAAGGACCCCTCTACTCAGGTTGGTGCTTGTATAGTAAACCCCGAAAAACGAATTCTTTCTATGGGCTATAACGGTATGCCTCATTGCTGCAGCGATGATGACTATCCTTGGGAGAGGGCCGAAGGTCTCGATTCAAAATATCTTTATGTCTGCCATGCAGAGCTCAATGCAATACTTAACTGCCACAGCAGTTCGGTTAAGGGTTGCTCGGTTTATACCACTCTTTTCCCCTGTAACGAATGTGCAAAGGCAATTATTCAGTCAGGAATTACCGAAATTGTTTACGCTGAGGATAAATACGCTGATTCCGATAGCGTTAAGGCATCTAAGAGAATGTTTGATTCTGCAGGTGTTAAATACCGTGCGTATGACTTCTCAGGCAAGGATGTTTTAATAAACTTATAATTACATAAAAAGACCTTACGGAAAATCCGTAAGGTCTTTTATTTTATTCTTTGTCTTTTGTTGCCTCTATAAGCTTTTCTACTGCATCGTCTAACCAATCACAGTCAAACTTCTCAATTTCGCCGTTGTCCACAAGCTCTGTAAGCATTGTAGTTATCGGCATTTTTGCAAGTACGGGAAGGTCGGTACCTGCCGCTGAATCAACGCCCAATTTTCCAAAAACGCTGATTTTCTTTTTGCAGTCGGGACACTCAATATAGCTCATATTCTCTACTATACCGAGCACATTTATATTCATCATCTGAGCCATATTAACGGCTTTTCTGACTATCATTGAAACTAAATCCTGAGGTGTTGTTACAACAACTGCAGCGTCAAGCGGAATGGTCTGAAAAACAGTTAGCGGTACATCGCCTGTTCCGGGAGGACAGTCAATAAACAAATAATCCAAATCTTCCCAAACAACCTCTTGCCAGAACTGCTTTACAGCACCCGCTATAACGGGACCGCGCCAAACAACAGGAGAATCGGTTTTGGGAAGTAAAAGGTTTACCGACATTAGCTTAATTCCACCCTTAGTAACTGCAGGTAGAATTCCAAGCTCGTTTTGCATTGCCCTAGAATTAACACCAAAAGCCTTAGGAATTGAGGGACCTGTAATATCGGCATCAAGAATACCAACTTTATATCCCTTTTTAGCCATTAATACTGCAAGCAGAGAGGTAACCATTGATTTACCAACGCCGCCCTTACCGCTTACAACGGCGATAACATTTTTTATATTGTTGTATTCCCCTGTAGGCTCGATAAAGCTTTGCGGCTCTCTCGAAGAACAGTTAGCACTACAGGATGAACAATTACCCGAACAAGATTGATTTTCTGACATTTATATCACCTAATTTTTAAAATTTACCAAGATATTATACCACTATTATTTGGAAGTTTCAATCAGTTTAGTATCTTTTTTGAAATTTACTCCCCATACACCTAAAATTATCGGCACACAGAGTAAAACTTCAACAAAAGAAAACTTTTCTCTCAAAATAACAATCCCCGCAAAGATTGAAACTACGGTTATAATATTCGAAAAAGCAGACGCCCTTACGGCACTTATAATTGAAGTAGAATAATTATAGAGCATAAAGGCCGCAACAGAGGATACGCCTGAAAGATAAACTATCGCCGCTATAAATGACGGGCTTTTAAAAGCCGTTATAACAGAGGGTAGGTATTGCCCTTTAAGCACAAATACCGATATCAAATTAAAGCCTATAAAGCCTATTAAAAACATTACATAAGTGCGCTCAAAGGCAGAAAAGCTTTGGGACTGCTTGTTGCTTAAAATATTAAATATTGCGGCAGAAATAACCGCTAATATGAGTAAAACTATTCCTAAAAAATAACTCTTTGCGCCGTCATTTGAAAGGATACTTATAAGCGATATTCCGATTAATGATACAAAGGTGCAAAGCCATTGCAGCTTTGTAGGTCTTTCTTTCAAAGCAAGTGTTGAAATTAAGATTACCCCAATCGGCACTAAAGCGATTATAATACCTGATAATGCAGAAGAAACAAGCGATAATCCGTAAAGCTCAAATATAAAATAACAAAGCGGCTGAGCTATACCCATAGCTATAATTCCGCCAAGCTTTTTACCCTTTAAATTTATTTTAACAATACCTAAAACCGCCATTATATTCATAATAACAAAGGCTACCGTAAAGCGTGCCGACAGTATTACAAGCGGATGAGCAACAGAGAGCGCTAGCTTCGAAAAAAGAAAACTAAATCCAAAAATAACATTAGCTAAAAGCGCCGCCGCCATACCGACTATTTGTTTTTTATCCCTCATAAAAATCCCCTTTTTATTATTTGAGTTTAACCGATACTTCACCTGCACCAAGCTTTATGGTGTTTCCGTTTTCAGAAAGTATCAGCCTTGCCGCATCGTCTATACCTATAACCCTCGCCGTATGTATATCGCCGTTTTGCTCAAAGGTTACCTCTTTACCGATAAGTATTGAGCGCTTTCTGTATTCCTTTAGGTATGTTTTATGCGCTAGTGCTCTGTACTCTTTAAAAAAGTTTTCCAAGATAGAAAAGGTTAGCTTTTTATAGACCTCTTCACTAGCTGTACCTTCAAAAAGTGTAGTTGCTATATCGCGAATTTCGAGTGGAAAATCGGTTTTATTTTCTACATTTATACCTATGCCGAGTATTGCATAAGAAAGAGTTTTATTCTCAGGATTTATTACTCCCTCGCACAAAATTCCCGACACTTTTTTACTATCTATATAAATATCGTTTACCCATTTTATAAAGGCTTTTTTACCCGACACTTCTTCGCAAGCCTTCGCTACCGCTACGGCTGCCGCCGCTGTTATCTGCACGGCATTTTCGGCTAGAATTTCGGGTCTTAAAATAACGCTTAAGTATAGTCCGCCCTCTTCAGAGTAAAACTGTCTGCCGAGCCGCCCTCTGCCTGCGGTCTGACGCTTTGCAACAACAACTGTACCCTCTCTAGCACCACCATTTGCCAAAGCCTTTGCTATATTGTTGGTAGAATCTACACTATCATAGTAAATTATGTTGAATTTAGAGTTGTTTTCTGTCACACATATCACCGCTTTTTAGTATATTTCTAAAATATTACCTTGTCAACAGAAATTAGGCCGAGCCCCTTGAAAATAAGGGCTTATTGTGATATTATTAAAATAGATTTTTATGTCTAATTTGAATTGATGGGTGATTTTTTTGTCAGAACGCACGGTTGCCGCAATAGCCACCCCTTTAGGCGAAGGCGGAATAGGTGTAATAAGAATATCGGGCGAGAACGCTATAGAGATAGCTGATAAATGCTTTAGAGCTTTTTCAGGGGTAAAACTTTCTGCACTTTGCGGATACGAAGCCGCCTACGGTCAGATTTTTGACGGCGATGAAGTTTTAGACGACGGCGTTGCCCTTGTATTTAAAGCGCCGAAAAGCTATACAGGTGAAGATGTAGTTGAGTTATCGGTGCACGGGGGCAGACTTATTTTGAAGTCTGTTTTAAGAACTGTGCTAAAATGCGGTGCTCTTCCTGCCCCTGCAGGCGAATTTACAAAACGCGCATTTTTAAACGGCAAGCTTGACCTTACAAAAGCCGAAAGCGTTATGGGGCTTATATCCGCCCGAAACGACGCGGCGCTTAAAATTTCACAGGGTGCGCGAGAGGGCAGAATAAGCCGCGACACGCAAAAAATACTCGATAATTTACTTGAGGCCGCGGCGTCTATTGCGGCATTTGCCGACTACCCCGACGAAGATATACCAAATCTGAATCACGAAAACTTTTCAAAACTGCTTGCTAATGCCGCTTCAAAATGCGAAAGGTTAATTTCTACCTATGATGCGGGCCGCGCCGTAAGAGAGGGCATAAGCTGTGCCATAGTCGGCAAACCGAATGTTGGAAAATCTACCCTTATGAATATGCTTTGCGGCAGTGAGCGCTCGATT
>JAQXZE010000037.1 GCA_029227055.1 Oscillospiraceae bacterium | reverse complement strand
TAAAATTTTATCAAAGGTTTCTCCCTTTGCAGTAAGCATAATTATCGGTGTATCAGCGGTCTTTCTGATTTCTCTGCAAACCTGCCAACCGTCAAGTTTGGGTAGCATAATATCAAGCAAAATCAAATCGGGTGACTGCTTTTGCGCCTCTGATATTGCCTGTTCACCGTCGGTTGCTACAAAGGTTTTAAATCCGTCCTTTTCAAGATAAAGGCGTAAAAGCTCGCAAATATTTTCATCGTCATCAACTATCAGTATTCTATTTTGATTCATAACTTTTCCTCCACAACCTGATTTAGAACTAATAATACCACGAGTATATTAAAAAAATGTGAATATTTGTAATATATTTTAATAAATTTTGACCTACTAATTCAAAACAATTATATCAAACACAAACATAAGCGTCAAGCACTTAAAGGCTAAAAGCCCCAAATATGAAGAAAGAACCGCTTAAAACTTTAAGCGGTTCTGAAGAACACATAGATTATTCAGCGTTGTTTTCTTCTTCCTTCATCTTTGCAAAGCATTCGCTGCAGTAAACCGGACGGTCGTCACGCGGAACGAAAGGAACTCGTGCTACACCACCACATGAATCACATACTGCTTCATGCATTTCTCTGGGAGCTCTTCCGGCATTCTTGCGCTTATCGCGGCAAGGCTTGCAACGCTGCGGCTCATTCTCAAATCCCTTGGACTGATAGAATTCCTGTTCTCTTGCAGAAAATACGAATTCTTCTCCGCAATCTTTGCACACTAGGGTCTTGTCTTCAAACATGTTTTGTACCTCTCTCTTGGTTGGTTATTGCCCAGGACGGAATCGCACCGTCATCTTTGTTAACAACGCTTTTGCTTTTTAAGCTACACGGGCATATATGCTGAACATTTAAAAAATGTTATAGCCTTTTAATGTTTTTAAGCTTGGTTCTTACTCTCTTAAGAGAATTATCCACCGATTTAGAAGAAACGCCGAGCTTTAGCGCAATCTCCCCATAGGAAAGCCCCTCTAAATGAGCATTTAAAACCTTATATTCAAGCTCTGAAAGTTCAATCGCTATACTATCGGTTAAAAATCGGTAATTCTCATTATCAAAGAAGATTTTTTCAGGGGTATTATCGTCCTTAATCTCAACCTCTTCGATAGAAGAAAACATATTATCGGGGATTGTTCCCTTGGCGTTTGACTTTCTGCAAAGGTCAATCATAGCATTCCTTATACAGTTTGAAGCATAGGTCTTAAAACTTGATTTTTCCCCTTTAAAAGACGATACTGCCGAAAAAAGAGCAATATTGCCTTCTTGAACTAAGTCCTCAATTTCTGCTTCTTTAAACGAAAAAGACCTTGCCGTACGATTAATTAAAGGCGTATAGCGTTTAATTAATATCGGAAACAACTCATACTCACCGGCATTTATGCGAAGAATAAGTTCGTTATCCTTATCTGGAGTATTCGTTTTTGGCAAGCTTGTACTCATTTAAACACCACTGAAAACACTTTATTGTACTAATGATATACTATTTTTCCCCAATTGTCAAGTTTTTTTATTAAAAATACCAAAATTTAGGGAATTTTGTACTTAACTTATTATTGACAAGTCCTTTTAAAAAATATAGAATATTATTAAAGGACTTGCATAAAGTTTAATGTCCGTCATTTAGGAGGTTTTTTATGTATACAAAGCAATATGAATTATGGTGTAAAAAGGCTATCAAGGATAATGACTTAATTGAAGAGCTTAAATCGATTAAAGGAAATACAGATGCTATTTCCGATGCTTTTTATAAGGATTTGGAATTCGGAACGGGAGGTCTTCGCGGAGTAATCGGTGCCGGCACCAACCGAATGAATATATATACCGTAGGCAAGGCAACACAAGGTCTTGCAGCCTACATTAACTCTGTTACCGAAAACGGCAGCGTGGCTATAGCCTATGACAGCCGTATTAAATCGGATACATTTGCAAAGGCAGCTGCAGAAATTTTTGCTGCAAACGGCATTAAGGCATATATCTACAAAGAGCTTATGCCCACCCCGATGCTCTCTTACGCAGTCAGAAAGCTTTCCTGTGATGCAGGTATTGTAATCACCGCAAGTCACAACCCCTCTAAATATAACGGCTACAAGGCTTACGGGCCCGACGGTTGTCAGTTGGGTCTTGAGGCTGCCGACTATGTGCTTTCTATTATGAATAGCGTTGATATTTTTGACGGTGTTAAAACTATGGATTTTAATGAAGCTCTAAAAGCGGGAAAAATCGAATATATCGATGAGAGTGTTATCGAGGATTATTTAAACGAAGTTTTAGCCCGCAGAGTTCATAAAAATCTCGATGTTTCAAATTTAAGTGTTATATATACTCCTCTTCACGGAAGCGGAAACAAGCCTGTTCGCAGTATTCTTTCTAAAATCGGTCTTAAAAATGTTACTGTTGTACCCGAACAGGAATTACCAAACGGAAACTTCCCTACCGCGCCATATCCTAATCCTGAAATCCGTCAGGCATTTGAGTGTGCACTTAAGCTTGCTGAAAACACCAATCCTGACCTTTTATTAGCAACCGACCCCGACTGCGACCGTGTAGGTATCGCGGTAAATCACGGTGGTGAATATACACTTCTTACAGGTAATGATGTAGGCGTTTTATTACTCGATTATATTTTATCGGGAAGGCTATCCGAAGGTACATTACCTAAAGACCCCGTTGCAGTAAAAACCATTGTTACAACCGAACTCACAAGAAAGATTGCTGAGCATTACGGTTGCAAGCTTATAGATGTTTTAACAGGATTTAAGTTTATCGGCGAGCAGATAGCTATTCTTGAAGAAAAGGGTGAGACCGAGCGTTATGTTTTAGGCTTTGAAGAAAGCTACGGATATCTTGCCGGCGGATATGTTCGCGATAAGGACGCCGTTATCGCCTCTATGCTAATCTGCGAAATGGCAGCATTTTATAAAACAGAGGGCAAGGATTTAACCGAAGTTCTCGATTCCATTTACAAAAAACACGGCTACTTTAAGTGCTCACAGAAAAACTTTGCCTGTGAAGGTCAAAGCGGTATGGAAAAAATCAACGGCATTATGCAGTCGTTAAGAGACAATTCCCCTAAAGAAATTGCAGGTAAAAAGGTTGTTATTATCAGAGATTACGGCAACTCTATAACCACAAACAAGGCTGAGGGAACAACAGAAAAGCTTGACCTTCCGAAATCCAATGTTATTGAATTTAGTCTTGAAGGCGGAAGTCACATATTTGTTCGTCCCTCCGGTACCGAGCCTAAAATCAAGCTTTATATTGAAGCAGTAGGCGCAACCCTTGAAGAAGCATTGGCAACACAGGAGGCTCTTGCCAACAGCGGAACCACCCTTTTAGGATTTTAATAATGTATTATAATTCCCTTAACGATAAGCTTCGGTTAGAATTCGGAGAAAAGCTCTACAAGCTTTCTCTATCGGGCGGTATGACCTGCCCTAACCGTGACGGCAAAATAGATACAAGGGGATGTATATTCTGCAGTGAAAAAGGCTCCGGCGATTTTGCGGAGCCTTTTTGCGAGGATATTTTTTCCCAAATTGAAAGGGCAAAATCACAGGTTTCGAAAAAATTTAAGGGCAATAAATATATTGCCTATTTTCAAAGCTTTACAAACACCTATGCCCCGCCCGAATATTTAGAGGCACTTTTTCTTAAAACGGCAAGTCACCCCGATATATCGATAATCTCAGTAGCTACTCGTCCTGACTGTCTTGACAGCGAAATATTAAAGGTATTAGAAAAGATTTCTAAAATAAAGCCTTTATGGGTAGAACTTGGTCTTCAAACCGCAAACGAAGAAACTAGCGAATATATAAGGCGCGGTTATAAAAATGCAGTTTATGAAAAAGCTGTAGCAAACCTTCACAGTATCGGTGTAGAGGTTATCACCCACATAATATTAGGTCTTCCCTTTGAAAGTGAAGCCGATATGATAAACTCGGTAAGATATGTGAGCAAGCACAAAAGTGACGGCATCAAACTTCAGCTTTTACATATTTTAAAGGGCACTGACCTCGCCCTAGACTATAAAAACGGACTTTTTTCACCTTTAAATTTAGAAGAATATATAGATATTCTTTGCAAATGCGTAGAGAATTTATCAAGGGATATTACAATCCACCGACTTACAGGTGACGGTGACAAAAAGACCCTTATAGCACCCCTTTGGAGTACAGATAAAAAATCGGTTTTAAATGCCATTACAAAAGCCTTTAGGGAACGGGATATCGTTCAGGGCAGACTTTATAAATAATGACAAAAGCCTTAAAAAGCAAACGCTTTTTAAGGCTTTTATTTTTATTCTTATTTATTCAAATCGTCGGTTTTTTCGGAAATTATATATCGGGGTCTAGCCTTGCTTTCAATATATATTTTGCCGACATATTCACCCACTACACCAAGGCTAAGCAGTTGCACGCCCGACACAAAACATATAATTGAGACGGTAGATGCCCAACCTGAAACGGTATTATTAAGGAAAAACTGAACTAATGTCCAAACAATACCGATAAAACTGAGTATTGCTACTATAAACCCGAGTGTTGTAATAATTCGTATTGGTTTTACTGAAAGACTTGTTATCCCGTCAATAGCGAGTGATACCATCTTTTTAAATGGGTATTTGGTTTTACCTGCCTTTCGCTCAATACGGTCATAATATACTGCTGTACTTTTAAAGCCCACAAGCTGAAACATTCCGCGAAGATATAGATTTACTTCCTTAAAATCCGAAAAAGCTTCAAGCACACGGCGAGAAACAAGACGGTAATCGGCGTGATTATAAACCGTTTCTACTCCCATAAGCTTTAAAAATTTATAAAATCCAAGGGCGGTTGTTCTTTTGAAAAATGTGTCACTTTTACGCTGTTTTCTAACCCCGTAAACTATGTCAGCGCCGTTTAAATATTCGTCTACCATTTTTTCTACAACGGTTATATCGTCCTGTCCGTCACAGTCTATACTAACTGTGATATCGGCATACTTTCTTGCCTCGTCAAGACCTGCAACAAGAGCGTTTTGATGGCCTCTGTTTCGGCTAAGTGATATACCCTTGAAAACTTTATCCTTTTTAGAAAGATCGCAAATAATATCCCATGTTTTATCCTTAGAGCCGTCATTTACAAAAAGGATTTTACTCTCTTTACTGATTTTACCCTTTTCCCACAAAACCTCAAGCTCACCTTTAAATTCCAAAGAGGTAATCGGTCAGACTTCTTCCTCGTTATAGCAAGGAATTACCAAATACAAAACGGGCAAACACATTTAAAGCACCACCTATCTAACTTAAAAAGCTCTATTCCTCTCTTTTATCAGCTACATAATCGTTGTATAAACCTATTTGGTCATAAAAAGCAGGCCAACGGGTTGAGGCTTCAAGGGTTACAACTATGTATTCTTCACCCGAATCCTTTTTACCGAAAGAGGCTATACAGTAACCCGACTCATTAACAAATCCCGTCTTACCGCCTAAAATATCTGCACCCTCAGGCTCTGTTCCATACATATAATTGAAAAGAGTTGAGGAAAACTTTAGACCCTCAGGGTGTTGGACAGTCGGCGTTGCGGTATATTTATATGTAGATAGTATTTCCCTACAAAGAGGATTTTTAAGCGCCTCGGCTAAAATAACCGCCATATCTGCCGCTGTTGTATAATGATTTTTATTAAAAAGACCTGTGCAATTTGTAAAGTTTGTATCTTTAAGCTTTAACTGCCTTGCTTTCTCGTTCATAAGGTCAACAAAAGCTTTTTCGCTACCCGCAATCTTCATGGCAACGCCTACAGATGCGTCTCCGCCCGACGGTAAAATTATGCCGTAAAGCATATCCTTTAAATTTATAACCTCACCTGCTAAAAAGCCTGCTACGGTTGCCCCCTCAACATACAAAGGGTCGGTAATTTCATAACTCATAGTAAAGGTGTCGGTTAAATCAGTTATATTTTCTACCGCTACCAAAAGTGTCATAATCTTGGTGGTTGAAGCGGGATAAGCCCTCTCAAATGCCGCACGGGAAGCCTTGACAGAACGGTCCGACAAGTCCATAACAATAACATGCTTACTATCGGTATTACTACTTATTTCAAGTGTGTTTTCTGTTTCGAATGGGTATTTAACCTCAGGTTCTTTAGGTTCACTTGATATCGAACTATTTGCCAAAACAGACGGTTTTTCTTTAGGTTTATTTATTAGAATAATTATTCCCGATATCAAAGCTACAAGAATTAAAAATACTGAAAGCACAGAAAGTATAAACCTTCTGCGCCTTTTTATCAGTTTTTTTCTTAAAACAGACTTTGAAGCCTTCAGACTTTCAGGTATATTTTCCTTTATATCCTCAGGCTCGTTTATAGTCTTTTCAAGCTTACTAAAATATTCGGAGTAATCTTTATTATGAAAACTTTCAGACATCTTTATCCCCAAAACTATAATTTTTTAAAATCCGCGACCGGCGCCGCCGCCACCAAACGAGCCGCCACCGCCCGAAAATCCTCCGAAAGAGCCTCCGCCAAATGAGCCGCCTCTTCTACCTGCAGACGAGCCACCCATAAATCCGCCTCCAAAAGGAGGACCGCCTATAAAGAAAATTCCTCTTCCCTTGAATATGAAAACATAAATCACAACAAGTACGACAAGAATTATCCACGAAATAACAACATGACCTGCTTCACTATCCTCAGTTTCAGTTGGAAGTTCGTCGGCAGGAATATAATCTTCATCGGGTGCTATTCCATTTTCTATAAGCACTTCATTTACTACTGCATCATAAACCGCAACAAGTCCACCTGAAAAATTATCCTCCGAAAAATAAGGTATGGCATAATTATCTAAAATTCTGCCTGTTTTACTATCAGGCATAGCACCCTCAAGACCGTACCCTACAGAAATGTAAACTTCTCTGTCCTCTACAGCGAGGAGTATAAGAATGCCGTTATCCTTATCCTTTTGACCTATTCCCCACTCTCTGCCGAGATTCAGAGAATATTCGGCAATTTCCTCACCGTTTACGGTATCTACCGTAACGGCTACAACCTGGGCTGTTGTTCTCTCCTGCAAGGATTTACCCTGTGAATATATAAGCTGTTCATCAGAGTCGCTTATAACGTCGGCAAAATCGTTGACAAAGAATTTTTCAGTAGGTTTTAGAGGAACACTTTCCTCGGAACATCCCGAAAAGATAAGCAAACAGAAGCTGACAACCGCTATTATACTAAAAACCCTTAACTTTTTCATAATTAGTCAAATGACACCTGAGGTACACTGCTAGCACCTTCGTCTGCCTCAAAATAATCTACTGCATCGAAGCCGAAAATTCCTGCCAAAAGGTTACCCGGGAAACGCTTAATTTTAACATTGTATTCCTTTGCAACCTTGTTATAATCCCTACGGGCTGTTGCTATACGGTTTTCAGAACCTGAAAGCTCATCCTGTAAAGCCAAATACTGTGTATTTGCCTTAAGCTCAGGATATGCCTCAGTTACCGCATTAACCCAAACTGATATTGCACCGTTAAGTCTTTCTTCTGCCTGCTCCTGTTCTGCAACGCTTGACGCCTTACCAACAGCTGCACGAGCCTCGGTTACAGCAGTATATGTTTCCTTTTCATAATCGGAATAGCCCTTTACTGTATTAACGAAGTTCGGAATTAAGTCCGCTCTACGCTGAAGATATGTGGATATAGTAGAACGAGCAGACTCAACCTCTTCTGCCTTATCAACAAAGCCATTGTAACTACCAACCAAGCTAAAAAGAAGCACTGCAACAACGCCTATTACTGCGATTAAAATTATAGTTTTCTTTTTCATAAATTAAACCTCCAAACAAAAAAATAATATAATATTATTTTTACCTCAAACATTATACTATATTTTTTTATATTTTACCATATTTTTAGAAAATTTTTATTTTTTTGTTAAAATATCCAAAAATACCGCTTTTTCTAAATTAAGGCAAAATTAATGTTGACTTTTATCATTTATTTATATATAATTATAAAGCTGTGTATTTAATATTTATCGAGGCGTGGCTCAGTTTGGTAGCTTTGAGACCGAGTGCTCGCAGTGCGAGATTAAACAAGGTCGAAAAGGCGCAGCGGTCGACAAGCGAGATACGGCAGTATCGAGTCGTCGGGCACCGCAAGAGTAAGCTGCGTAGCAGTGCGAAAAGATTTCTCTTTTATTTTTGTTTTATAAATTAATATTTTTTATCGAGGCGTGGCTCAGTTTGGTAGAGCGCTGCGTTCGGGACGCAGAGGCCGCAGGTTCGAATCCTGTCGCCTCGACCAAAATTCCAAATTTGACCTTTGGGTCAGGTTTGGAATTTTTATTTTGATACAGGATGAGAACCTGCGCAGGTTCGTCGAAACAGCCTGAAACACGCGATAGAGTTTCAGGACTGTGTAGTCGGTAGCACGAAGGTTTCTGCGGTAACGGCTCGGAGCCGTCGCAGAAAACAAGAGCGCACTGTATCCTGCCGCCTCGACCAAAAACCGTATTTTTCTTTCGAAAAATACGGTTTTTTTATTTGCTCTATAAATTTCGGCATAAATAAAATCCCGAGGCAATTCAGCTTCGGGATTTTCAAGCAGACATATAAAATAAATTAATGATTATAGTAACTACCACAGCCCTTCTTAAGTCAATCATTGTTTCAGTCACTCAAATTTTCAAGAGTATCTCTTTTTTATCGAGCAAACGAAATTTCACATGACCGTTTTCTTGTTTTAATTAAACCATAATCCCCATTAGATACAATTAAAACATTTTTTATATTGATTAAAGAATCGTTATAATCAATTCTTCATCTACAAATTATACTTTTTACGGAATTACAATATTGTTTCTGCCTATTTCGAGCAAATAATCACCGCTTTTAATAAGGGATGCCAGTTCAAAACTATCTTCAGGCAAATAAGCGCCTCTTAACGCCGATACACCCTCGTGGCTTTGGTTTGGGTGATGAAAATCAGACCCTGCAATTATCATTGAAATATTGTTTTCCTTAGCATAAACCGAAGCCAGTCCCACTTTAGAATTATGTCCGGGGTGCAAATTAAAAACTTCGATTCCGTCAAGAAGGGCTGCATCAACATCTTGTATTCCATTTCTCTTGGGGTGTGCCTGAATAAAAACACTGTCAGGCATATCGTATGTTTTTCTAAAGTTTTCAATACCAAGAGGCAGTAAATCATAGATTTCTAAAAGCATTTTCTTGTTTATACCGAAAATAAGATAATCATTATCATTCTCTGTAAACCTTATTTCCGCACCAAGATAAACCTTTAACCCTAATTCCTCACCGCGTTTTTGGGTTTGCTCAAAATCATAAATAAAAGCGTCAATATATTCCTCTTTTGAGCTTCTCTCATGCTGATACATAAAATGATTGGTTATCGCAACAGCATCGTAGCCTAATTCTTTATAAGTTTCAGCCATTTCTTTAGGAGTTACCTGACTGCATCCGCTTACAGGATATGTGTGTGCGTGCATTTCAATCTGATACTTATATTTCGATAAAAGATTGCTCTTTAATTTTCTTAAATCCATAATAAAAACCTGCCCTTTATATTTTAAGTAAACTTGATGCTCAAAGCTTAATGTTTTTCTTTACAAAAGCTCCGAAACATCTACATATTCATGACTCGCCGATACCACACCATTTTCATTTATATTAAGTACGGTACCGCCGTTGATTTCAGGCTCCCAATAACTGCCGTTTCCTGTTTTTGTACCGAAAATAAAGCGTACTCCTTTATACTCTACAACCCAGTTGTTAACATGGTTATGACCGCAAATAATATTCTTAGTAGAACCTAGTTTGCATATCAAGTCGAATGCTCCCTCATCCTCAGGGTAAGCGCTTATCGGCTCATGCAAAACTCCGTAAGAATTTTCATATCCCTTATTCCATATAGCAGAGCCGTAGCTATCGCTAAGCGTAATAGATTTATCCTCTTTAGGATTCTTAAACGCCGCTTTTGCCGCCTCCATATATGCATTTATCGGAATATGAGTAATGAGTGTAGAATCATTACATCCTAATTCTTTAAGCTCTCGTATACACTCACTATACCAATCGAGTTGTTCAGGCGTTAGCTTTCCCCAAGCTTGATTTTTTCCGCAGTCATCCTTTTTATACGGCACTCTATCGTGAGTATCCATTAAAATTATACCCTCAGCGTTCTTGCCATTTTTCTCTATAAGGATAACAAAATTGCTGTTTCCGAGCTTTAAATCGCACTTTTCAAAAACAAAAAATCTATGCTTCTTATACTCATCAATAACAATTTGTACCGGTTCATCACCATCTTGATTGTCGTGGTTGCCAAAGCAACAGGTCCACGGAATTTTAAAGGAATCAAAATATTCGGCAAAATTCTTGTATGCTGTGAAATCTCCGGCATAGGATAAATCACCGCTTAGAGTAATCAAATCAGGAGACACTCGTTCTATCAAGGTTTCTACCGTTTTTCTGAATATCTTTCCGCTTTGATTGTTTTGGTACCACTCCTCAGCTTTCAGTTGAGGGTCTGTAAGATTTAAAAGGCGAAAATCCCGTTCTGAATTTTTTGTAAGCTTAATCATAATTAATTACTCCGTTTTGTTTTTTTCATTTAAAAAATAGACCGTTTTGAACAAAGGAATAATCCTCAGTCCAATTACGATTTGTTCCGTCGCCCCAACCCCAAATACTTGTTTTTTTAAAGAAGTAAAACGGTAATGCCTTAGGTGTTTCGCCCTCAACAAGATGGAAAGGACCAAGCAGATTTCTAAGACTTCCGGCAAGGGTTATTTTAATCTCGTTTTCACCCTCACGTGCAAATTCGGATATATCAACGCTATACGGCTTCCACATTATTTTACCCGCATTTATACCGTTTACAGAAACTTCCGTTACGATACTCGGTAGCTTTGAAAACTCTATAACGGCATTTTTAGCCTCGTCTGCCGATAAAACAATCTTTTTAGATATCGTAATACTTCCTGCGAAGAAAGGAAATCCTTGTGTTTCAAGTGCGCCGTCACAAACTGCTTTCGGCGCCTTAGAAAGATAAAATCCGCCCTTTGTTTTTACTGCATTTCGCTCGATATATTCAAATTCATTATCGGCAAAAACGCCAAAATCGCCCTTTAAGTACACAGCCTCTATTTCCATATCATATGTAAGTCTGTTTTTGGTAGACTCAAAATACTTTAAGTTGTCTAAGAACTTATAAGTGGCTTTACTTTGCTCAAAATTACAGGAGAGGCAAATCTCGTTTTCTCCCTCTTTAAGATATTTATAAATATCAATAGTTTTAAAGCAAATATCATGCTTGTATCCGGTAATAATCTTCTCAACCTTACTGTTATTTACAAAAATATCGAAAATTTCCGGTGTTTCAAGCATTAATTCGCAGGTATTAAAGGATAACTCTTTTATATTAATATGGAAGATGATTTTTGCGTTTACGGCTTTTCTATAATCGCAAAGCATCTCCTGAACATCGCTTATAGGTATATTCTCCCCAATCATTTCGCCGTTTACAATTAAATTGCAGAAATCGAGTGTCAGCGAATTGCTGTCCTTATTTGAAATCTGCCATTTCCCTTTTAACTTATCGTTAATATAGGTTGTATTTTTGAGAAGTTCAGGCTTCAACGATATATTTTCTTTTCCTTCGTAAACGAAAAGTATAACACTTGAATTCGAGTGAATTTTTCTTTGAATTTTAAGATTATCACCGCAATTTTCAAAACAAACGGGCATTGTCTTTCCGCTTAATGCATCAAAAATTTTAGCACTTTTTCCCTTAACATTAACCGTTACATTGTTGTCCTTATCACTGAAATTGCAAAGATAATACATAGTCATTCGGCGGTCATTAAACTGCCTTACGGTTGTACGGATAAATTCTTTTTGTAATTTGTCTTCTATTTCAAGAGAAATAAGCCTACAGCTTTCCGGTATGTTTTCGGCTATATGTGCACTGTTTGTTATAATGCACTTACTCGCAAAATCTATAACCTTTTCACTTTTAACACCGTTTAAATACTTAGGTATTTCTTCTGTAAAAATAACCGTACCGCCCTGATTTTTAAATTTGCACAGCATATCAAAAGTATTCTCATCAAGGCACAATGCCGGAGGGACTACAACAACCGAATAGCTTTGTGTGCCTATATTAAACCTTCCGTTTTTGATACTGCCGTGACGCTTAATAATTCTGCTTTCGCCCAAGTGATAATGCAGCTGTGCGTCTTCAAGAGCGTTCATAACTGCGGTTAATTTTTTAGCATAATCATCGGTCTCGTTGCGGTTATCAGTTAGAAGCCAACCGCTTTCAATTGTATGAAGTACAAGAATGTTAAACTCGACCTCGCCCTCGGCCAAAAGATACCCGATACGGCTTACCATATCATTGAATATTTTATAATCATTCCACCAAGGCTGATGTCTAAACAACGAGGCGGGATAATCACGCTTGCGAATTCCTCTTAAGGAATAGCCTTCAAGGTGCTGACACAAAAGGTTTACGCCGTGCACCATTTGATGCTCATAAAGCTGTCGCAAATCCTCAAAGCTTACATTCCAGCCACATCCCGCAAAGGTTTCGGATAAAATTTGCTTTTTGCCAAGCTGATTACAGGCGGAAGTCAGCTGCATTTCAGCTTGAACAGAGGGCATACCACGGCACAGATGGTCCATTCCCGGAATATCCATAAACTCATAAGAAGGCATACAACATCCGTTTGCCAAAATATGCTCGTAATAATCCTCTTCAAGCACCATATGACCTGTAAGCTCAGAGCCGTTCTCTTTGCACCATTTTCCAATAGTTCCCATAAAACTATCGGTAAAAAGGTCGCGTACTAGCTGCCAATATCTAAACCTGAATTCCTCATAACCGTCAATTCTATAAAATAACTTTGGCAAATGCTCTCTTATCTGCTCTCCGTATATTCTTTCATACTCTCTTTCAAGATTGAACGACCACGGTATTCCGTTTCTTGATGCCTGAGGCTCATCGGTGAAAAAGCCTTTCATCTTTTTAAAGTCGCCGCCAAGCTTTTCGCGGTACTTTTCGTGGGTAGACTTTAAAAACTCACCTATAACCTCGCCGTTCATAGTATCAACATAAAACGGATTTACATCAAAATAGCAATGATATGTTTTATCACCTATTTGGACATTTGATAATGTAAACTCATCTTCGGTAGGAGTACTTGTCTCAACACATCTTAAATATTTTTGCTGATATTTAAGGCCTAGTCCATTTACCGCACCATTACCGAAGCCACTCGGCCAACCGTTTTCGTCATATCCCCAAGCAAGCATTCCTAATTTCTTGCCCTCGTCTAACGAAGCCGAAACATTATCGAACCATTCCTCCGACAGATATTCTGTTTGCAATCCTCCCCTTGCGTGCATAAAAAATCCACCAAGGCCTGCCTCATTCATCTGCCTTATTTGTTTTTTGGTTTCCTCTACATCTAATTTTTCGTTCCAAGACCAAAACGGTACCGGTCGATACTTTTTCGGCGGATTTTGGAGTGCTTTTTCAAAATCGGTCATATATTATTCTCCCTTGGGTTTTAAGGATTATTTTATAAAGCGTAAGGTTTTAATTTCAAAGGGTTTGAAGTCGAGCTTTATGCTATTATTTTCCGTATCTATAGCTTCGTCTTCATATTCGAGCATATCGGTTTTGAAAACTGATTTTAATTTAGAATCAAATTCCAAATTACAAATGGTATAGCTCCCCTCTGTTTCATAAATACGGGCAATAAAGCCATTGCCGTCCTCAGCGGGCTTCACGGTTTCAATAATAACATTATCGGCATCTACGCTCAAAAGCGATTTGCTATTATCAGAATTTACAGAACCGTTAAACACAAGCACAGGATAATTAAGCTCATAAGCCGGCTTAATAACCGCTCCAGAGGAAAATGCAGTTTCGTGAACAAGCAAGGAATATGTGAACTTATGAACACCCTTATCTCCTCTCGGGTCAGGACGGCAACCGCCCTTATGTAAGGTCAGGCGCATGTCGTTTTCATTTACCGATATACCGTACTTACAGTCATTAAGAAGTGAGACGCCGAATCTTGTGTCCGAAAGGTCGGTCCATTTGTGGTTGCAAACTTCAAATTGTGTTTTATCGGTTGGGTAATTTTCGTGAGTAGGTCTTTTTATATTACCAAACTGAGTTTCAAATCTCGCCTCTCCCGCTAAAACATTAACCTTAAAGCCAACCTTTAACAAAGAATGCGGACTGTTCCAATCGACTACCGTTTGGAAATCTATACGCGGATTATCCGAATAGAAGATTATATCCTGAGAAAGTGTAGAATTATCGAACTTATACTTTACCCGAATACGAAGCTGCAATGCGCCAATTGATACAACCTCACTCGAAACAAATTCAGGAACCTCGCGTATTTTTTGTGCTTGATCGTAATCGATATCCCAATTATCCCAAACTTCAGGAATATCCTCACCAAAATACAAAGTATTAAGCGGAATATTCGCATCCGATACTACCTCTAAGCCACGCTTTGTTTTATAAGAAACAAAGCGTCCTTTTTCCATAATAATATCTGCAAATGGGGTTGAAATTTTGTTGCCCTCAACCTTAAATGGACACTCCGCAGTTTTTGCCTCCCCCGATTTAAAGGGAGTAATCGAAAATGCAGGCATAGTAATACCCGAAACGGCTCTACATTTATCACCGTAAACATCGGTATACTCCTGAACAATAGAATTATCGGGTATAAAATCGGTATTTTTAAGTATAATTTGGTCGTTTCTCTCAAAAGAAAGAGTGTTGCATATACTCATTACCGATTTATCCTCGTTAAAGAAGCTCTTCATACCGCTTATGAGGTCATCTATCGCCTTTTTATTCTCATAAATTGCAACATCGTGTGCATCGGCAATACAGGTGCCCGGTAAAATATCGTGGAACTGGTTTGTAAGCAAGGTTTTGAGAGTTTTATCTCGTAATTCTTCATCATTACTATCGGTCATAACCGATAAAAGCTCAAAATTATGAATTGCTTTTTCTAAATTACGGTTCGTTTGCTTTATTTCATGCATTTGGGTTAAAGTTCCCCTATGCAGTTCAAGATAAAGCTCGCCCGAAAAGATAGGTAAATTTTTTGCGGTGCTTTCAAGTCGTTTCATAAATCTACTTACGGTTGTACTTTCGAGCTTTGGCATTCCCGCCATATCTTTAACAACCTTTTCGCTTTCAAGCATAGAATAACTAGGTCCTCCGCCGCCATCTCCAAAGCCGTAGGACAAAAGCTTCATATTTGAAACTTCGGGGTGTTTTATAGATTTAAGTGCATTATTTTTAATATCCTTAACACTCGGCCAAAGATGCGTAACATTGAAGTGAGTTAGCACCTGCGTGCCGTCTATACCCTTCCAAATAAACGAATCATGCGGAAAAACATTCGCCTCATTCCAAGAAAGCTTTGTTGTAAGAAAATACTTAATACCGCACCCTTTTAGGATTTGAGGAATTGCAGCAGAATAGCCGAATGTATCGGGTTGCCAGAAGCAGTCCGCCATATATCCTAAATTTTCTTTCATATATCGCTGACCAAGCAAAAACTGCCTGATGATATACTCGCCCGCAGGGATATTATTATCGCACTCTACCCACGCACCGCCGTTTGGCTCCCATCTGCCCTCTGCGGTTCGCCTCTTTATGTCCTCATAAATATCAGGATAATATTTTTTCATCCAATCGATATAAACAACCGAGCTTTGCATAAAACGATAATCAGGGTAAATCTCCATAAGTCTTAAAGCGTTTGAAAAGGTTCTTGCAGCCTTATGAAGTGTTTCACGAACGGGCCATAGCCAAGCAGTATCAAGGTGACTGTGTCCTATAAGCCCAACATACCCGAGTTCTTCACCTTCAGCGCTCTTTCTCGTCGTTACGCCTCTTAATATTTCATTTGCTTTTTCGAGAGCAGAATGTAGGTCAAATGTAACTTCAGAAGGTAAAAGAGGTAAAATCTTGAAAATCTCGCAAAAGGCATTTATTGCCGCTGCATGCTGTGCTGTGTTTTCGTCATAACAGTCCAAAATTTGCGCAACTGTTCTATGTAAAGTTAAAAACTCTGCAACTGTTTCATCGCACACAACAACATCTAAAGAATTAAATGTACGAACAAAGTCAGCTGGATAAAAACTCCATTTATCCACTTCGCCGTTTTCATAAGGTCTGGTTCCAAGTACTTTATGCCCTGCATAACACTCGATTGCAATCTCGAAAGTTTCTCCGCATTTCGCATCGAGAGTTAGCGGCTGAACCTCGTGCAGACGAAAATCCGATGGAATATCGGGGCATACATCAAAGATCCCCGAAGCTTTGCCGTTTAAAAATAGCAAGCCCTCAACAAGACCTACATCAGGTCTTAAAAGCAGTTTTTTACCCTCAAATTCTTTTTCAACGGTATATTTTGAACGAATCCACGCATAGCAAAATTCGCCGCCCCATTTATCGCCCGAATTTATCTTTTTAAAGTCACCTTTTGGCATATCTGCCTTAAAACGCGAACGAGCCTCAGGGGTGTTTTCTGGTGCCGCTATCTCGGATATTTCGCAATTCAGTTCTGCTACCTTATTATATAAAAACTTTCTATACTCACCGTATAGGCGTTTTACCTTATCAATGGTTTTTCGAGTGTAAATTTCCAAGGAAATACCTCCTCTTATTAGCTATTAAAGAAATACTTTTCAATTTCTGCGCAGATATAATGATATATAGGCAGATGAAGTTCCTGAACTTTATAGGTTTCGGTTTCGGGAGCACATATACAAACATCTGCAATTTCTTTGAGTTTACCCCCGCTTTTACCTGTAAGTCCGATAACCGTAATGCCGAGCGCTTTACCTACTATTGCTGCAGCGCATACATTTTTAGAATTACCCGATGTACTGATACAAAAGAGAACATCCTCACTTTTTCCAAGTCCCATCAACTGTTGAGCATATAAAAGCTCGGGGTTAACATCATTACAAAAGGCTGTATTCAAAGCTGTTGCCGATGTTAATGATATTGCGGGTAAACCGCCTTGCAACTGTTCTAGCCACTCTCTGTTTATATAATCGGCATTATTTATCATTTTTTGCTTTTGCTCTTCGGACAAAGACCTTTTACCAAGGAATCCCTTCATAAGCTCCCCTACAATATGGTCACAATCAGCACAGGAGCCACCGTTACCGCAAAGCAAAAGCTTGCCGCCTGATTTAAAAGAGTTAATTATAATATCCTTTGCATTTTCAATATTTTGTTTTTCTGTATTCAAATTTTCATAACGCTCATATAAACTCATTTTTTAATCTCCTTATAACAAAGCAGTAGCAATAGCCGCATAATCACCTATATGCTCACCGAGTTCTGCTGCAACTACCTCACAGCATTTCGCACTGTCCTCTAACGCTTCTCTTTTTATCACTTCACAGGCAGACTGCCACAAAAGGTTTTTAGAACGGGCAAATATACTGCCTATTACAATCCGCTCGGGGTTTAAAATATCAATCAGAATAGAAAGACCTTTTCCTAAGTATTCTCCGCAGATATTATAAACCTCTAATGCGGTTTTATCCCCCTGTTCAGCGGCATCTCCAACCGTCTTCGCTGTTATTTCTTCCTTGCTCATACCGGGTTTATAGTACAAGGGATATTCGCCCTGCTGAGATTTTTCAAGAGCCAACATATATCCTAACTGTGCTATTCCGCCGCCACTGCAAAAGCCTTCAAACGAGCCTGATTTTCCATATCCCACAGGGCCGAATTTTTCAAGACTTATATGCCCTACCTCTCCGGCATTATCGTTTGTACCGCTATAAAGTTTTCCATCTAAAATAAGTCCTGCGCCAAGACCCGTTCCAAATGTTAAAAACACCATATTTTGAGTACCACTTCCCGCACCGAATTTCCATTCGGCAACGGCACAGGCATTGGCATCATTTTGAAGATGCACAGGTACGCCGTAATGCTCTCTAATTTGGTCTACAATCGGCACATAGTTCCAACCAATCAGGTTTGGAGGGCCCAAAATTACACCTTTTTTTGAATCCAAAGGTCCGCCACAGGATATGCCTATAGATTCAGGTTTTTCTCCGCCACAGATTTTATCTGCCAAAGCAATTAGGCGGTCTATCATTTTGCAAGGCTCAATTTTCAAATCAGTAGGAACTTTTTCCTTTGCCGTAATCTCAATTTCGCCCTCATTTATTTTAGCTGCCACAACAGCACATTTTGTTCCGCCAATATCAAAACCTAATATCATATCATTTCATCCTTTGGTGAAAATTTTCTACATTCTAATAATACTGCATATCTGCTATAAAATAAAGTATTTTTAATCTATCCTGAAAAACTTTGAGCGATTTTTCAAAGCTTTTCGGCATAAATTAATTAAAATTGCTTAAAATGGTCAGCCGAATCCAAATGGATATACGGCTGACCACCTCGCTTAAATTATTTCTTAGAACGTTTTTTATAAATTATTATACATACTTCAGCTGCGATAACTACAAGACCGATAATACCGAATAATATATATTTCAAATTAGACGGTTTATCTTCCTCTTTTTCAATCGGTTTTAGAGTTCCGCTTTGTTGTGTGCTTTGGTCTGAATCTGCTTCTTTGAAGCTTGCAATTAAGGTTACAGGAGCATTAACCTTTGTCTGCATATCATACTCGCCGCCGTCAACATCAAGCCACTTATCAAACTCAAAGCCATCTTTGGTAGGTATGTCAAATATCTGAGCACTCTCCCCTGCAAAAGCGTTGATACGCTTATAGAGAACACCGTCTACCATCAGTAAAACGGGATATGTGCGTTTTTGGAATTTAGCTTTGAAAACAGTGTCGAGATAAATACCATTAGTTTCAAAATTCCATTCTTCACCAAATTCAGTAAACCAACCCATAAAGAGTCTATCACCTTTATTGGAAAGTTTGCCAATTGATTTTACCGTGTTTCCGCGTAAAACTTTTTTCGAGGACAAGAGTTTATCTCCGTCGTAGAATGATACAGTTTTGTAAATATCGGTACCACGAAGAATACCGGTATTGGTCCAACCTTGGAAGAATACTTCTGCACCTTCAATGTTAGCTTTGTTGTTAAATTCTTCAAAGATTAGTTCACCGTTTAAATAAATTGTTAGTACTTTGATACCTTTATAGCCCTTGTTGTTTAACACACGTACACCAATTTCAAACAGATACTCTTTTCCGCCGATAATTTCAGTAGCAAGTGTTAAGGTTGGTAAACCACCGTCGACACCACTTGAATAAACTTCAATCTTATCAGCTTTTGTGAAACGCAGTTTTGCAAAATAGTTTTCGTCCCAACGTCGCGAAAAGCTTACCTGTAAACCGTTAGACAAATTTTCAGGCGGAATATAAACTCCCTTGAATACTCTTCCTCCTGTTTTTGCTGCTTTATCGTATGTATAAGCTGCTGTATTATTTGGACCTAAATTTGAAATATCAAGGTCCCCTTTAATACCCAAATCGCGCAAACTGATTTCATCATAAGTCTCAAAGCTATAGGCCTCGAACGAAGCAGTAATGTTCATCTTTTTGCTTACTTTACCCGTAAATAGCTTTCCGTCTGATAACCAACCCATAAATACGTGTCCAGACTTTTGCGGCTTGGGCAGTTCTTCAAGGGTATTACCTACTTTAACACGATAGGTAAGTAGCTTTCCGTCAACATTCGCCTTAATTACCCTTACATTTGCAAAATGCGCATAAAGGCTCATATCGTTGTATACGCGGTCTGCATTTTCATCCCAAAGAGTTCCGCCGGATTTTGCGGTATACCAACCGGCAAAGGGGACACCGTTTTTAGCTGCGGGTTCTTTTACCTTTGGTAAGAGACCGTCGCGCTCTACCTTATAAGTACCCATAAGGGTATTGCCGTTATAGAACTTAACTGTTTTATATACCGGCTGATTTCTAAGATAAACAGAGCCCGTTCCACCGTGGAAGTATATTATATTTTTACTAAGGTCAGCCTTACAATCTACATACTGAACCAAAACTTCACCGTTTACGGTAACCTCAAAAATCTTTTTGCCCTCATATCCCTTATTTGCCATAACACGAACGGCAAATTCGATGTTATATTGCTTACCGGGTTCAAGAGAAAGGTCTGTCGAAATATCGGTACCCTGAGGTTTATTACTATAATAAATGTGTGACCTTGTATTACTTTGGAACCACACCCTAGCATAACTGATTGAGGACCAGTCATTAGTAATAGCTATCTGCGGTCCGTCGCCGTTCTTCATATCTCCAACAGGTTCGAGAACAAACTGAAATAGTCGTCCACCACTCTCTGCTGTCTTTTCATAGGTATATACCGTATTTGTCTGATTTAAAATCTCTTTTTCTTTAACTCCCAAATCCTTAAGGGAAATAGTATCATACGGCTCGTACTTAATATCCTCAAATTTTGCGGTTAATTTAATATCCTTATTTGTATAACCATTATATTTGGTCTTACCATTATATAAGCCATTTAAAATCTTGCCCTTAATTACAGGCATTTCGGGCATAAAATAGGTGTTATCTTTTGAGTAATAGATATACTCTTGACCTAAAACATCCACCGTAATTTTATTCAAATCTTCGTATTTTAAAAATCCTGAAAAACCTTGTTTTGAAAGACCGTCGTTTAAAAAATGAACGGTATAAGTCGGAACGGTAGTCACATCATTGTAAGCAAGGTATCCGCCCTCGGTCTGATAATGCTTAGTGTATAGGGAAGCTACTACTTCACCGTCAATTTTGAGGAACACATAATCGTTGCCGTGATTCGGACCTGATACAACACGAAGTCTACCAAATTCAACCTCGTGCTTACCGCTAGTGATTGGATCAGCTAAAACCCTTAATTCCTTAAAGGAACCATCACCGGGGCAGAAATAGATATGGTCGGGTCTGAACCAAACCATACAGTTGGCGTTCCAATAGGTATCAAGAGCGATTTTCCAGTCAATGTTGTTGCTGATATTGGCTTCCCATCCGAATTTAACGATAACCGAATGTGTTTTAGACTTGCCGTTATATTGATAAGAACCGCTTTTAACGGGAGTTTCATAATCTTTTCCAATCAAGTCTAAATCAGCAAGTGTTACAGTATCGTAATCCTCGGTAAATGCCTCCGGCTTATTGATACCTACGCTGATATTATTAATTTTAGTGCCACTCGGGAAGGTGCTTCTTGCACGAATTCTTGTGACTGAACTGCTCTCCTGACCGTCCCCGCGAGGAATGGTAGCAAAAGGAATTGTATAATGGTACCAGCCATCTCCAAGCTCATCAACCATCATAGTAAGCCCGCCTTCTTTGTCACGCAATAAGAATTCAAGCGAAACCATTGTACTACCATTATACAAACCTAATTTGCAAACATCAGTGCTTGCAATAAGTATATTAAGGTCGAATTCAAGCGTTTTATCCGATGTACCGTAATTTTCAACTGTTTCCGGTAAATCATAATAACCGCCACGGGCAACTGTCACAGCACCGTCCGTATTAACCGCAAAAGCGTTTTGTAACGGAACAATTAAAGTGCTTACAATTAATGCAACCATAAGTAAAATTCCGATAATAGCTTTTAATTTTTTCCCTTTACACATATTCTTTGCATTCACCCTTCATAGTATATTTTATATCTAAAAAGCCATAGGCTTTGTTCAGATTTCTTTATAATAGGTCTATACACCATCATATAGCGTTTTGTTGAAAGCTTCCACTTCCGTATCTAACATAGAAAACTTAACCGAATGATAATCATAATTAGAAAGATTATTTTCCCTAAGTTCAATAACGCCGTAGCCTCTCACAGCCTCGTCGCCATAGTTAAAATAGGTCATACCGGGAACGGAAAGCATATCAATACCGTCATAAGTACCGATAAAATCATTTAAATGGTCGTGACCTGTAAATACGCCCAAAACATTACCCATTTCTTTAAGTGTTGCAAATTCGCCCATGTCATTTTCTGCATTGCAAGGACACGGAAATTCGCCAAGACTACCTAAAGAATTTATATTTAATGCTTTTGCATATTTCTTTCCGCCGTAAATTTTAGTACCGTTTTCATCCTCTAGCAAGAGATTATAAATTTCCGGCATAGGAATATGCTGAAACACAAGTGAATTAACCCCTGCATCATTATTTGCTTTCATCCAAGCGAGTTGGTCAGCATGAGGATTATCGTATCCACCTTGCTCAGTAATGGGATTTTGATAGGTGTTTGAGTCTACCATCCAAAGTAGAAAAACAATACCACTACCGTCCGACGCATAAATTGGAAGCTTACAGGTACCGGCTCCGGTAAGGTTTGGGTTCGCATCATAGGTACGACAGTCGCCAATTGACTGATAAACAGAAAGCAATCTCTTCTTATCGGCACGGGTACCGATATAGTAACACTGATCATCGTGATTACCAAATACAAATGCATAAGGAACCGAAGTCCTCACTACAGGTTCAAGTATTTGCCTAATAGTTCTTCTGAAATCAACTTGAGGATCTTTTGTGTTCATTTCGGTCTGGTCGCCTAAAAATACAACAAAATCCGGTTTTTCGCGTTCTAAAGCCTGTTCCATAATGCTGATTACTCTTTGATGAACAGGAAACTTATCCTGAACATCGGAAAAAATGACAATTTTAAACTTGCCGTCAGCACGGAATTTTAAGGGAGTTTTTTCTTTCTTGTTTGTAGTCATAGGCGTTATACAAAAGACGGGAAGTATAGCGATACACCGCATAATTGCCAAAAAATTTTCCCATAACTTTTCTTCCTTAATAATTAAGTATATATTTTAAAATCCGTAAGGCTTGATTACAAAACTAATAATAACAGTGGAATAAAGATAATAAAGCTTATCTGTATTCCGTTATCATTATTAAAATAATGACATCGGTTGCCTTTTGGGGCATTGCTGCCCCAAAAGGCTTTAGTATAGTGCTAAACACTATACAATAACTAATTTAATTAACCAAGGTATTTGCTAACGAGAGCATCAAGTGCGGAATAGTCGGTTGTACCGCCATTAAAGAAGCTGTAAACCGTCTTTGCACTCGGTTTTGCTGCATAAGGATAGTCAAAATCGTCACCCGAATAGAACAATCCGTAATGAGCTTCTACTGCAGTAACATCTTTATCTGATGACATATCTGCAATCTTATATAAGAACACAGCATCAACAAAGGTAAGCTCTGTATCAAGCTCTTCGAGTGCTAAACCAATTATATTTGCTACTCTCTGCTCATCGCGCGGAGTGCCGTTTTCACCGGGATTGTATGTAGACATACCGGTCTCGGTAAGCCATACGCGACTGTCACCGTCACCATGAGCTTTAACCACATCATAAGCAGCCGTAATCTGAGTTGCCCATTCATCCACTTCTGCCTGTAGGTCAGATGCACTATCGCTATTAGCATAATCCGCATAATTATGAATATTGATAATTGTAAAGTAATTATCTATTCTTGTATCAGAAGTAACTCTGTTAAACGGATGTGCACCGGATTCAATAGCTTTGTATAACTCATCAAGGAAGTTACCTTCAACAGAATCTTGAACATCAACACTAAGAGAAGGTGTTGTAACCTTGTTTGCAGGGTCTACAGATTTAACAGCATTGGAAATATACCAGCAAAGGTCAGCCATAATGCCGGCTCTTTCCTCAACGGTAAATTTGTATGCTTCCTGTTCAGCTTCGGTTGCATCCCAACCAATACCGTATTTTTCAAGTCTGCTACCTTTCGAAACATTGATTTCGTTATAAGGTTCGAAGTACTTGATTTCAGGGAATTCTTCTGCTAATGCCTTAAATGCTGCTGCATTTACGGTAAGCCAAGCAATGTAGTTTTCTGTATCAGTTGCCGGATCCGGAACTGTCTTATTGTGGTTCTTAGCAGGGTCACCATATCCAAAGGGAAGTATGAAGGAATCGGTTACATAAAGGATTTCTGTGATTCCCTTATCTACAAGTGCATTAACCATTGCTCTGAACTGTGCCATATTCTCTTCGTTTACTTCAACGCCATTAGTTGCTGTAGCCGAGTACAAATTATGGATAGGTTTGCTTAAACGATATGCATTAGCACCTAAAGCAGCAGAAGCATCAGCTATATACTCGGCTGTTTTGGTAGCATCCTCAAGGAGATGCTCCTGAGTACCGAATAAAAGACTACCTGTCTTTTCATAAGTATTACCGGATACCATTTCTTTCTTCATAGCAATGAAGTCAAGAACGTCTACTCTGCTGTCATTGTTGAAGTCAGCAATTCCGCCAAGCGTTTCGCTTGTGCTTAATACACCTAAAATAACCTTTTTAAGAGGAATAAGGTCACTTGTACCAACAACACCGTCGCCATCAAAATCGCCTACTTTACCTTCGGCCTTGATAGCACCTAATTCCACATTGTAAGGACTAATCTTGGTGCCTTCAGAACCATATACTGTAAATACGATGTTGTTTGAAAGCTTAGTATTTTTATAAGTACCGTCTTCGTTTACAGTTGCATAGTATGACTGAATAAGTTCGCCGTCAACCTTTAAGTAAACATAGTATTTACCTGCGTTTCTACCGTCCTTAACCTTAAGACGCCCAAACTCGATATCTACAGCTCTTCTGGGAACAAGCTGCTCGCTCATATTCACCAAGAGACTATCGTTTGACGGGTCAATCTGCCATGCACCGTTAGGTCCTGCAGCCTTACCGTAGTCATCCTGATTAGGATATTTAGCTACCGCACAGAACGGGAATGACTCCTCGCCTGTTCCTTCTACATTATTTGTATCAAAGGACAAGGAGAATTTTGCAAGAGAACCTACTGTCCAACGATATTTGAAAATTGCAGAATATGTATCAGATGTACGGTTGTAGGTAAATATATTTTTGCCTGTAAGACCAAAGTTTCTGCCTGAAACCGGCTGACCGTCATAAATCAAATCCTCATATCCGATTTCATCATAAGCTTCATAATTTTCAGGCTCCGGTGATGCGGTCATTTTATCTTCTGCACCATTGCCCCAACAGCCAAATCTAATCTTATTGGAAAGCTGGCAATCGGTTTTTTGACCGGAAGTATACTTGCCGTTTGCATCAACAGCAGAATAACCGTCCTGAATAAGCTCACCGTTAACCTTTAGGTAAACATAATACTTACCGGTATTCTTGCCGCTAATAACCTTAAGGCGACCGAGTTCTAAATCATAAGCTTTTCCTTGAACGAGAGGTTCACTCATATTAACCATACTTAAGGAATCCGGTTTAAGATGCCATGCACCGTTCGCACCGGCTCCGTCTGAATCAGGTCTCTTAATCCAAGCACCAAACGGATTTGAAATATTTCCATTGTAACCCTCGTCAAACGAGAACTGAATACCGGGCTTTGAGCCGGCTATAAAACGGAATTTTAGAACAGCCGAATAAGACGGAGAAGTTGCATCGTAAGTAAGAGTAAAGCCACCACTAAGAATCTGTTGTTCGCTAGCTAACGGCTGACCGTCTTTCTTTAATGTGTAATACGTAACTTCATCATACTTATCATAGTTTTCAATTTCGGGTGATGCGGTCATTTTGTCTTCTCCGCCATTACCCCAACAGCCAAATCTAATTTTATTGGAAAGCTGGCAATCAGTTTTGGAGCCGGAAGTATAGTAGCCATTTTCATCTACAGAGGAATAGCCTTCCTGAAGAAGTTCGCCATTAACCTTTAGATAAACATAATACTTGCCGGTATTTTCACCGGTAAGAACCTTAAGACGACCGAGTTCTAAATCATAAGCTTTTCCTTGAACGAGAGGTTCGCTCATATTAAGTATTGGTAATGAGTCGGGTTTAAGATGCCATGCACCGTTCTCCCCTGCACCCTCTGAGTTTGCTCTCTTAATCCAAGCACCGAATGGGTAAGCGATATTTCCACTTGCACCCTCGTCAAACGAGAACTGAACACCGGGCTTTGAGCCTGCTATAAAACGGAATTTTAGAACAGCCGAATAAGACGGAGATGTTGCATCATAAGTAAGAGTAAAGCCACCAGTGAGAGTATGCTCACTAGCTAACGGCTGACCGTCATTCTTTAAATCGGAATATGTAACTTCATCATACTTGTCATAGGTTTCGCCGACAACTGTTTCTTTAATTTTGTCAGCACCGCCTCTGCCAAAAGTAACAAATCTAATTGACTTAGACATTGTTACTGTAGTGCCTGAAACTGTATACTGATTATTTGAATCTACGGAAACATATTCCGAGCCGATAAGTTCATTATCAAACTTTAAGTATACATAATATTTACCTACATTTTTGCCGGTTAAAACTTTTTGTCTTCCAAGTTCGATATCGTGCTCATCGCCTACTAATACAGGTGCAGATAATTTCTTTGCTGCGCTGTCAAGATTTTGGAATTTTACTGTATCAATAGATGTTGCGCCATTGGATGCCCAAACGCCAAAACCAAACAGATCAGAAGCCTGGTCGCTACCTTTTGTATCAAATGAAACTTTGAACTCATTAGTAGCGGTTTTACCGGCAATCCATGTGAATTTTACTACGTTTGAATAGGTATCAGCATCAAAAGTGAACTCCTTTGAACCTGAGCCCATTGCTTTTTCACCTGAAAGATAACCATCTCCATCCTTTAAATCGGTAAATCCGATTTCAGTAGGAGTTTCAAGTGTTTCAGGAACAAACATTTCTTTAATTTTGTCAGCGCCACCTCTACCGTAAGTAACAAATCTAATTGACTTAAGCATTGTTACTGTAGAGTTTGAAGCTGTATACTGATTGTTTTCGTCTACGGAAACATATCCTTCGCCGATGAGTTCATTATCAAACTTTAAGTATACATAGTATTTACCTGTATTTTTACCGGTTAATACTTTCTTTCTTCCAAGCTCAATATCGTGTTCGTCTCCCACCACTATAGGTGCAGCCAATTTCTTTGTTGCAGTATTAAGACCGTTTTGGAATACTACTGTGTCAATGGAAGTTGCTCCATCAGTTGCTTTAACTGCAAAACCAAAAGGATCAGAAATTTGATCGCCTACTGCATCAAACGAAACTTTAAAATCATTAGTAGCAGTAACGCCGGCAATCCATGTGAATTTTACTACATTAGAATAGGTATCAGCATCAAAAGTGAACTCTTTTGAGCCTGCACCCATTGCCTTATAGTCACCGGAAAGATAATTACCGTCATCCTTCAAATCGGTAAAGCCGATTTCGGTAGGGGCTTCAAAGGTTTCGGGAACAGGGGTTTCTTTAATTTTGTCAGCGCCGCCTCTACCGTAAGTAACAAATCTAATTGACTTAAGCATTGTTACTGTAGAGTTTGAAGCTGTATACTGATTGTTTTCGTCTACGGAAACATATTCCGAGCCAATAAGTTCGCCGTCAAACTTTAAGTATACATAATATTTGCCTGCATTCGAACCTGTTAAGACTTTCTTTCTTCCAAGTTCGATATCGTGTTCATCATCTTTTACTACAGGTGCAGCCAATTTCTTTGTTGCAGTATTAAGACCGTTTTGGAATACTACTGTATCAACAGATGTTGCACCGGAAGATGCTTTAACTCCGAAACCGAAAGGATCGGAAATCTGGTCGCCTACTGCATCAAATGAAACTTTAAATTCATTAGTAGCGGTAACACCTGCAATCCATGTGAATTTTACTACGTTGGAATAGGTGTCTGCTTCAAAAGTAAATACTTTTGAACCTACGCCCATTGACTTCTCACCGGAAAGATAACTGTCGCCATCTTTCAAATTAGTAAAACCGATTTCGGCAGGGGTTTCATAGGCTTCATCTGCGGGTGTTTCTGCACTTGCAGTCATCGGTACTGTGCAGAAAGTAAACAGCATAATAAGGGATAATGCTGCCGCTAAGAGTTTTTTAAACTTTTTTCCCATAACTATTTCTCCTTTTATAGAATTTTTAGCTCACATTGCGTTCTGGCAATAGAGCGACTGCCTTGGGACATTATTTTGTTTTTTCTAATACCACCTTTCACGATAAAAATTTTATCCGTTTTAATTGTTTTCTAATATATTAAACTTACTTCCTAATAAGTTCAGGGCAGTATTTATAAAGCGGAGTTATATCCTCTGTTTTATGCATAAATTTATAAAGCACTATTGTGGCAGGTTTAGGGCAACACGGCTTTTCGGGGTCACCGAACGAAGTAAACAATCCGAAATTATCTTCGCTGGTATTAACCGAGTAAGTGTGATAATCGTTTAACATATAGAACATAACTGCTTCTAAATAAGGCATTTTTTCATTATAAAGATTGAGCAGCTCGGTCATCTTTTCGCCGTTTGTTATTTCGTTTGCCTCGTTATCGTGGTCAGTAAAGCCACATTCGGTTAAGATAGCAGGTTTGCCCACATCGTTATGACGTTCAGTTGCCTTATAAAAATCATCACAATGCTTAAAGTATTCGTCAATTGTATCTGTATTTAAATAGCAATGGAAATTGATAGCATCGAAATAATTATCAGGATTTGTATCTCCAAAATCTTCACCGAAAGGATGAGCTCCCGATTCTATTGCCTCGTAAAGCACATCTAAAAATCCTTCACCCTCACGTCTGGTGGAAAATCCGGGTGTTGTAACAGATACTTTAGGATTTACTTCTTTAACCGCCTTATATGTATAGTACTGCAAGTCGGCTATCATATGAGCCTTATCGGAGGTGCTGTACTTATATTGGTCGTCTACACCCCACTGGTGACCCTGCTTTGTGAATATGTTAGCATCGCCAAGATCCGGCTCGTTCACTGTTTCAACATAAGCAATCTCAGGAAATTCCTCTACAATCATAGCCCATGCTCTTGCATAAAGCTTCATCCAACGAATATACATATCTCTTTCAACCACAGGGTCCGGAATTACTCCGGTAGTGGTTACTTTGTAACCGTAAGGATAAATCGGAGCATCACTTACCGCTACAAATTTTTTCACGCCCGCCGCGGTCATTTTTTCGATTACCTGATGTATAAGCTTCCTTTGTCCCTCTTTAAATATAGGCACATCACCTTCACCTACGGTGAACATTGAGTCAAGCGGAGTACTTAAACGGTAATATTCAAAACCAAATACACCGGACATATCTGAAACATTAGCCAAAACAGAACTAGGGTCCATAACAGGACGAAGTTCAAATATATGTGCGTTTATTCCGTATTTTAAAGGGGTTTCTCTCTTTATAATGCCGGCTGCAGTATCATCAGGATTTTTACCGCAACCTGAAACCGAAAGAACAAGCATAATTACAAGAAAAACAGCAATCAGTTTTTTCATTGCGCTTTACCTCTTTTCTTCGCCGAAACGATAATAATAACAGCCAAAAGGGCTAGAATTACAGCACCTACTACCGAATATATAACGATAAACACAGCAGGCATTCCGGCTTCCTTTTCGGTTTCCACAATAGTTTCAGTTATAATGTTTTCCTTCTTTGGCCACATATCAGTATCATTTGGGTCCTCTTCATAACTGACAGACGCCGCTTTATAACTGTGGTCAAGAGCATATACCGATATGTTGTCTAATAATGCGTCCTTTGATGTCCATTTGAGAATACCCTCTGCAACAGGTTTTGCAAATGTATATTCAACAATTGGTGTTGCCAACTTATCGTTAGGTTCATATAATCCCTTTGCAGCTATCGACAGAGCATCATACTGCAAAATAAGTTGTATCTGGGTATTTTTATAATCAGCAAGATTATACATAGATACATCGAAGGTCATCTTCTTGCTGCCTTCTTTTACCGTTACTTTCTTCAAATCTTTAGAAAGTAGCACGGATTTGTTATCAGAAAAGCTAATGGTTAAATCAGCATTTGTTTTTAGGATAGAGAAGTTTGCGATATAATATCTGCTCTTATCCTTCATCTCTAAACTGCCGTTTGATAACTGCAATGCTCCGTCTTTTACTTCAGCTGAACCTGATGTAACTAGCTTTTCGGATATTGTTTCCTTTTCAAAAGATTCTCTGAGCGCAATATCGGAATCCTCGGTAGCTTCAGGTGCAATATTTGTAAGCTTATAGTTAAAAATATCGAAAGACACGCCATTTACACCAAAAATTGAAACATATCCCGCAGTATTTACATTAGGTATTACCGCGCGACAGATACCGAGCTTCGATATATCCTCACTATCCTCCTTAAAGTAAACATATACGGTGCGGTTCTTTGCCACTATCATAAAATTATACTTTGTGTCCTGATCCTTATAGAAATGATATCCTTCAATCTTTTTAGCCTTAGTTCCGTCGTCAAATGTACACAGATTTGTTGTCATTTGGGTATATGGGTCAGTTC
>JAQXZE010000036.1 GCA_029227055.1 Oscillospiraceae bacterium | reverse complement strand
AAAATCCCGTTCTCATATGAGAACGGGATTTTTTTCTTGTTAGCTTTTCACTATTCACTTTTCATTATTCTCTTTAAAGGTGTTTGTACAACCGCATTTATGCTTACCGCAAGTTTTTGAATGGGGGCAACCAATACAGGTAGCACCCTTTTTCTTTTGGTTATATACATAGGCAGCAGCGCCGACTACAATAATTAGAACAATTAAAATTATAATTATATCTTCCATAAACTTAACTCTTTGCCGTTAAAACTTTCTCTTCTTTTAATTTTTTATCAGATTTAATGCAAATTACCGCAATAATTGCAGCTATTGCAATAATAGCTACAAGACCTAAAACTGCAGGTAATACTGCGAGCTTTGCGGGTTCTAAAATAAGGGTGCCGATAGTGTAGACAAGGTAAGCAACTGTAAATCCTACAGCAAGCTGAAGTCCTATACCGCCCCAAAGCCATTTTGAACTCTTCATTTCGGCGTTCATCGCACCAATTGCAGCAAAGCAAGGTGGAGTATAAAGATTAAACATAAGATATGCGAGAGCCGCAACCTTGGTGATTGCCATAATGCCTGCAACCTCTGCACCGGCGCCTTCCATAAGGGCAAGTTCTTCGGTATCGATAAGGTTTTCAAGGCCGATAAAGCAAACAGCGAGAGTACCTACAACATTTTCTTTTGCAATAAATCCTGTGATTGCCGCTGCAGCAAGTTGCCAAGAGAGAACACCAACAAACGGAAGGAGAATATAAGCGAATGGTGATGCGATAGATGCGAGAATAGAAGCATCTGAGGTTTCTGCAACCTTAAAGCTCCAAGTGAATGTCTGCATTAACTGTACCGCCATATTGCAGAGAAGAATAATCGTAGCCGCCTTAACAATGTATGCCCAACCGCGACTGCACATAGATTTAAATGCGCCCCAGAAGGAAGGAACCTTATATTCGGGAAGTTCTATAATAAAGAAGGATTTTTTCGCCTTATATCCGGTAATCTTATTGATAAGAAGTGCACCAAAGAAAATGAGCACAATACCTGATAAGTACATCACGGTGCTTACCCAACCCGCATTATCGAAAAATGCACCTGCAAACAAAGAAATAACCGGTATTTTTGCACCGCAGGGCATAAAAGGAGCAAGCATAGCTGTTGCCCTTCTCTCGCGCTCATTACGGATGGTTCGGCTTGCCATAATTCCAGGAACTGCACAGCCGATAGTGATAACAAAAGGAATTACCGATTTGCCTGAAAGACCAACCTTTTTGAAAATGGGGTCAAGCACAACGGCAACGCGGGACATATAACCGCAATCTTCCAAAAGGGCAATAAGAAAGTACATTACCATAACCAAGGGTAAGAAGCCCACAACTGCAACAACACCGCCGATTATACCGTCAACAAGGATAGCAGATAAAAGTGGATTTGCATCAGCAAGAAGCTCCCCTACCCAACCTTGAAAACTCTCAAGAAGCGGAACAAGTCCCGGAAGAGATGTACCATTTTCAAATTCATAGCCTTCAGCAATCCAAGAGCCTAGTGTAGTTTGAGAAATATAAAACACAAGAAACATTACAACAGCAAATATCGGAATACCAAGCCACTTATTAGTAAGAACAGTGTCAATTTTATCACCGAAATTTTTATCTTTTGTAAGAATTTTACGGGTTTCAACCTCTTGTACAATTTTATTTACAAAAGAAAAACGCTTACGGTCAGCAGCTTTAACCTCTATCCTATCGGTAAGGTCGATATCACCCTGTATGTAAGGAGCACCTTGCTCTTTACCCGCCTGTAATATAGCGGTTTCAATAAGTGCCTTTAAGCCGTCCGACGAGGTAGAAACAGTTTTAATAACCGGACATCCAAGCTTTTTAGATAGCGCATCTGCATCAATTTTATTACCCTTCTTTTTACCGATATCGCTTTTATTCAAAGCAACAACTATCGGAATGCCAAGCTCCAAAAGCTGAGTAGTAAAGAAAAGACTGCGGCTTAAATTATCTGCATCTACAATATTGATAATAACATCAGGATTTTCATTCTTTACATAAGCACTTGTAATGCTTTCCTCACTTGTAAAGGGTGACATTGAATAAGCGCCCGGAAGGTCAACAGCGATCAGCTGAGAGGCACCTGCGTAAGCTTTTTTAATTGGGTGTTGTTTCTTATCAACCGTAACACCCGCCCAGTTGCCCACCTTTTCGTTACTGCCTGTTATGGCATTGTACATAGTGGTTTTGCCAGAGTTTGGATTTCCCGCCAAAGCAATTCTCATAATTTTTTCTCCTGTTCTATATATGTACCATATTCAAGTTAGCATATGCTAACCGTATAGTAAAAAAAATAAATCCGCAGCAGAAAGCAATTTTTAAATTAAAATTACCTCTGCTAACTGATTATCAATACTGTATCTTGCATCCTTAATAGAAACAACACAAGTACCTTTAAGACGCGAAACTACAGTTATTTTCTCTCCACTATAGCATCCAAGTGAGAATAAAAAAGCATCAAGCTCTTCATCGCCTGTAACAATATCAGAAATAACATATTCCTGACCTTCAACAGCCTTTGTTAAATTCATTTTATCCCCACCCTCTCTTATATTTCAAAGGCAATTTTATTCCAATAAATTGGTTAGCCTATGCTAACCATCAATTATTATAGCACCGGTAGAAAATTTTGTCAATAGCTTTTTATAAAAATTTTATGCAAAAAATTTATCAATTTAATCCCTTAATAATGAGACTAAAAACAAAAAAAGCAACTCAAAAGAGTTGCTTTAAAATACGAATTTATATTCGCACCTTCAAAACCGAACAAAGAAAGAGACAAAGAGGAACGAAAAAATAGGTCAAGCCCTCGGTCTATTAGTACTGCCTAGCACACGTGTCACCACGCTTACACCTGCAGCCTATCAACCCGGTAGTCTTCCGGGGACC
>JAQXZE010000035.1 GCA_029227055.1 Oscillospiraceae bacterium | reverse complement strand
GTCAATTTCAGGATGATTTTTGACCATATATCTGAAAAATGCTTCTCCGTTATCTCCCGCAACAGATGCCCTGTCCGAAATAAGCCAAATCGGTTTTTTTACAAAAAGCTTACAAATATGCATCATAATACGCATAACAGCAGCCTTTTTTCCGTTTCGGGATTTTTTAAATAAAATCTCCAATAAAAACATTATTTCATATAAAAGGTGCTTTATCGGATTTGATTTTTGGATTTTAATGAGATTTTTCTTTTTCTTTACTATCAGATTTCCGATTTTGCAATAAGAAGCTTTATACGCATCGGTAACCGGTAGATACTGCGTTGATTCTAGGCGTGTGAAAACAACATCGATTCCATTTATAATGGCGCCGATTTTTATTTCATACTTTTTGCCCTCTTCAAGCGGTATATGTACTCGATAACGGTAATTCTTGGAAATCTCGTTATCTAACGCAACCGTCGGTTTTCCTAATTCGGACACTTCGCATTTTTGAGAAATTCCGTTTACATAAGCAGTAATTTCAAAGCTATCAAAGGGAATGTTAATTCTTGCAACAATACCTTCTAGTATAAGCTGATTGTTCTTAATTTCAAGGAAAGAAAGCTTTGATTTAAATTCTGACGGTCTGAATTCCGCTTCTTTAGAAAATCTGTAAACTATATCGTTTTCGGTAGACTTTATCTCGGGAACACAACCGTATTTCAGCATAAATATTAAAAACTTATGCTCCTTGTAAATCTGACGCTGTGCCATTATTACATCATCATCTATATAAGAAAAGATTTTCTTTATTATAGAAATATATTCTTCTGTTTCCTCTTTAGATAAAATATCGTATGGCAGTGTGGGGCGCTTTATTCTCCACTGTAAATCATACATCAAGGTAAACTGAATAAATTTGGGTGTTTTTCCGTAGTTTTCGGTAGCATAATTAATAGTATGCTGTTGGAAGTGCTTTAAATACGGAAGATACCACCCAAGGCTTTTAAAGGAGCTTTGTATAGCCGACGGCGCTCCTGTTGTTCTTCTTCGATATAAATACTCGGAGTCTGTTACAACACCTAGTGTCTGCCTGTTGAGTAATACTTTCTGCAAAAGCTGTGCATCCTCAGCATAAGCGAGCCTTGTATCAAAGCGGAATTTCATTAAAATATCTTTTTTAATAAAGGTGCTCGAAGTAGACAGCTGTATATAATCCCAATTTACGTTTAAATCGACTACTCGGCTATCACCTTCAAACTTGTAATTAAGCGGATGAATACCTGTATATCCGTCAAAAAAGATAAGCGGAATAGTCACAACATCGGTTTCGTCATAGTGCTTTTCAAAGAAATTCCAAACATTTTTAAGGGTATCAGCAGATAATTTGTCATCAGCATCGAGGAAATTTACATATTTTCCCTCAACCTTTTCAAGTCCTACATTACGCGCAGAGGAAACACCGCCGTTTTCCGTATGTATAACGGTGATATTGGGATACTTTTCAGCGTAACGGTCACAAATCTCACCGCTTTTATCAGGCGTGCCGTCGTCAACTAAAATAAGCTGTATATTTTCAAAGCCTATGTCCTGTGCAATCAGGCTTTCGATAGTTTCGGCAACATAGTCCTCAACCTTATAAACTGCTGTTACAACAGAAAACTTATATTTGTACTGCACCATTTTTGACCTCCGAGTTGCTCCTCAAATCCTGTTGTTTTATCCTCTTGTGCTGCTAAGGCTAACTAAGACATAAATTTATCGTATTCAGGCAGCACCTCTGAGGTGGCACCTATCATTTTTATCTCTCCGTCGTGTAGCCATAAAATATTATCGCATAGCTTTTGAAGTGTATCAGAACTATGGGATACTATAATAACGGTTCTATCGGCACATTCTATAAGACTCTTCATCTTAGCATAGCTTTTTCTCTTAAACTTAGCGTCACCTACACTCAAAACCTCGTCTATAAGCATAATTTCGGTTTCAAGTATTGCAGTAATCGAAAAGGCAAGCTTTGAATGCATACCGCTGGAATAGGTTTTAACAGGACGGTCTATAAAATCGCCAAGCTCGGAAAACTCAATAATTTCTTCAAGCTTTTCGTCAATCTGCTCACGCGAAAAGCCGAGCAGCATACCTGAAAGATAGATGTTTTCGCGTCCTGTAAGCATAGTCTGAAAGCCTACGCCTATTGAAAGGAGAGAAACGTTGTTTCCGTGCAAATCTATACTGCCTTCGTCAGGACAGAAAATTCCTGCTATAGCACGGAGCAGTGTTGATTTTCCGCTACCGTTTTTTCCCACAATTCCAAGTATTTTTCCCTTTTCAACCTCAAAGGAAACGCCCTTTACAGCCTCGAAATACTCGGTCTTTTTAACGCTTTTTGGGGAAAGTATAGCCTTAAGCATGGAAATTTTATTAATACATCTGTATCTGATTTTTACGTCTTTTACCGAAATTGCAGAATCATTCATAAATTTTCTCCCTATATTATCTTAACATAGCTGTTTTCATGCTTGTAAATAATTTTTACACCTATTGCAGCAAGTGCCAGTCCCACCAAGAACCATATTGCAAGAGCCAAATAGTGCGGATCCTTCTGATAAATCAAAACATTACGCATGTCCGACATTATAAGCGCTACAGGATTGCATTTTGTGAGTATGCTCGCTATAAGCTCACTTTTCCTACCGATACGAGTTTCTATATTGTAGAATATTCCCGACATATAAAAGCCCAACTGAAGCACTACCGTAACTATGTTTGAGAGGTCTTCTACAAAGACACCGAAATGCAGTAAAAATGTACTTATTGCAAAGGTGATAAGAGCAAGCTCAATCCAAAGGGGAATCATCCATAAAACACGAAAGTCAACAGGAACCTTATAAAAAATCATAAATCCTACGGTGAGCAGGAAAGAAACCAGCATTTTAAAGCCGTAAAGACATATCTGTTCAAGAATAAAGGTAAACTTCGGAATATACACCTTAGTTACAATGCCCTTTTTCCTCGTAACTATCGTTACATTCGCTTTGACCGTTTTGCTGAAAAACTGCCAGGAATTAAGTCCGATAAAAACAAAGACGGGGAAATACGGCTCACTGCTTCCGAAAACTACTACAGCCACAAAGGAGTACACAAGCATATAAAGCAACGGATCTAAAAACCACCATATCCAACTAAGATATGAACCCGCAACCTCTGCTTTAAGGTCTGCCTTTGTAGAGAAGATTGTATAATTCCAAAACTTTTTAATATCATCTATAAATCTTTTCATAAAAAACTCACTTTCAAAAAGGTATAATTTTACAAACATATACATTGATATTATATCACCGAAAGAAGTTTTTTTCAAGCCTTCCTTATCAAGATACGGCATAATACATATTATAGTATTATTTTGCTGTTTAAAAGGCGAAAATATTAGTTTTTTCGGTGGGGGGACAGGCAGAAAAAAGGGACGATTTTAAACCCCGCGAAGCAGATATAACTGAAAAACTCCTTGAGAAAATCTCAAGGAGTTTTTTTCTGACTCTTATGTTCGAAAAGAACATATTAAAAACTGAACAATTATTTGTCCTCTGCATCTAAACTTGCAAAAAACTGTTTGTTCTCCATAACATAATTTCTGATTGCAACAAAATAATATATAGAACCCACTACGCCTATCACACCACCGATAACAAGATTATAAATCAATGTTATTACCGGTCCGGTAATCGGCTCAAACTTTGCTACAATTCCATTTGGTTTTTCCAACAACCTTTTGCTGTTTTTCATATCTTGAAACGATGAAACGATATTCAAAACACCAACTATGAGTAAAAACCAATTAACAAACAACCCACCTAAAATTTGCAAAACTCCTATCACAAGCCAAATAATACCGTTGGTATTGAGCCTTTGTGATAATGTGTTTAACTCTATCGAGCTGTCAAAAGACTGATTATTATTCTTTTGAACATTCTGTCCGCCCACCGCACAACCGCAAGCGACACAGAAAACCGCATCATCCGGCAAGTGTTTGCCGCATTTCGAACAATACATATTTTTCTCCCTTATTCTATTGAGATTACATTAACCGTTTTATCTGACAAAGATGCCAAAATATATGAACCATAGCTATCGTAATAATCATCAGGATTAAACGAAATTGTTTTTGTCTTCTCTGCATTTCCTTCAATATTTTCTATCTCTATGGTTTTTGAACCTCTACCATATTCAACATCTGAATAATAACCAGCTTCAACAAAAAGAATTGTAAAATCACACTTAACCGTACATTTAGATACCGGCATTTTGTTTGCATTTTTTACAGTTATTTCAATTTCGCCATTGTTGACATCAACATATCCACTAACCGAAACATTATCAATATCGGGTTGCATTTCTATATATTTACTATAATATGTTGAAAGTAGTGGGTCATCATGCCAATTATCGTTTATGTTTATATAAGAATATTTTTCAACAATATCATCACTAACGGTTCCGCTTTGATATGCAGAATAACATACGGATATCTTCTCCATTGAATAGCAGTTATTTTTTAAGGTTTCATAGAAGCTATATTCATCAACAAACTGTGACACAAATTTTGTACAATTATATTTAAAAATATCATCGCTCATTGAATCCCATTCCGTTTCATTCTTAAGCCTGCCACCAACAATTTGACTTTTCCACTTTTCGATACCGCTATTAATTTGAAGGCTACAAACTATCGCCGAAATCAGCAAATAAGCAAGCACTACGATAGCAAGAGAACCTACAGATGTTACACCTATTTTAAGCGCTCGTTTTTGTGCTTTTCCTTTGTTTTCTATAATATAATCATATTCTGCTATTTTGGAACAACTCAAAGCCAAAAGAACGAACATCTCAATTATAGATACCTCAATAATAAAATCAAGTATATCTATAAATGAAAAATTGTCTACCAATCTTATAAAACTAAGTATTACAGCCGACAAAGCCGGAACGTATACTATCCATCTGCTGATTTTTCTCGGAACAAGATACACCAACAAAAAAAGCACTACAACCAAAACGATATATTTCAATGAATCCAAAACATCAATCAGATAGTCATTTGTTTTATATATTTCATAAAGATCGATATCAAATTTTATCGACCACATAGAACTCTTTGAGAGCGCAAATGATAAAGCCGAAATCATCAAAATAAACGGATATTTAGATTTGTTTTTTAAGATTAACGCTACAGTAGAGCCTACTGCCAAGATTTCAACAATTTTTCCGGCATAATTTGAAAACAATATATATTGATATAGTTCCATATCTGCAAGGAAAACAAGAAAATTCAAAACCAGCGACACAATCCAAAGGATTATAAGAAAATTGGATTTTTTAACGGTTGTTTTGTTCTTTATTTTTAAAAACAATACACAAAAAACGCCAAACAACAACGCGCATATTAAAAATTTAAACACAGTTGCTGCGCCGGAAAACAACCCATATATATTTATTGGCAAAAGAGACGAAACCAGAACATAAGTCGGTTCGCCTATCCCGATTGCCAAAAATATGCTCATAGCAATTTTAAAGAATTTCGAATTATAATCCACATAAAAACGCAAAAAATATTCTTTTATAACTTTTAAAATTCTTATAAAATCAATGCCCTCGCACATTTCAATAATTTTGTTCGGTTTAATCTTTTTCTCTATTTTATTACCGCAATTTCCGCAAAAGGTTGCGTTATCATTAATTTTGTTTCCGCATTTTGAACAATACATTCTGCCGTTCTCCTTAATCTAAAAGCAGTCGCGCAGAAGACAAAGCACTTTTATAATCAGATTTAGCACTTTCTAGTGCTTCGCTGAATGTTGTCCAAGAATACGAAGAATTGCCAATCACCAAATCAGCAAGTTCTGAATAAGACACATATAATTCCTTTAAAGCTTTATATTCGTCCTCATATTTTTTTGGACAGTCTTTCAGTTTTGACATTTGTGCATCCACTGACGAAACATTAAGCGAAACCAACGAATATGTTAAGCTTTCACCCTCATAAAAACTTGCTAATGCATCATTAAAATCAGAATAATAGGATCCGTATTCGTTTTTTGTATATTTATCCGTTTCTGAACTAGATTGCTCATAAATACAATTGCGCCAAACCTTACTTTGTAATGACGCATGTGATTCTGCTTTTTCTGCACCGTATGTAATATCGTCATAGACGGCTTCTAGCTTTTCTTTGTATTTGTTTTGCGAAATAGCGTTTCCTATTACGACACCAATAACAACTAACCCTGCCAATGTACACGCCAAAATTGCCATTAATTTTTTAGTTAAAACAAATTTTTTCTTGAAAACTTTTTCTAGTAGTTGCTCTGAAACTACTTCTTCTCTTGTGATTTCTACATCACTTTCTTCAGTGACAGGTTGGATCTCTGCAGCATCCTCATCGTTTTCTATAACAGCTGTTCCGCAAAATTCGCAAAACCTTGCGTCATCCAACAACTGTTTTCCACACTTCTGACAAAATTTCATATTGAACCCTCCTTAAAATTTTTGTCGAATAACGACCAAATATAGTATATGACAGATTGTCATAAATGTCAACGAAAAATTATGACATAATGTCATTAAGAGGGTGTGTTTATGAAAACCAATTTAAAATTACTGCGAAAAAGCAAGGGATATACACAAATCGCTGTACAAATGAAAACAGGAATTGAACAAGCTTTACTTTCAAAGTTTGAAAACGGAGAGAGAATACCACCAACCGAAACGCTAATAAGACTTGCCGATTTTTATGATGTAAGCATAGATTATATTTTATGCCGAACCGATAACCCTCAATTACAAAAATAAAAGCCGTGAAATTCACGGCTTTTATTTTTGCTCTATTTTCTTTTCAATTGTAATACAAGAAGATGTTAACATTCTTTGTGTTCTACCGCAAAGATTTCTATGCTTTTTAAAAGCTTCTTCATCAATGGAATTATTAGAAAATAAAAGTTTTAACCAACTTTCTGTTTCAACACATTCCTTACGTGCAATTTTGAATTTAGAAAGCATATCAGCTAAGCTTTGTGGATATTGAGCTTCGGTGATATTTGCAAACACACTTGACGAGGATTTGCGAATTTGAAAAATAATATTTGAGTTGCCTTTGCATTCTAAAGTTTTACAAAGAGATTCAATATCTACTGCCAACTGTTCGGCATTTTTAAGCAACGGATTATCTTTCATATTCTCACCTCGCTAATAGTATAGCAGAAAATCGTTTCTAAATCAAGGCGAAGCCTTGTATGTTATCCGCAACTTGTTGCGGGATGTAATCATCACGAAGTGATGTATGTAATCAATCCGAAGGAAGAAACATACAAGTCTTACGACTTGATGACATACCGTTTGCAAATCAAACGGATTACATACGCCTATCGGCGATTACATACCAATCCTTCGGATTGGATAAAAAAAGACAAGTCTTTCGACTTGTCTTTTTTTGGCGCCCCAAACAGGACTTGAACCTGTGACACCGCGGTTAACAGCCGCGTGCTCTACCGACTGAGCTATTAGGGCATCGGTTTTATTTTGGCACTAAACACAGTCAAAAATTACTGGTAATTTATGACTGTGCAAGTGACTTTGTGTTGGCATCTACTTATCTTCCCGGGCAGCTTCCCGCCAAGTATTTTCAGCGCAAATGAGCTTAACTTCTGTGTTCGGGATGGGAACAGGTGGACCCTCATCGCAATCAACACCAACTATATGCCTACCCTAAGGCACGGTTTATATTAAACAGCTTAAAGCTGGTTAACAACTAAATGGTGACCCGTACGAGATTCGAACTCGTGTTGCCGGCGTGAGAGGCCGGAGTCTTAGGCCACTTGACCAACGGGCCATATACTAATCACCTATGCAGTGACTATATAATCAAAGTGGTGCACCATCAGACGAGGCGTTAAGCAAAACCTTTCGGTGAACGGTTTTGTAGCCGAGAGTCCCTTCCAAGAGTGCAAACGAAGTGCTACACGATTGGTCAAGATTGCCCGATAATGCTATATGAAAATCACCATTAAAATGATGAACTGACGCTAAAAGTGGTGCACCATCAGGGACTCGAACCCGGGACACCCTGATTAAGAGTCAGGTGCTCTACCAACTGAGCTAATGGTGCATCTATAAACTCGCACCTTCAAAACCGAACAAAGAAAGAGACAAAGAGGAACGAAAAAATAGGTCAAGCCCTCGGTCTATTAGTACTGCCTAGCACACGTGTCACCACGCTTACACCTGCAGCCTATCAACCCGGTAGTCTTCCGGGGACC
>JAQXZE010000034.1 GCA_029227055.1 Oscillospiraceae bacterium | reverse complement strand
GTTCTTTTTAGCATTAGTTCCTATAACAAACATATCATTTTCCTGCATAACTTTCCTTATTAATTTTACACCGTAATCATAACCTCTGCTTTTTAAAACAGAGTAAATGCGGTTTACACCGTAGGTGCGACGGCTTTCATAAAATATTTCTTCAATCAGGGGTTTTGCTTCTTCTTGCCGTTTAGCATATACCGTATCACCACGTTTACCGCGAAGCTTATAGTTGAGATGCGAGCTCTTATTAACGTTCATCGCTTCGCAGCAAAGATTAAGACCATATATGTCTTCAATCTTTTCTATGTATTTGTAGCGGGGGAGTAGTGGCGAATTAGCACCACACGGGGCACTACTTAGAATATGCAGTTTTTGGGTTGCACGATCCATATTCCTTTTCATTTGAGTGAGCGTTAACAGATTGTCCGTATTATATTTTTGCTTGTATTTATAATCGTTCAACCAACGATAGATGCTTGTTTTAGAAACGTGGTATTTTTCCGCCACATCTCTAACATCATCTCCAAAAACTACCTGCTCAATAATACTTGTTTTAATTTTTTCTGAAATAACTTTATTCATAGTTTTTTCCTTTCTTTATTTTTTGGTTTCAAAGTTAAAAACAATCAAAATAACCACCTTCCTTTATCCCTATTTTAATATATTTATTGTTTTCTTGAAACTAAAAAATTAACTCCTTTAAGTTTTAACCGCAAATGTTTTCGGAAAAGACATTAAAGGAGTCACTATTATGTTTAATTTTAACTACTTTGGCAAAAATAGAGAAAGGAGGAGTTCGAGTGAAAGATTATAGAGATATTGAGAATACGAGATATATTATCAGCAGAGTCTTTGCAGAGAATAAAACTGCCGCTATGCTCATTGAGCAGCGTGTAAAAGATATAAAAAATAATGCGCCGTCGCTTGAAAGAAACGGCACAATAATGTATAATAATTTTAGTGGTTCGATTCAGTCGAAGGAGGGACTATGAGAGTCGAACAAAATAAAATTGCTTTTGCTTATTTTAGGTTATCACGAGAAGAAGCACAGAAAAGTGAATCATCAAGTATTACCAACCAACGTATGATTGTAACAAAATACTGTGAGCAAAACGGTATCAACCTTGTTCGTGAATTTGTTGATGACGGTTATTCGGGCGGTAACTTTGACCGACCGGGCTTTCAGGAAATGATGCGCGAGCTAAATAAGGGCTTGGCGAACACAGTAATCACAAAAGACCTATCCCGTCTTGGCCGTGATATGCGTGAGTCAAGTTATTATGCCGAACAGTTTTTTCCTGAGCACGATGTGAGATATATCGCCATTGCCGACAATTTTGACAGTGAAGACGATAACGTGATGGCACCGTTCCAGTTTGCTATGAACGAGGTTTATCTGCGTGACGGTTCACGAAAGGTTAAGGACGTTCTTAGAACTAAACGTCAAGACGGTTTGTATTGTGCTTGTCCGCCTTATGGATATAAAAAGGAACACCGCAACAAAAACAAACTTGTTCCCGATGAAGTTACTGCACCTGTTGTGCAGAGAATTTTTAATGCTGCTGCAAATGGTGATTCATCAAGAAAGATTGCACAGGATTTAAACAATGACGGAGTTATTCCACCACTTAAATACCGTGTGCTGTATCGAGATGAATTCAGCGAAGAAGGTGCTGCAAGAGCTTCTGACCTTTGGAATTATACAACAGTTAAACGCATCTTAAAGAACGATGTTTACCTTGGTCATACAGTTCTTGGTAAAACGAAAAAGGCAAGTGCAAAGTCGAAAAAGAAGGTTGCTATTCCACAGGAAAGATGGGCGATAACCGAGAATACCCACGAAGCATTGGTAAGTGAAGAAATCTTTCAAAAAGCTCACGATAATATGGGCAAGGGTACCCGTAATTTTCAGAAGTACGACCACGTGCGAAAAAGTATTTTCTCGGGTGTTGCATACTGTGCGCTTTGCGGACATGCTCTGTGTTCTTGCGGAACGGTTTACAAGGGTGAACGTGAAAAGTATTGGTATCTTTCCTGTATCAACAAGCGTAAGGATATTAACGAACCTTGCAAGGGTACAAGAATTCGTTACGCTGACCTTATTGAGCTTATAACAGAAGATTTGAACTCCTTGATTTCCCTAAGCGAGAAGCAAATTGATGCAATTGTAGAACACGTTATGCAAGAGGAAAATTCCGACAAGGCGGCTAATATGAGAAAATTCCGCCGAGAAAAGCTTCAGGGCAGACTAGGTATTATTGATAAGATTATTCCGAAACTCTATGTAGACAACGCAGAGGGAAAACTTGATGACGACCGACTAAGCTCAATGGTTGATGATTTGCAGAAAGAATCGGTTGCAATAAAGAAAGAACTTTTAGAGCTTAGTGAAGATGCAGTGCTAACAAGCAAAAGTGATAATTACAAAATGTTCTTTGAACTCACAAGACAGCATACCCATATCGAAACGCTTGATCGCGATACCTTGATTACCTTTGTTGATAGAATTGAGGTTGGTCCTAAAATTCTGCCTGAAGGTAAGGTAAAAGCGAGTCATAGAAACTCAGAGTTTCAGCAAGAGATACGGATATTTTACAAGTTCGTGGGTGAAATGAACGAAATCAACAAAAATCAATAAAATATGTATAAAACTCAACCGTTTTAAGATGGGCGGGGTACACCAACCTCGTTTGCAGCTTCCATCTTGAAACGGTTGAGAGCTTCTCTTGCTTCAGGTACTACATTTTTCTTAGCCATTATTTTTCACTCCTTGTTGAAAATTCTTTCGCGTTTGTAATAGTATTTTGTGTCAATCTAAAAATTATATTTAAGGTAATTTTTAGATTTTTATAAATAAAAAATTGACTAATAAAAAACAGGCTACTTCATATTTTGTGAAGCAACCTGTTTTTTTATGATGTTAATAGGTTTAAGTCTATTTTGCTGTTAATTCATATCCGCCGACTTTACGCACCTTTAACGGAATACAACTTTTTGCGCCGAAAACAGCTTCTATAAATGCTTGATAATCTTCGAATTTATCTTTTTTTATGTAAGCTTGGATAGTACCTGCAAAACCGCCGCCGTGTACACGACAAGCACCATCGCCATTCAAAAATTGCTGTGTTAAAGCTATCGCTAAGCACAAAGGCTGTTCCTTTGTGTTTGAATTTGAATAGAGATTTTGGAGATATTTATATGATGAGTCGCCTGAAGCATTTACTGCATTTAAGAAAGCGTTAAAATCACCGCTGCTTAGAGCATCTCTTTGTGTCAATACGCGATCTTGCTCCGTGAAAAAGTGGAAAGCACGAAGAATAGCACGGTCTGTACTTTTGCTTCTTAAATTTGCTAAATTTTTATAAAATTCGTTTTGGTCAGCGTCTCGCAAAAATTCTACATTAAGCAAATTGCTGATTTGTTTACACTCATAGGTGATATCGGCATAGTCGCTGGTTAGATTTGCATGATTACCACCGGTATCTACAACACAAAGCTTGTATTCGGAATTATCTAAATCGTAATTAAGCTTCATAACTTCGGGCTCGGATGGATTATTAAAGTCGACATAAATAAATCCCCCTGTAGCGCTTGCCATTTGATCTAAAAGACCGCAAGGCTTGCCGAAAAATTCTCGCTCTGCATACTGTGAGAATTTAGCCATTTCTGTTGTACTAACAATAGCATTATTATAAATATTATTAAGAATATTAGATACTAAAACCTCGAATGCTGCTGAAGAAGAAAGACCCGAACCTTTTAGAACATTAGAAGTAGTATATGCATCAAATCCGCCTATATTATAACCTTTTTCTTTAAAGGCGGCAGCAACACCGCGAATGATTGCTGCTGAGCGTCCTTTTTCGTTTTCTAGGGCGCTTAAAACCGAAAGGTCAACTGTGTCCATATCGTAGCCTTCGGATTTAATGCGAATTATGTTTTCGTTGTTTGGGCTAACAACAGCAATAACATCAAGATTAACAGCAGCTGCGACAATCGAACCGTGCTGATGGTCGGTATGATTTCCACCGATTTCGGTGCGTCCGGGTGCAGAGAAAAGACGAATTTCTTCACGCTCTCCAAAAACTTCATTAAATGAGTTTATAGCTTTTATGTAACGAAATGCTGAATTTTTACTTTCTCCGTATAAAAAGTTAAAACCATTGTCATAAGCACCATTTTCAATTTTATTTTTTGTTTCTTTTAAATTCATAATAACACCTTTAATAGTTTTGATATATTATCCAATTTTATATTATATTCTCCAAAAATTCCCTTGTCAATAACTAAGGTGGTTTTTAATTTAACAAAAGGAAAAATTTTGAATAGGATATATAAGAACGGTCATAAAAAGATACCCAAAGGAGAAACGCTTTATGAACGAAAATTTACCTTCTCCAATAACAAACGGAGAGGATTTAAATAGATATGAGGCATACCTTGATACAAGAAAAAATTCAGCTACACATCAAGGAATGGTAAATAATCATAATTACACAGAGAATTTTTCTTATATTCCGACCGATAACAAAAGAGTGCCCGAAAAGCTTAAGAATACGGCGTTTATGCCGGCTTTTTTGTCAAAACATATAGGAAAGCTTGTACGGGTTGAGTCATTGCTCGGAAATCAGCTTCATCAGAGAACAGGAATTCTTATGACGGTAGGTGCCGGCTTTATTGTTCTTCGCTCGCAGAATAATGCAACCCTTATCTGTGATTCAAATTCCATAAGATTTGTAACAATAATTCACGATAACGATTTAAGAAAGCTTATGAATAACTATTAAAAAGCTTTGCGGATACGCCATTAAAAAAGCGTATCCGTTTTTCTCTTTTTTTACAAGAAAAGCCCATCTTTTGCGACAGTTTTTTCGCATACCTTTTTGTATAATTGTATATAAAGCAGTTAAAAGGGGGAGAGCAAGGTGGCGGTTTATGTTGATGTGCTTCTGCTGATAAATCTTTTGGTAGATTATTTCCTTTTAAGCCTCACCGCAAGACTTTTAAAGAAAAAAACATCAGCCTTAAGGGTTGTGCTTTCATCCTTGCTTGGTGCACTTTCTTCTCTTTACATATTTTTACCGCAAATGAATGTTGTTTTTGAAGTTCTAATAAAGGTTGCAGTTTGTGGTTTAATGACACTTGTTGGTTTTAATAACACCTCCTTAAAGGGGTTTTTAAGGTCACTTTCGGTATTAGTGGCTGTTACATTTGGATATGCGGGATTTATGATAGCCTTTTGGTATACCTTTAAACCATCGGGAATGATTATAAATAATTCGGTTGTATATTTTAATGTATCTCCACTTTTTTTAATAGTTTTTTCAGTAGTGTCGTATCTTATAATTTCTATTGTAAAAAAGGTTACCGAAAATAACTGCGATTTTGCAAAGGTGTGTGAAATTGAAATTTTTGCAGAAGGGAAAAGCGTAACCCTTAAAGCAATAATAGATACAGGGAACTGCGTTGAAGATATGTTTTCGCTATCAGAAGTAATAGTTGTCGACGAAAGTGTTTTATATCAACTTTTTGATGATTATCCTACCTCGAAAAATTTAGATAACCGTTACCGAGCGCTTCCTTTAAGTACGGTTTCAGGGGCAGGGCTTTTAAACGGATACAGATGTGATACTGGAAATGTTATTTATAACGGTAAAAAAATTCATCTAATTAAACCTATTTTGGCAATTTCAAAGGCAAAACTTAATGATGGATATAACTCGATAATAAGTCCTAAAATATTAGAATGACTGAGGAGAAGCTTTGTATGAGAAACTTATTTATGCGGATATTTTTAAAACTAAAACTTATAAAACCTGTTTTTTATATAAACGGACCTGAGACCTTGCCTCCGCCTTTAAGCGCTGAGGAAGAGCGGGACTGTCTTTTAAAAGGGGACACCGATTCGAAAAACGCACTTATAATACATAATTTGCGTCTTGTAGTTTATATAGCGCGAAAATTTGAGGTTAACGGGGCAGGAATTGAGGACCTTATTTCAATTGGTACAATAGGGCTTATAAAGGCAGTAAACACCTTTTGTGCAGATAAAAATATAAAGCTTGCAACTTATGCTTCACGCTGTATCGAAAATGAAATACTGATGTTTATACGAAAAACATCTTCTCAAAAAAATGAAATTTCGATTGATGAGCCGCTTAATGTGGATTGGGACGGTAATGAACTTTTGCTTTCGGATGTTTTAGGAAGTGACTGTGATGAAATAGGCAGAAATATTGAGCAGGCTGACGAGCGAACTCAAATTTTAAAGCTTGTTTCAGAACTACCACCGAGAGAAAAACAGATAATGCAGATGCGGTTTGGTATCGGCGGATATAACGAGTATACTCAAAAAGAGGTTGCCGATGTACTCGGAATATCTCAGTCTTATATTTCAAGACTTGAAAAGCGGATTATAGCAAAACTAAAAAAACAAATTGAAAAATTGGCGGTTTAGTGCTATAGTTCTATATAAGGCGGTGGTTATTTGAACCCATATATAGAACTGTTTTTAATATATTTGGCAGTAATAAACATAGTGTCGGCTATTGTTTGTGTTTATGATAAGATTATGGCAATAAAGGGAAGATATAGGGTAAGTGAAGCAACACTTATTCTTTTATCGGTTTTAGGTGGCTCAGTTTTAATGCTTGCTACTATGAAACTTATAAGGCACAAAACAAAGCATAAAAAATTTATGATCGGCATACCTGTTATAATAATTCTACAGCTTGTTATTTTATTTTTTGCATTCGGTATTGACAAAACACTTATTTTGTAATATAATATTTTCGTAATCTTCAGGGCGAGGTGTAATTCCTCACCGGCAGTTAAAGCCTGCGAGCCTTTTTGGCTGATTCGGTGCAATTCCGAAGCCGACGGTATAGTCCGGATGAAAGAAGAAGGTAATTTTTATCTTTTAATGCCCTGTCGCTATTTGCGGCGGGGCTTTTTGTTGAGGTGTCCTATATGAAAAACGAAAATTTAAAAAGAATAATCATAGCGGCAGTTTTTTCTGCAATTGCCTTTTTACTAACTTTTGTGTTTAAGTTTAAGGTGATGTTTTTAACCTTTGATTTTAAGGATGCCGTGATTGCTGTTGTATCTTTGGCTTTAGGACCTTTGTATGGTGTCGCTTCAGCCGCACTCGTAGCATTTTTAGAATTTTTATCAATAAGCGATACAGGACCCTACGGACTTTTAATGAACTTTATTTCAAGCGGAACCTTCGCTTTTGTAATAGGAAGTATTTATAAACAAAAAAGAACTTTTTCGGGTGCAATTTTGTCTGCTAGCGTATCGGCTCTTAGTGTTACGGCGATTATGATGGTAGCAAACTATTTTATCACACCTTTGTATATGGGCGTTTCCTCTGCAGATGTTGCTAAAATGATACCCACACTGCTTTTGCCTTTTAACCTTGCAAAAACAGTTATTAATGCCGCTTCTACTCTTATAATTTATAAGCCTGTAACTAAAGCGCTCAGAAGGGTAGGGCTAATGAAAAAAACAGAGACACAGCAAAGCAGCAACAAATTAAAGACGGTAGTGCTTTATATCGTGTCTTTGGCAGTTATAATTTTAACTGTATTGTTTATATTCTTTGTTTTAAACGGTGGCTTTGAACTAGTGTCTTAGTTATGCTTGACAAAAGTTATATACTGTGCTATAATCTGTAATCGAACTGAATATGTTCCTTATCAAGAGTGGCGGAGGGACAGGCCCTATGATGCCCGGCAACCTGTTATTATAAGGTGCCAAATCCTGCGGAATTTTCCGAAAAGATGAGGTTTTAAAAGGCCGTTTCTTTTTGGAAACGGTTTTATTTTTTGTTTGGAGGATGAATAATATGTCAAAATTTCTTTTTACATCTGAATCTGTAACAGAGGGTCATCCCGATAAGCTTTGTGATCAGGTTTCCGATGCCGGTTTAGATGCTATTTATGAACAGGACCCAAGTTCCAGAGTTGCTTGCGAAACATTTTGTACAACAGGTGTAGTTACTGTTATGGGTGAGATTACAACAACTGCAAAAATCGATATACCTCAGATTGTGCGCGATGTTGTGTGCGATATCGGTTATGATAGTGCGGAAGCAGGCTTTGATGGAAATACCTGTGCGGTAATGACCGCTATTGACAAGCAGTCACCTGATATTGCTCTCGGTGTTGATAATTCTATGGAATATAAAGAGAGTGACGATGACGCATATAATCTTTATGGCGCAGGCGATCAGGGTATGATGTTCGGCTATGCTTGTGATGAAACCGAAGAACTTATGCCGATTTCAGCATCTCTTGCTCATAAGATGGCATTAAGACTTACAGAGGTTAGAAAATCGGGTGAGCTTTCATATCTTCGCCCCGACGGTAAAACTCAAGTTACAATAGAGTATGTAGACGGAAAACCCTCTAGAGTTGAAGCTGTTGTTGTTTCAAGTCAGCATAGCGCAGATGTATCACTTGAAACTCTTCGTGCAGATATACTCGAAAAGGTAATCAAATATACACTACCCGCAAGCTTAATCGATGAAAATACAAAGTACTTCATAAACCCCACAGGTAGATTTGTAGTTGGTGGACCTCAGGGTGATACAGGTCTTACAGGAAGAAAAATTATCGTTGATACATACGGCGGTGTGGCTCGTCATGGTGGCGGTGCTTTTTCAGGTAAGGATCCCACAAAGGTTGACAGAAGTGCTGCCTATGCGGCTCGCTATGTTGCAAAGAATATCGTTGCAGCAGGTATTGCAAAGCGCTGCGAGGTGCAGCTTGCATACGCTATCGGCGTGGCAAAACCTGTTTCTGTAATGATTGATACATACGGTACAGGAATTTGCTCTGATGAAAAGATTTCAGAGGCAGTATCAAAGGTATTTGACCTTCGTCCTGCAGCTATTATTGATACTTTGCAGCTTCGCCGCCCGATTTACCGCAAGACCTCTAATTACGGTCATTTCGGTAGAGAGCTTCCTGAATTTATTTGGGAAAAGACAGACAAGGCAGAAGAACTTAAAGCATTATTAAAATAATAAAAAATGGCTACCGAATAACTCGGTAGCCATTTTTTGCTAGAGTGTAAATTCATATTTTGTTACTGTTTTGAAATGTTCGCCTTTTTTAACAAGCGCGCTCGGGAATTCGGGGCGGTTTGGTGTGTCGGGGAACAACTGCGTTTCTAAGCAGAAAGCAAGATATGGGTAAAGCCCTTTTCCGTTTTTACCGTTTTGCTCATCAAGATAATTGCCCGTGTAAAGCTGAACACCAGGCATATCGGTATGGCATTTCATTATGATACCGTTTTCAAGGTTTTTAGCAATCGCAACATTTTCTTTATATTCCATTTTATCGTCTAATACAAAGCAGTGGTCATAGCCTTTTGCGGCAACTATCAATTCGTTATTATCGAATAAATCTTTGCCGATTTTTTTAGCTTCTCTGAAATCAAAAGCTGTACCGCTTACATCAAAAAGATCCCCTGTAGGTACAAGGTTTTCATCAACAGGCAATATTTTATCTGCCTTTATACTGAGAAGAATTTCTTTGTTAGTGTCTGCACCGAGGGTGAAATATGAGTGATTGGTGAAGTTCATAACGGTGTCCTTGTCGGCAACACCGTCATACTCGAGGGAAAGAGTGTTATCCTTTACTGTAAAAATTACAGAAAACTCCATATTTCCGGGGAAACCGCTCTCGCCGTCCTTTGAAAAATGGGTGAATTTAACCGAATTTTCCGATATAATCTCGCCCTTTAAAATCTGATTTGCAAAGGAAGTTTTACCGCCGTGCAGACAGTTAAAATCGTGGTCGTTTATATCGAGAGTATAGGTGTCGTTCCCAATAGAAAACTTTCCGCCGCCTATTCGGTTTGCATATCTGCCAACAGTAGCACCCTGAAACGAACCGCCTGTTAGAAAATCCATTGGATTGTCATAACCTGCAACACAGTCAATGCCCATAAAAAATATGTTATGTATAGTAGCACCATATTCAAGCACATTTACCGATAAGTCGCCGTCAGTTAATGTAAACTCCTTGAATTTACCTTCAATCATTTTTTCAGTAACCATTTTTATACCTCTAAAAATTTATAAGCATAGTAAAGCCTGAAATCACATTCCGTACTTATCAGCAATCTCTGATACACATTTTTTTGCAATTGCAATCTGCTCTGCAGAAACCTCTTCATCAAGGTCATTAAATGTGTTATTGGTGATGTCATTTCCTGTTAAAAATCTATACCAAGCAAGACCAAGAGTATATCTGCCAAGTCCAAAACTTGCGTGGAAGGTATCCCTGTGTATTTTTTCAATTCCGTTTTCAATCATATTGCCGAATATTTCGCCTGACGGAATGATAAAATCCGCATTAATATCTTTGGCAGCTTTTTTATAGGACGCTACGATATCGCTGAGCATATCTTTATAATCGTTGTATTTAAGCTCCTTGTTAAGTCGATAGCTTCCTTGCTCATAAGCCCAGGTTTGATGAATTACAATTTTAGCCTTTGGAACAGCAAGTCTTACATATTCAACTAACCTTTTCAAATACGGCTGATACATATCATAATACGGCGCACGATGACTGACCTCTTGTATTGTTACAACATCCCAATCTCGATTAAGTAAAGCTTCCTTTAAGGAAACATTAAAACCTGTGTAATTACCGTTTACTTCAAGTATATAATCTTTCTTTTCGCTAAGTGTATTTTGATAATGTCTTGAAAGAGGACAACCGCCGATGTAGAGATTAAACGAGTCAATATAAACACCGTCTGCTCTGGCAATACTGTGTAAATAGCGCTGTGCATCCTCTGAAAAACTATTGCCGATTGATAAAATATTCATAAAAACACCTCTAAAAACTATTTTATCAAAAAAGAAAACTGTTTGCAATAAAAATCCCAAACTTATAAGCTTTTTTAATGTTTATTGACTTTCGGGGCATATTATGGTATATTATTTGCGAATTATTTGCAAATTCAAAATGGAGGGTGATACGAGTGTCTAAATATGTAACCGCTCAAAGAAGAGCGCTTTTGTCTCTTTTAAAATCGGCTCACGATAAGCGCCTTTCTGCAAATGAAATATGGAAGTTGCTTGACGATGAAAAAATCAGTTTGAGCGCAGTATATCGTAACCTATCCGCCCTTGCAGATGAAGGAGTTATTAGTCGCTCAGCTAAGGACGGGGAGAGGGGCTTTTTTTATCAGTATATTGCAAGTGATGAATGTAAAAACTCTATTCACTTAACTTGTACAAAATGTGGCTCGGTTATGCATATGGAAAGCACCGCCGCCGACAGTATGACAAAATCATTGCTTGAAACTTCGGGATTTAATATAAATAAAAGCAAAACTGTGCTTTACGGACTTTGTAATAAGTGTGAATAGTATTTTGGAGGAAAAATGAAAAGAATATTTTCTTTTATAGTAACGCTTTTTCTTGTTATAGGTGTTTTTTCGGGTTGTAAAACTGCTAAATCAAATGCAGACTTAAAAATTGTAACTACAAGCTTTTCAGCATACGATTGGACAAGAAATATTTTGGGAGATAATTTCGAAAACACCGATTTGATGCTTATTTCAGATAATGGTGTTGATATGCATAGCTATCAGCCAACTGCCGAAGATATTGTAAAAATTTCAACTGCCGATATTTTTATTTATGTAGGCGGTGCTTCTGACGATTGGACAAAACACGCCCTTAAAAACACAACTAATAGCAATACGATAGTTATAAATATGCTTGATAGCGTAGGAGAATTTGCACTCGGCGAAGAAATTGTTGAGGGAATGGAGCATCAACACGGGGAAGAGGATGCTGAGCACGGCAATGAATTCGATGAGCATATTTGGCTTTCATTAAAAAACGCCGAAATCATTTGCGGTGAGATAAAAGAAGCTCTTTGCAAAGTAGATAATGAAAACGCAGAGCAATATAATAAAAATTTTAATACCTATAAAGGAAAACTCGAAGCTTTAGACACTCAATATAAAGAAACGCTTCAAAAATCCAATAAAAAACCGCTCGTATTTGCCGATAGATTTCCGTTTAGATACTTTACAGAGGATTACAAAATTTCCTATTATGCCTGTTTTCCGGGTTGCTCTACAGAAACGGATGCTTCCTTTAATTCGGTGATTTTCCTAGCAAATAATATTGATAAAAATGAAATCAAATACATTTTTGTCATAGAGGGCTCTGATAAAAAGATAGCTAAAACGGTAGTCAAAAACACAACACTAAAAAACCAAGAAATTTTAACTCTCAATTCTATGCAGTCGGTTACAAAAGATCAAATAGAAAACGGACTTACTTATCTTTCCGTTATGGAGAAAAATATTTCTTTGATAATTAAGGCTTTATAGGAGGTCTTTATGGCGCAACTTATATGCTCAAATTTAAAGCTCGGGTATGAGGGCAGAACCGTTATAGAGGATATTAACTTCTCTGTAAATAGGGGAGATTATCTTTGTATAGTCGGTGAAAACGGTTCAGGAAAATCGACCCTTATGAAGTCTGTTTTAAAACTTCATCCTATTCTTTCGGGAAGTATTGAAACGGGTGACGGACTTAAATTCAATAAAATCGGATATCTGCCTCAGCAAAGTGAAACCCAAAAGGATTTTCCTGCCGTTGTAAAGGAAATAGTTTTATCGGGTTGCCTTAATCACTGTAACAAACACTTTTTTTATACAAAACATGACAAGCAGAGAATGGCTGATACCCTTAAGAAGCTAGGTATCGAAAATCTTGCTAATAGGTCTTTTATGGAGTTATCGGGCGGTCAGCAACAAAGAGTGCTCTTAGCCAGGGCCCTTTGCGCTACAACCGAAATGCTTCTACTTGATGAGCCTACTGCGGCACTAGACCCAAAGGCAGCAGCAGAGCTTTATGAACTTATTAAGGATTTAAATGAAAAAGAAAAAATAACCGTTCTTATGATTTCTCATAATATTGATTCTGCCTTAAAGTATGCATCGCATATTTTGCATATAGGCACAAATCAGAAATTCTTCGGCAAAACGGAGGATTACTTAAAGAGCGAAGTTGGGAAAATCTTCGCAAAAAAGGCGGAGGGGGTTTAGATATGTTAGAAAACCTTTTAATGTATTTTCAGTATCCCTTTGTAAGATATGCCTTTATTGTGGGACTTCTTATTTCTCTTTGCTCATCGGTTTTTGGTGTAATGCTTGTGTTAAAGCGCTTTTCCTTTATAGGTGACGGACTTTCTCATGTAGCATTCGGGGCTATTTCAATAGCAGCAGTATTAAATCTTACAAATAACATTTTAATAGTTATGCCGATAACGGTGCTATGCGCTGTTTTACTGCTAAGAACAGGTCAAAACACCAAAATCAGAGGGGACGCAATGATTGGTATGGTATCTGTCGCCGCCTTAGCGATAGGGTATCTGCTGCTGAATATATTTTCAACATCTTCAAATGTTGCAGGAGATGTCTGTTCAACACTCTTTGGCTCAACCTCAATTATCACACTTTCAAAAACAGATGTAATTATCTGTGCGGTAGTTTCCCTTGTGGTAATGGCGCTTTACTTACTTCTTTATAACAGACTTTTTTCTATCACATTTGATGAAAATTTTGCAAAAGCAACAGGCATCAGGGCAAATGCTTATAATGTACTGATTGCAATTATTATCGCGGTAATAATAGTCCTTGCTATGAATTTAGTGGGCTCGCTTTTAATATCCGCTTTAGTAATTTTTCCCGCCCTTTCTTCTATGCGGATATTTAAAAGCTTTAAGGCGGTAGTTATATCTTCAGCAATAATTTCTGTTTTTTGTGCAGGGGTAGGAATTATAGTTTCTCTTCTTGCCGCAACTCCTGTAGGTCCCACTATAGTTACGGCAGATATAATTGTGTTTTTAATTTTCTGTGCGGCAGCGAAGGTTATACGCCGTTAATTCGAGGTATCATATATGAAAAAACAAGACTTTATAAAAGGCTTTAAGGACGGTATGCCTATTGGAATAGGATACTTAGCCGTTTCCTTTGCTTTCGGTATTTTTGCGGTTGCCAACGGTCTTTCGGTGGCAGAATCGCTTTTAATTTCAATGACAAATTTAACCTCTGCAGGTCAGCTTGCTGCTGTGCCGATAATAGCAGGCGGCGGTGCGTTTATAGAACTTGTTGTTGCTCAGCTTATAATAAATTTAAGGTATGCTTTAATGTCGGTATCTCTCTCTCAAAAGTTAGATAAAAGTGTTAGAGGTTTTGAAAGATTTTTAATTGCATTCGGAAATACCGACGAAATTTTTGCGGTGGCGATGTCTAAAAGTCAAGAGGTCACTTCACACTATATGTACGGTCTTATATTATCCCCGTATCTCGGTTGGAGCTTAGGTACCATTCTCGGTGCCGTTGCAGGAGATATACTTCCCGCAATAATTGTATCGGCTCTCGGAGTGGCAATTTACGGAATGTTCGTTGCAATAGTAGTGCCTGTAATTAAAACCGAAAAAAATACAGCATTGTGTGTTTTGCTTGCGGTTGCTCTTAGTTGTGCGTTTAGATACATACCTGTTTTAAAGGTTGTTCCAAGCGGATTTGTAATAATTATATGTGCAGTTATAGCAAGTGCGGTTTTTGCAGTTATAGCTCCGATTACACAAAAGGAGGGTAACTGATGTTTAGTACGCAAAACTTTATAATTTATCTTCTTCTTTGCGCGGGTGTTACATATCTCATCCGTATGATACCTCTTGTGCTTTTTAGAAAGAAAATAGAAAACAAATTTGTGCTTTCTTTTCTTTACTATGTACCTTATACGGTACTCAGCGTTATAACAGTACCTGCAATTTTTTATGCAACTTCAAGTTATATTACGGCGGCAATTGGTTTTATAACCGCAATAATAGCGGCTCTATATAAGGGAAGTTTAGTAAAGGTTGCGGCACTATCCTGCCTTGCTGTATTGATTGCAGAACTAATAATTAAATATCTGTAAATTAAAAAGGACTGTCTAAAATCAGACAGTCCTTAAATTTTATAGTTTAAAATCTTCGGGTGAATATCCGCTTGCAATTTCGGGCTTTGCAGGCATACGCTTGAAAACATCATATTTATAATGTCTGCAGTGATTATGCTTTTCTGTAACACCTTTTTTAAGGCAGAATATTTCGTCGGTGTATTCTGATGGTTTTGCGTGAATACAGTATTCGCAAAAACGGGGTAGTTTTTTGTTAAAAATAGTTGCCATATAATCACTCCGAAGATAAAAATACTTTACTAACATATAATAACATACTTTTATCCGTTTTGCCACACTTTTTTACTTTGTGTCGAAATAATAAAAAGAATACCTAGTGTAATAAGTGAAAAAAAGAGGGCGGTGGAGGAATATTTAAGTTTGAAAACGACCGATATCCCGTTAGAAACAGTAGGAATACTTATATTAAATATTTTTATAGATATAAAGGTCAGAAGGGTACTTAAAAGGCCGTGAACAAACCTAAAGGTTATAAAAAGCGGTATGTTTTTCTTGAAATCTTTAGCTTGAGCCATTATCTGAAACCATATAGAAATTCCGCCAAGCCCACATAAAAAGGCAATAAGATATATGTTTTTAGTTTTTGTGACACTTAAAGTAACCTCTAATATATAGGTAACAAAATTTAAAAAAGCAAAATTTTTCAAAACAACCCCTAAAAACGAATTTATTACTGAAAAAAGTATTACATAACTGCAGATAGAAAGCACAGTTGCGGCGGCATCGTATACCGACGATATAATCGCTTTTGAAATAGACACTTCATTTTTTAAAACACTAACTTCATAGTTTTCCTTTGCAATAAATCTTTTCAAAAACAAAGCTATAAAAAGGGAAGAAAGTATATGGGATATAAAGAGTATGTAACCGAGCTTTTTAGAGGATAAAAGCATAAATCCTACCGTCATTATTAAAAAAGCAGGACCTGAGTTTACGCAGTAGCATAGCATAAAATTAGCTTTCCTACAACTTATTTTTTTCTGCTTGTATGTTTCGTTTATAAGCTTAGCGCCTGTCGGGTAACCGCCTATAAGAGATAACAGAAAAACCGAAAACTCAATACCCGATAGAGAAAACAGCTTTTTTGTAATTTTGTTTAAAAAGGGAAAATTTAAGTTTACTTTAGAATTTAAAATATAGAGAGAACAAAATGTAAAGGGGAAAAGGGAGGGTATAATTACATTACCGCAAAGAATAAGTCCGCTTGATACAGCCGACTTTGCATTATCAGGATAAACTATCAAAAACACAGAAAAAAACAAAACAAAAA
>JAQXZE010000033.1 GCA_029227055.1 Oscillospiraceae bacterium | reverse complement strand
GCCTTTGAGAAAAATGTGCTTGGTACACTGAGAGATGATCTGTTTGAGCGTATGACCGCCAATTACGAAAAAGAGCAGAAAGAATTGATACAGGCAGTTGCCGAAGCGGAACAGCAGCTTGCCAACGCAGAGCAAGATAATGTTGACCTCCGGGCATTTCTTTCCATCATCCGCAAATGCACCGACTTAAAGGAACTGACACCCGAACTCGTCAATCGGCTGATAACAAGGATTGAAGTCTTTGACAGCACCAAAGACGAGAACGGAAGAAAGCACGTTCCGATTAAAGTTCACTTTATTGGTGTGGGTGTGCTTGAAATTCCCGATGGTAAAACAATCCTTGAAACCTATGAAGAAATCCGCAAGAATCCGCCAATAGTGGCGTGAAAAGATAAATACGGCGTAGCCTTAATCGGCTACACCGTATCCTACATACCCCGACTGTCCTTTGCCACCTCTGGCAAATGAGTGAGGTTTTACTTTTGCTATTTTATAATAACTGTTGCCGCAGTAGCGCCGTCTTGACGGACAAGGGCGAATTCTGTGCCATTTTCACCTTTTCTTCTTTTAACTGTGAGAACATCTCCCTCAAAGCTTTGATTTTTAAAGGCGATTTGAATTTCGTTAACAGTCATTTCTTCTCTTTCTTTACAGGAAAAAGCACCAAACAACACCTTTAGATACATAGCATTATTCATATGCTGGGCTATATCAATATCTGTTGATTTTATTTTATATGTATCAATAATTTCGGTGTCTGAAAAATCGTCATTTATACGGGCAAAAGGCTCGTCACAAACCACATCTTCAATATGAGTAATTCCACCCGGATATACATCGGAAATTTTATGAGGTCTGCCATCAATGTCTATCATTGCCCACTCGCTTTTTCCCTCTATCATTATACCGTTTTCATCGCTCAGGGTATAAAAACGGTTACAGCGTATTCGTCCGGGTGTCTGAGGCCAAGTAGAAGCAGTAATTATATCCTGCATTTTAGGCTTTCTATAGAATTTTATAAGGGTTTTAGTAGTAACCCAAAACACACCTTTTTCTGCTAAATCATCAGCACCGAGTTTTAACATTGGTGCGTGTTCGCTTGCTAAATCGGTGAAAAGTACAAATGTATACGGCAAACTTAAATTTCCTGTATTATCGCACATACTTGATAATATTTTTATTTCTTTTTTTAATGAGTTTTTCATTTAGAAAAAACTTTCCTTTCAGAATTAAAATAACCCCTTTATTGATTTAAATAATTATAAATCAACAAAAGGTTTTTGTCAAATATTAAATAAACGGCTACTTAATCTTTCTAGCTTCTAAATAAAAACGCTTATCATCTGCATGACCCATAGAGAAAGTTTTTCTAGGCAGTGAGCCGTCTGCCTTAACAGCGTCAAAAAGCTCACTTTTTTGCATGCCTGAGAACAAAAATCCTACTGCATTTTGGTTTAGTGATAGTTTCTTAAGAGAATCTTCGCCGTGTATGTAATCGATTTTTACATCAGGATTTTCTAAAATATAATCATCAAGGAACTTTTGAAGAGTTCCTACAGCTAATTTTTGAATTGGCTTAACCGATATTTCTCTCTCTAAACCGTTATAAACACAGGTATATTTCTGAGCATCATCGCCCTTATATTCACCACCGCAATAATCTAAAAAGCTATTTATCAAATTATCAGGATTTGTACCGAAGACAATTCTGTAAATCGGTTCAAACTGCAAAGCAGTATCGTGAATGTTTACAACCTCAACCAAGGCATAGCGGTTAAGAGGATTAGGATTTTTAATATAACATTCTTTAGCAGTAGCCAAGGAATGATTACCGTCACCAACACAAAAGAGTAATCCCTCTGCCTCTTGGTTTAATTTTTCTAATGCTTGTTGCATTTTTTCGACTTTACTCACACACACGCGAAAGCCTTTTATATGACCTGCATTTTGCATAAGCTCGAAGTCATACAATTTTTCAAAATCGTCAGTCGCAGCTGATAAAGGCTCAAATAAAGAGTTATCTTTATCATCGACAAGCAACATAACATGAGGTAATTCAAGAGGTGCATTCTCGCGAATTTTAACCCTTGGCGGTATTCTTTCAATAACAGTAGCTTCGGTAGCGCGAATTAGAGCCTCATTGCACTTTGTATACTCATAATCTTCAAGGTCAATACAACCCAAAATACCGCGTCTTACAAGTCCGTCGCTCTGAGTTCTTTCAATATAAATAAAGGAGTTTTCAAACTCATTAAAGGTATCAGAATTTATATATTCTGCCATTGTATTATTTATATCGACAATCTCTTTATCGTTATTATCGCTGAGCTTAACCTCAGGAAGAATTATATTTAGTGCCGACTTATTATCACCAACAATATTCTTAGCGCGATTCCAATATTCAGGTTCGCTGGTATATTGGTCACAAGCTATTACCGACCATTTTTCAAAATCAGATTTAGGTAGCAAAACATTTGCAGGATAAAAGAATTTATTATTTATCATAAAAGCCTCTTATTTATAACTAGAAAATTCTATTGAAATTACGCTGTCGTCAGCGGGATTTACATGAACGGTCATACCGTTTCTCTTACTGTCTCTTGTAAAGAAATAATCTAAATAATAATGCTCGTCATTAACCGCATAAAAATGCGACGGTATGCCCCAATACTCAACAATGTTATTTATAGCCGAGGAATTAACAACTCCGTTAATCCAAAAATAGCCATATTCAGAATTCTTTACATCAAGACAGTTTTCAGGAATAATAAATTTTACAACATCACACTTTGAAAGCTTCCTAGAGTACTTTGAGGAATTGTAAAAAACTGCATTAATAGCGTTATTAAAGCCGTTTATGAGCTTTACTTCGGCAGTTTTTCCTGCTAATAGCGAGGAATCCTCCTTATATTCGGACTCTTCAGAAATAGTCCAACCGTCTTTAAAAAGATTTGAATAAGTTGTAGGTAGGTCAATTTCACTTCCCGAATATGTGGCTTTAAATTTGAACTTTTTACCCAAATACGAAGAAGAGTAGTTTTCCTCATCAAAAAGGCTTATGTCAAAATAGTTAGACATAACCGTATCAGAAGATTTGATTTCAGGATAGGAAAGCTCGGAAGCTGCACTATCTTTGTCTGCATCAGGGTTTTTGCCGTAATCTTCGTCCATTTTTTTGCATGCGGAGATAACAAAAATCAATACAAATGATAGTATTAAAGCTGCAATCTTTTTCGTAATTTTCATAAATTTAAACCGTAGCGGTTGCTACCTCCTCAATATATTTATATTTTAATTTTATTCGTAAAAATGATAAAAGTCAATAACTTTAATATATAAAAAATTATCCAAAAAGCTTTGAAACATCGCTATTTATAGCAGTTTTTAATTCTTCTAGAGAGCCAAACATTCTTTCTTCCCTAAGAAATTTTTTAAATTTTATTCTAAGCCTTCTGCCATACAGGTCACCAAAAAAATGCGGAATATAGGTTTCTGCGGTTACCATTGGGGTTTTGTAGGTCGGCCTATATCCTATATTCGTAATTGCGCCAAAGCTTTGACCGTCAATTTTAACCTCGGTTGCATATACGCCAAACTTTGGTTTAACAAGGCATACAGGATAGATTTGATTAATAGTTGGAAACCCTATCGTTCGCCCTCTATGGTCACCGTGAATTACCTCAGCTGCAAAACTAAACCCACCGAAAATCTCAAGGTTTGCTTCATCAACCTTACCGTCGGTTATGAGCGCTCGTATCGAAGAGGAAGAAACAATTTTCCCATTCTTTTCAACGGGCGGTGCACAAAAAAACTCTATGCCGTTTTTACTCGAAAATTTCTTAATCAGCTCAACATCGCCTGATGCCTTAGCCCCAAATCTATAATTAAAGCCACAAGCAATTGCTGACGGTTTATAATTTTCTTTTATAAAATTTAAAAAGTTAGTGGGAGAAAGTTCTCTCATTTCAGAAAATTCAGGCATAAACACTTCATCAAGACCGTAATCAAACAAAGACTGATATTTGTCTTCCGGTGTCATTAAAAGCTGTTTTTTGCCACTAAAAACCGATTTGGGCGGCGATTTAAATGTCAAGGCTATACGTCTGTATTCCTTTACAGAATCCAAGACCGCGCGGTGCCCTGAGTGAATTCCGTCAAAGGTACCGAGGGTTACTGCATTCAACATCCGTTTCATTCCTTTAAAGTTTATTGATTACACATTTAATGGCTATCTCACTGTTTTCGCAATCTGCATAGCCAATTCCTAAAAATTTGTCTTCAAATTTTATTCTGTACAATTCATCAGGCTTGAATTCTCTTGATTTTATACGCTCAAATCCAAGCTGACCGCCATTAGTAAAGCGAATTGCCTGACGCTCTGTCACAAAAAGTTCAGGTATATATTCTATCGCTTTTTCTTCACTCATTAAATATTTTTCAATGTTTTCTTCTGTTAAATCGTCAAGTGATACACAGTCCGAAAGAGTAAATCCTGAGGTTTTGGTTCGGGTTAGACTTGTAAGGGTGGCTCCGCACCCAAGTCTCTCCCCTATATCCCTTGCAAGCGAACGGATATATGTACCCTTTGATACCCTAACTGATATTTCGAAGGTATTATCAGCATCAAGAGGTGACAAAAGCTCTATTGAATAAACCGTAACCTCTCTTTTGGGGATATCTACAGTACGGCCCTGTCTTGCAAGCTCATAAAGACGGACGCCGTCCTTTTTAATTGCACTGTACATAGGTGGAGTCTGCAATATTTTGCCCCTAAAACTGTCTAAAACAGAAAGTAGAGCTTCATCGGTTACATTAACAGTATTAGAAGATAAAACACTTCCTGTAATATCACAGGTATCAGTTGCAACACCGAGCTTTATTTTAGCCGTATACTCTTTATCTGCTTCAATCAGATATGACGAAAGTGCTGTAGCTCTACCGAGAAATATCGGCAACACACCCGTTGCCATAGGGTCAAGCGTGCCGGTGTGACCGACCCTCTTTTCCCCTGATAATCTCTTGATACGAGCCACCGCACCGAAAGAAGTCATATTTGCAGGTTTGTTAAGAAGCAAAAATCCTTGCATCAGACTTCCTCCATAACATTTTTAACTGCAGTCAAAATCTTAGCTTTAACCTCGTCTAACTCACCCTCAACAGTTGCTCCCGCCGCAGCAATATGACCGCCGCCGCCGAGTTGTTTACATATAAGGGAAGCATCAATCGGAGGATATGTTCTAAGTGAAACTTTATAAGTCTTTTCACCTATCTGTTTAATGGTAGCACCTGCTTCTATACCCTCAACACTTCTGGAAATAACTGCAATTCCCTCTAAATCAGGACCGCTGCAGCCCGTTTTTTCCTGCATTTGTTCGGTAACAGTTAGAAGCATACATTTATCATCAAAATGGAATTCTGCAGTATCAAGTACCATACGCTCAAGCTCTAAAAGTTTTTTAGATTTTGTATCAAACATAAGCTTATTGATATTAGCCGCATCTACAGGAAACTCATAAAGCTGTGATGCAATATAATGAGTTTTTGCAGTTACATTTGAATATTTAAAGCATCCTGTATCAGTAGCAAGACCTGTATAGAGCGCCTTTGCGGTAATTGTATTAATATTCACCCTCATAAAGCTTAATAGTTCATATATAATTTCGCAGGTAGCGGCAGCATTTGCGTCCAAATACAAATTTTTTGCAAATCTTGTATTAGATATATGGTGGTCAATGCTAAGGTCAACTATATCACCAAACACCTCGTCAAGTGAGCCCAAAAGCTTTTTATCAGCAACATCAACTGCAATTACTGTTGCAGTTTCACGATTTACATGGTCGGTTTCGTGCACAAAATAATCGTATTTTTTAGGAATTAAATCAGGGCAAATAACCGATGCGGTTTTACCTATTTCTTTAAGTCCGTAATAAAGCGCGTAACCTGCACCTAATGTATCACCGTCAGGCGAAGAGTGTGTTAAAATGACATAATTATCGTGTTTTTTAATAAATGCCGCGGTTTTGCGTAAAGTTAGTTCGCGACAACTTAAATTGTTTTTTTCTTTCATCAGACCTTTAGTTCCTTTCTGAAAAAACGGTAAATATTACAGCCTTTACGGTAATATCAATTAATTTTTATCATCATCGGAAAATGAGTCAATAATTTTTGAAATCTGTGCGCTTCTCTCTAAAGAGTCATCCGCGATAAATCTGAGCTCGGGAACTTTTCGAAGAGAAAGGCTGGCACCTAACTGTCTGCGCAAAAATCCTGCAGCGGATTTATTGAGTGCTTTTACGGACTCTTTTGTAGCATCCATACCCTCAATGGCACTCACATAAACCGTAGCATAAGACATATCGCTCGAAACATCCACCTTTACAATGCTTAAAAGCTTGCTAACTCTCGGGTCCTTTACCTCCCGCAACAACTCTGCCAAAGCAATTTTAATATCAGAGGTTACTCGGTTAATTTTATATCCTGCCATTAATCTCTGTACTCCTCCATAATAAAGGCTTCAAATATGTCGCCCTCTTTAATATCGGCAAATTTCTCAAGACCGATACCGCACTCATAACCCTGTGCTACTTCCTTAACATCATCCTTAAAACGACGAAGTGAAGCAATATGGTCTTCAACAATAACAATACCGTCACGAACAATACGAATCTGACAAGCACGGGTTACCTTACCGCTTGTTACATAACAACCTGCAATAGTACCGAAGCTTGAAATCTTATAAACATTTCTAACCTCAACAGTACCGAGAACAACCTCGCGAACCTTGGGGTCAAGCATACCCTTCATAGCGGATTCGATTTCTTCGATACAATCGTAAATTACGCGGTACATACGAACATCAACGCCCTCGCGTTCTGCAATTTCCTTAGCAACAGAATCGGGACGGACATTAAAGCCTACAACAATTGCACCTGAGGTCTGTGCTAAAACGATATCTGATTCGTTAATAGCACCAACACCGCCGTGTACAACATTAACTCTAACTTCTTCATTTGAAAGCTTAACAAGGCTCTCTCTAACCGCCTCAACACTACCCTGAACGTCGGCTTTAATGATAACATTAAGCTCTTTAAGGTCGCCTTCGCTAAGCTGTGTAAAGAGGTTATCAAGAGTAACCTTTTGTCTTGCATTATTAAGGTCATCCTTAGCCTTTTGCTTACGCTGTTCAACAAGCTGACGTGCTAGACGCTCATCAGAAACTGCGTCAAAGTTATCGCCTGCAGAGGGAGTTTCTGCGAGACCTGTAATCTCTACAGGTACAGACGGACCTGCTTCTTCAACAGTTCTGCCGTTTTCATTTGTCATAACACGAACTCTACCAACAGATGTACCTGCAACAATAATATCACCGGTTTTAAGTGTACCGTTTTGTACAAGAAGGGTTGCAACAGGACCTCTACCCTTATCAAGACGAGCCTCAATAACAACACCCTTCGCCCTTCTGTTGGGGTTAGCCTTGAGTTCAAGCATTTCTGCAACTAAGATAACGTTCTCAAGAAGCTTATCAATACCGTCGTGAGTTTTAGCAGATACGGGAACACAGATAACATCACCGCCCCATTCTTCAGGAACAAGTGAATGCTCTGTAAGCTGCTGTAAAACTCTATCGGGATTAGCTTCAGGTTTATCCATCTTATTAACTGCAACTATAATCTGAACGCCTGCAGCTTTTGCGTGGTTTATAGCCTCAATTGTCTGTGGCATAATAACGTCGTCTGCAGCAACAACTAGGATAGCAATATCAGTTGCCATAGCACCGCGCTGACGCATTGAGGTGAAGGCTGCGTGTCCGGGAGTATCAAGGAATGTGATGTCCTGACCATTGCAGTTTACTCTGTAAGCACCGATATGCTGTGTAATACCGCCTGCCTCTGTATCTGTAACAGCAGTATTTCTGATAGCATCAAGAAGTGAAGTTTTACCGTGGTCAACGTGTCCCATAACAACAACGATAGGACTTCTTGTCTGTAAATCTTCTGCGGCATCTTCGGTAACGTCCATAATTTGCTCTTCGATTGTAACTACAACTGCACGTTCAATCTTAGCTCCAAGCTCTGATACAACAATTTCTGCAGTATCATAGTCGATAACCTGATTAACAGTAGCCATCATACCAAGCTTTAAGAGAACCTTGATAATCTCGGCAGCTGTCTTTTTAAGACCTGCCGCGAGCTCGCCTACTGTTATTTCATCGCCAACTGTAACAGTAATTGGAGTTTTTTTGATACGCTCCAACTGTAAACGGCGCATTTTATCGGCCTCGGTCTCACGCTTAGCACCCTGAGGACGCTTATAATCCTGAGATTTTTGCTTGATTTTCTGCTTACGAGAATAGTTGTCACGCATAGAATTTGCGGGAGCAATAGTCTCATACTTCTCGTTATATTTATCCATATTAACATGGGAAGACCTTGTATCTACATGGCGAATCTGAGCAGGGCCACGGTTTGGTGCTTCGCCGTGCTTTTTTTCCTTTTTAGGCGGTGCTACCAACGGTCCGTCATAAACCTCTTTTACAGGAGCCGCTTTCTCGGTTTTCTCAGGCTTTGGAGCCTTTTCTGTTTTCTCAACCTTTTCTGCCTTTTCTGTCTTTTTAACAGCAGGTTTCTTTTCAGCTTTTGGAGCCTCTACCTTTTCCTCTTTTGGATCAGGCGCCTTTTCGGCCTTTTTAGGCTTTTCTTCTGCCTCTTTCTTGGGGGTTTCTTCTTTCTTGGTTTTCTTTTCTTCGGCAGCTGCAGCAGCTTTTAACTGCTCTAAAATAGCCATCTGGTCAGCTAACATTTTATTCTTATCGTCCTGACGCTTTTTGGCAGCGGCAGCTCTTGCCTCTGCACCTGTAGAAAAGTATTCTTCAAAATTTTTAACAGTATTAGCCTTTGTAAGTTCATTAAAAACAACTGCAATTTCGTCTTCAACAAGAGAAGCACCTGACTTCTTTTCAACACCTGTAGCCGATAGCAAGAGTGCTGAAATTTCCTTAGCAGTCATATTAAAATCTTTTGCCAAATCACTTAATTTATATTTATTATTCATTAGCATTTCCTCCCATTATAGATGCATTCATAATTCCATTTGCAAACGATTCATCGTTAACCGAAACTATTCCGCATCTTTTTCCTATCGCATGTGAAATATTTTCGATATTAAGAGTGTCAACAACAAGTACCTTGACACCAATTTTATCAGAGTAAAAGGCTATTTCCTTTTTGCTTTTCGGTGAAATATCTTCTGCCGCAACAACAAGCTTTGATTTGGATTTTAAAACAGCCTCTTTTGCCGAATCCATACCGTAAGATAACTTACCTGCCTTTGCAGCAAAACCTAAAAGGGTTAATATTTTATTATTCGTCACCCGAAATCTCCTCACTTAAAGTCTGATAGATTTCCTTAGAGACATTTACTTCAAACGCTCTTTGAAGTGCGCTCGACTTCTCAGCTTTTTTTAGGCACTGATTATCCTTACAAATATACGCGCCTCTGCCATTCAGCTTTCCTGTAAAATCAAGCTTAATTTCACCGTCTGTAGTCCTGACAACCCGTACAAGCTCGGTCTTAGGTTTCATTTCCCTACAACCGACACACATACGCATAGGAATTTTTTTGTTAGCCAATTATACTCTTCCTTCCATTTAAAAAGGTTTAATTATTCACCGAAAAATCCACTTTCGGGATGTATATCTATCTTCCAACCTGTAAGCTTAGCGGCAAGTCTAACATTTTGTCCCTTATTGCCGATAGCAAGAGAAAGTTGTGATTCAGGAACACTCGCTTTGCAAACCTTAGGCTCAGTGCTCATTATTTCAACCGATACAACCCTTGCAGGAGAAAGTGCTTCAGAAACAAATGCAACGGGGTCTTCACTGTATTTAACAATGTCAATTTTTTCTCCGCCTAAAACATCTACTATCTTATTAACACGAATACCCTTAGGACCGATACAAGCTCCTACAGGGTCGATTTCTTCATTCGGAGAGTAAACTGCAATCTTTGTTCTGGAACCTGCTTGACGGGCAACAGATTTAATTTCAATAGTACCGTCAAATATTTCAGGTACTTCGGTTTCAAAAAGACGCTTTACAAGTCCCGGATGTGTACGGGAAAGCATAACTCTCGGTCCTCTGTCGGTTTCCTTTACATCAACAACATATACTTTAATGTGGTCACCCTCACGAAGAACCTCATCAGGCACCTGTTCAGATTTCGGTAAGGTTGCTTCATTTCCGCCGATTGTAAGTATTGCATTTTCGGTTCTCGGATCAATACGCTCAACAACTGCGGTAAGTAATTCTTTATTGTGACGTTGGAACTCAGCTAAAATATGACCTTTTTGAGCCTCTCTTATTCCTTGACGGAAATTGTTTTTAGAGTTTTGCGCTACAAAACGACCAAAATTCTTGGGGTCAATCTTAACATCAACAAAGCCTTGAACCTCAGCTTTAGAATCAATAGCTACTGCATCTTCTTTAGAAATCTGTGTAAAGGGATTTTCTACTACATCAACAACCTCTTTACGAGCAGTTACCATAAAAATTTCTTTTTCAAGGTCAATAGTGCAGGTAACGATATCCTGATTTCCAAAATCCTTACGAGCTGCTACTATAATAGCTTCTGATACCTTTTCAACGAGGAACTCTACAGGAATACCGCGTTCTTGCTCCATTTGTCTTAAAGCTTCAAAAAATTCTTTGTTATCCTTCTTTTCTTTTGCAGTTAATTTTATCTTTGCCATTTTTTATAAATACCTCCGATTAATCAAAATAATTTACTCAAAATCACACAAGTGAACCTTTGCAACATCCGATTTTGCAAAGCATTGCTCTGTGCCGTTTACATCCATTGTTATATCACCGTTATATGCGGTTAATATACCGATAAATTCTTTTACAGAATCGACCGCCTTAAAAAGACGAACCTTGATTTTTTGACCGAGCATTTTTTCAAAATGTTCAGGTCTTACAAGCTCGCGCTCGATACCCGGTGAGCAAACCTCTAAATAATACGGGTCTTTTATCGGGTCAGCCTCGTCAAGCAAAGGGTCTATCGCGTGGGAAACATTAGTGCAGTCGTCAATATTTATGCCGTCAGCCTTATCAATGAAAACCCTTAAATAATAGGATGAGCCCTCTTTTAAATAGCGAACATCCCAAAGGTCAACACCCTGCTCTTCGACAGTTTTTTTAACGAGTGCAAAAACTTTTTCGGACACAGATGCCATATTCACATTCCTCCATAATAAAAGTGAGTGGGTTTCCCCACTCACCTTTCTTACTTACTATGCAATTATTATACTACTAACATACAAAAAAGTCAAGCATTATTTAAAATACGCCCTTTACATTATCGCGACCTAAAAGGTATTCAAGCCTAGAAATTAAGGCAGCATCGTTTTTAACCCGTAGTTCTTTTGATATTTCGAATTTTTTACCTGTATCCGTGCAGACAACGATAACAGGAACATCGCCTTTAAATTCCTTTAATACTTCAGCCGCATTTTTAAATTCTTCGGTCTCCATATTTTTAACCCGCAAGTAAAGTCCCGTTTTTACCTTAGGGGTATCTGTATATTTCTCTGCCCCCTCAGGTATACTCTCGACCTTTTCACATACAAGCTCAACCTCTTTTTCTTCGCGCTCGTATATTCTGCCCCTTATAACAAGAGGTTTATTCAGTGCAAACAGTGAGCGATAATTAAGATATGTGCTTGAAAAGGCGGTAACGCTGACCGCACCCGTAACATCTTCAAAAGTTAGGTTTGCCATAACCGTATTGTTTTTAAGCTGACGCACCTTTATGCTACTTATTACACCCGCCACACTGACTCTGGAATTATCGGAATATTTTTTCTTTAATATGGCGTCAACAGTAGCAAAGCCTGCTTTTTTTATGAAACCTCGGTATTTTGACATTGGATGTCCCGAAAGATAGAGTCCCGTAGACTCCTTTTCCATAGCAAGAAGCTCCGCTTCGGACATTTCATCCATCTCGGTGAGCTTATAATCGGTTTTTTCTTCGGTATCGCCGAAAATATCAAGCTGACCGTCACCCGAAAAGCGTTTTTCGCTCTCTACAACCGACAGTATATTATCAATATTATATAGCATCTGTCTGCGATTAGCCGCAAGACCGTCTAAAGCACCGCTCTTTATAAGTCCTTCAAGCGCGCGGCGGTTTAAATCTCTGCCGTAATTACGCTTACAAAAATCATAAATTGAAGTATAAGCACCCGAAGCGTTACGCTCGGCAATAAGCTTGTCTATAAGGCCTTTGCCGAGATTTTTTATAGCTTTTAAGCCAAATCTTATACCGTCTTTAACAGCGGTGAAATTATCAAGGCTCTCATTAACAGATGGCGGCAAAATTTTAATCCCCATACGCTTACATTCTGCCGTATACTGCGCCACCTTTGCAGGCGAATCAAGTATACTGGTTAAAAGTGCAGCAAAATACTTATCGGGATAATGAGCTTTTAGATATGCAGTCTGATAAGCCACTACCGAATATGCGGCGGCGTGTGACTTATTAAAGGCATAGGAACTGAACGCCGACATATCATTAAATATTTTTTGCGCTACTTCTTCGGGCACACCCCTATTTACTGCACCCTCACACAGAACATTGCCGTCCTTATCCTTTTCACCAAAAACAAAGGCATTTCGTTCTCTTTCCATTACATCGTGCTTTTTCTTTGCCATAGCACGACGGACAATATCAGCCCTTCCAAGCGAGTATCCTGCAAGCTCTCTGAACACTTGCATTACCTGCTCCTGATAAACAATACACCCGTAGGTAACCTCTAGAATAGGCTTTAATAAAGGCGTATCGTAGGTAACATCCTCGGGATTATGTCGGTTATGGATATATTTAGGTATAGAATCCATAGGTCCCGGTCGATAAAGGGATAAAATCGCAATCAAATCTTCAAGAGTTTCGGGAACAAACTGCCTTAGAACACTCTTCATACCGTCTGATTCAAACTGAAATACGCCGTCGGTAAGCCCATCTGCCATGAGCTCGAAGGTATCTTTATCGTCAAACGGGATATTATCAACAGAAAAATTTGGATTCTCTCGTTTTATTGACTTTTCGGTATCAGAAATTACTGTTAAGTTTCTAAGTCCCAAAAAGTCCATTTTTAAAAGACCCAACTCATCAAGGTCGGTCATGGTGTACTGTGTTACAACAGCCTCATCATTAACAGCTAGGGGTACATAATCGCTAAGCGGTTTATCCGAAATTACCACGCCTGCCGCGTGAGTTGAAGCGTGTCTTGGCATACCCTCAACCTTTATAGCCATATCAATAAGCTCGGTTATTTGTTTATCTGTATTATAAAGGTTCCTTAATTCTATCGAAGACGCAAGAGCTCTTTCAAGGGTCATACCGATAGCCTGAGGTATCATTTTTGCAACCTTATCACATACATTATAAGGTATATCAAGGGCTCTACCTACATCTCTTACAGCCGCCCTTGCCGCCATTGTACCGAAGGTTACAATTTGGGCTACATGGTCACTTCCGTACTTCTCGGTTACATAATCAATCACTTTCTGACGATTAACATAGCAAAAGTCTATATCGAAGTCAGGCATAGAAATCCTTTCAGGATTTAAAAAGCGTTCAAAAAGGAGATTATATTTAAGTGGGTCAACACCTGTAATTCCAATACAGTATGCCGCAAGACTTCCTGCGCCCGAACCTCTACCGGGACCCACAGGAATTCCGTTTTTCTTTGCAAAATTCACAAAATCCCAAACAATCAAGAAGTAATCGATATATCCCATTTTATCTATTACAGATATTTCGTAATTAAGCCTATCTATTACTGATTTTTCGGGATTATCGCCGTATATTTTTTTCATACCGTCCATACAAAGAGCGGTAAAATACTTTAGATGATCCTCACCTTTTGTATCAAAAAAGGGCAGTTTAATTTTGCCGAACTCGAACTCAACATTACAACGCTCAGCGATAAGCATAGTATTATCAAGAGCTTCGGGCACATCGGCAAAAAGCTCTCTCATTTCATTTTCCATTTTTAAATAAAATTCATTTGTCTTAAACTCAAAAGAATTTTCTCCGCCGACAGTATTGCCTGTTTGAACGCACAAAAGTACCCTATGCATCATACTGTCGTCGTTTTCTATATAATGAACATCGTTAGTAGCAACTAAAGGTATTGAAAGCTCACGGGATAACTTCTTTATAAGAGGATTAATCATTTTTTGCTCTTCAATCCCGTGGTCCTGAAGCTCTAAAAAGAAGTTGTTTTCACCGAAAGTTTCCCTAAACCATAAAGCGCTCGATTTTGCCTCTTCATAATTTCTGCGTACAAGCGCCTTCGGTATTTCACCTGCAAGACAAGCAGAAAGAGCTATAAGCCCCTTACTGTATTTTTTAAGCACTTCCTTGTCAACTCTCGGCTTAGAATAAAATCCTTTAGTAAAGCCTAGTGAAACGAGCTTAATGAGGTTTTCATATCCCTCATTATTTTCGCAGAGCAAAACCAAATGACTGTAATCGCTGTCGAAAACCTTTTGCTTGTCAGTCATTTTTCTTGGTGATACATACACTTCGCAACCGATAATTGGCTTTATATTATGCTTTTTGGCTGCTTTATAAAAGTCGATAGCACCGTACATAACGCCGTGGTCTGTAATTGCTACGGCAGTTTGTCCGCGGTCGGCTACCGCTTTCATTAGCTTATTGATACGGCAACAACCGTCCAACAAGCTATATTCGGTATGAAGATGAAGATGTGTAAAAGCCATTGCCGTACCTCCTTATTTTTTTTTTTCGTTATATAAATCTATTATTCGTCTAAGCCTATGATTTAAACCTGAAACAGTAATCGGTTCACGGCTTAAAGCACACAACTCTTTTAATGATGCATTGGGATTTTGTAATCGAAGCTTTGCTGCACTTACAAGTTCTGTGGGCAAGCTTTCCAAAATTCCGAGATTTTCGAAATACTCGATTGCTTTTCTTTGGTTTATTGATGCCTCAACAGTTTTTGATATATTTGCGCTATCGCAATTACTAGCCCTATTAATTTTATTTTTTAGGCTTTTTAAAATAGCGGTATCAAGAAGCTCAAGACTTCGGTTTGATGCTCCCATAAGTGTTAAAAGGTCACCAATTATTTCGTTTTTCTTTATATAAACAACATACCCGTTGCCGCGTTTTGAAAGATTGTTTTTAATTGAGCACTCTTCTAAAAGTCCCGAAAAGGCAACGGCTAACTCTTCGGTTTTTATCGAAAAATCAAGGCGGTATTCAACCTCAGGATTACTTATAGAGCCGCACGCCAAAAAAGCGCCCCGTATAAATGCCGAAAAACAGCAATCCTTTAATAAATAATCGGGGTTTATGAAGTTTTCGCCGTCATCATTACTGAGTATTGCAAGTATTTTAAGCCTGTCCGCCTCTGACAAAACAGTAGCATTATATGTTTTTTTTAGTTCTCCGCCCTCGGTAAGAGTTACATCTGCGCCAAAAACCTTGTGCATAGTCTTTGCGAAAAACTCTGCCATAACAGGATTAACCGTTTGCATAGAAATCTTTTTATATGTAAAGGATTTACTAAAAAGCAAAAAGCCGTAAGCGAGTGACGGCATACAGCATCTAGAGGTTTTTAAAAGGGCAAGTTCATTTTTAACATCACTGCAAAAAGACATCCTTTTTCTCCTATAAAAATAGAGTTTAGGCACTGTTTAAGGATAAACAGTGCCGATAATTACAAAATTTCAGAAGCGTTTTTATAAGGTAAAATATCATCTAGCGGCGGCTCACCGACATATAAAACTTCGGGTTCTAATAAAACTCCGTCATTTTTATAAACAGTTTCCTGAACATAGCGCATTAGCTTTAAAATATCAGCGGTAGACGCCGAATCATAATTTATTATAAATCCCGCGTGTAGCTCGCTTACCATTGCGCCGCCGATTTTTTTACCCTTAAGATTATTTTTCTCAATAAGTGCACCTGCAAAATTGCCTTCAGGTCGTTTAAAGGTACTGCCTGCACTTGGAAAAGATAGCGGTTGCTTTGTTTTTCTTTTTTCAAGAAGTTCATTCATTTTATCGGTAATTTCGCTTATATTTCCCTTTTGAAGTTTGAATTCAACCTGAGTTACAATAAGTACATCGTTTTTAAACACGCTTGTTCTATATCCAAAATCGCACAAATCAAGAGAAAACTGATTTTCAACGCCGCAACAGTTAATCGCCCTTACAGTATCAATTACCTGTGACATTTCACCGCCGTAGGCACCCGCATTCATAAATACAGCACCGCCAACGACACCCGGTATACCATACGCAAATTCAAGACCTGTAAGTCCGTTATCCCTAGCCTTAATGCAAAGTGCACTCAAAGGCACACCCGCATCTGCAATAATCCTATCTCCACAAACTTCAATATTATCCATATCAGCAAGGGATATAACAGCGCCTATTATGCCCGAATCAGATACAAGCAGATTTGAGCCCTTGCCTATTATGAAAAATGGGATTTTCTCATCATTTGCATGCTTTATTACAGTTTTCAATTCACCGACCGATTTTACTTTTATAAATATATCGGCAATACCACCCGTTTTAAAGGTGGTATGCTTGAACATCGGTTCGTTTTCAATGTAATTTACACCCAAATCATCAAGAGTGGATAAAAAGCGAGTTGTATTCATAAAATCTCCAATAATTTATTTATATAAATCTGAAATAAATGCCGCACCTATAATACCTGCATAGTTGCCGAGTGCGGCAGTTTTAATCTGCACGCGTTTTTCAAGGTCACGGGCATAATCTTCACCCTTAACAAAATTAGTTATCGAGTCAGTAAGGGTTTTGCCCTCTTTTGAAATTCCACCGCCGATACAAACGATTTCAGGTTGGAAAGTATTTACTACATTTGCAATACCGATAGAAATATAATCAATATATTTATCAACAACCATTTTACCCGCCGTATCGCCTTGTCTCATAGCATTAAATGCAGTAATACCGCTTACTTTCTCAATATCGTTACCGCAAAGCTGCCACATAAGAGAATCGGGATATCTAATCATCGCTTGTTTTGTTTGTCTTATTAAAGCAGTGGCCGAGGCGTATGCTTCCCAACAACCGTTTCTGCCGCATGTACAAGGAACACCGTCAATCATAATAACCGAATGTCCAAGCTCGGCACCTGCGTGATTTGAACCGGAATAAATCTTACCGTCTATAATTACTCCGCCGCCGACACCTGTTCCGAGAGTTATCGCAACAAAGTTTTTAGTGCCCTTTCCAGCACCTGCGATAAATTCACCGTAAGCTGCTGCATTTGCATCGTTTTCAATATAAAAATCTTTGCCTGTGCGTTCACGCATCATTGTGGCGATATCAACGTTAAAAAATCCAATATTGTTAGAATAGATGATTATTCCATTTTCGGGTTCAACAGAACCGGGAGTACCCATACCGAATCCGTCTATATCATCAATTTTAAGTCCTGCTTTTTCTATTGCATCAAAGGTAACCTTTGCCATATCATCTGCAATTTCCCCGGCAGAACGCGGAGAATTCGTTTTAACAGAACTCTTTGCTAAAATATTATAATTTTCGTCTACAACACCTGCAACAATGTTGGTACCGCCTAAATCAATTCCAAGTCTATACATAATCTAAAAATCCTTTCTATTTGAAAATTAAAACGGTTCTGTTACCTTTTCTGTTGAAGCAGCAGAAAAGTCATCACTCATACCAAGACGCTTTAATAGATCTTCGGCAGCATTATAGCCAAGTTTTTTCTGACGGCTATTCATAGCAGCTACTTCTATAATTACCGCAAGATTTCTACCCGGTTTTACAGGTATAGTAAGTGAAGGTATATCAAGACCTAATATTTCGGTGGTTTGACTTTCAAGACCCATACGGTCATACGCTTTGTTAGCATCCCACGGCTCCATATTGATTACGAGATTAATTTTCTCTGTAAGCTTTACAGCGCCCACACCGAAAATTCGGCTTGCGTTAATAATACCTATTCCGCGAAGCTCGATAAAATGCCTTATATTATCGGGGGCTGTACCAACAAGAGATTTACTTGAAACTCTTCTGATTTCAACCGCATCGTCTGCTATAAGACGGTGACCGCGTTTAACAAGCTCAATAGCAGTTTCACTCTTACCTACTCCGCTTTCGCCTAGCAAAAGTATACCCTCGCCGTAAACCTCAACTAAAACACCATGTCTTGTAACACGAGGTGCTAGGTGAAGATTCAAGAAGGAAATAAGGCTTGATGAAAAGGAAGATGTTGACTCACTTGTAGTGAAAAGCGGTACACCGTATTCCTTTGCGATATTTATATATGTCTCTTCAAAGGGCAAATGCCTTGCAATTACAACCGCAACAGGACGGCGCGAGAAAAATTCAGATACACGCTCTTTTGCTTTTTCAGGGGTAAATCTCTCTAAAAAGCAATGCTCACTCTTACCGAAAATCTGAATTCGTGCAGGGTCAAAAAACTCATAATATCCCGCCATTTGAAGACCTGGACGATTAATTTCGGTAGAGCAAACCATAATTTCTTCGGTGTTCTCAATATGATAGAGTTCTTCGAGTGCAAATTCGTCGATTATCTTTTTTAAAGATACTGTATAATCTTTCATTCTATACACTCTCCTTTCGGACAATTATAACTTTTTAAATTACTCAATCGGCTCAAAATCCGATGCAGGATGCTTACAAAGCGGACAGATAAAATCTGTAGGCAATGTATCTCCCTCGTAAACATATCCGCAAATCTTACATACAAAGCCCTTTTTCTTTTCAGACTGTTTTTTAGGCTTTACATTGTTTTGATAGTAGTCGTATGTCATAGTAGGATTTTCAGATAAAACCTTAGCCTCACTAACTGAGCATATAAACATACCATGCGTACCCAAATCAGTATAAGTTTCAACTTTTAGTGATAAAACGGCATTAACATTACCGTTCAACTGTGCAAGACCGTTATCACTACGCGAAAAATCCAAATCGTTAAACTTATCAGTATCTCTTCCACTCTTAAATCCAAAGCGTTCAAAGAGAGAAAAAGGCGCTGTTGTATCAATACAGTTTACATTCATAACACCTGTATTTTTGATAATATCGTGCGAATAATTAAGTTTGTTGATTGCAACAGCTACACGGTTTGGTGTACTAGTCACCTGCATAACAGCATTAACAATTAATCCGTTGTCCTTATCACCTTGTTTTGAGGTTACAACATATAAGCCGTATCCGATTTTAAATAATGCAGTATTATCAATTTTTTCCATATCTTTTCTCCTAAATCAGTTTATATCAATGTCTTCATCATCACGAATATCAATAGCTTCGATATCTTCCTTTGAAGCATCATCATTATCCTTGCCCTTTAGGTTCTTTATTACACCTATAACTGCAATAACAATGACAGCAGCAAAGAAAATTATCGCCACTAAAATACCTATAAACAAAAGTGTTGAATATGGTAAAGAAGCCGATTTATTACCCAAAGAAAAGGAATTGAAAATTTCTTCTTCAAAAGATACAGGCATCATAATCGAATAAATAATTGAAAGAGAAATGTTATATGAGTCCGAAACGGTTACATACTGAGTAACAAGATATGAACCGCTGCCATCCTTAATAACACCGTTATTTTTTAAAAAAGTTGTTCCTTTACTTTTTACAAGGCTTGTTACATTAGAGTTTTTTATATCGCTGTTTTCAAAAACAGATTCAGCAAGATTTAAAATATCTTTGTCATTGAGTAGCGAAAAATCTAATGTTTTTTCAGAAAACTCATCCTTGTACATCGAAACCTTAATTTCTGCCCTACGAGTTTCTTCAATAGCAAAGAAGTTGATTTTATTATCAATAAGATAATTTTCGAGTTTTGCTTCTGTAAGTCCTAAAAATTCAGCAAGCTCGGGCAAGTCATCTGCATCACTGTATATAAGATATCCGTCGGGCACCGTTATAGAAAACTTTGAGTTTTCTTCGGTATTACCACTTGCAGCACTTAAAGGAAGTGCTATAATCGCAGTCAGTAATAATATAACAGAAATAATTTTTAAAAATTTTTTCATTATCATACCTCGTTTTGCTTTTTTGCAGCAGTCACTGTGTTTTTCATAAGCATAGCGATAGTCATAGGACCTACACCACCCGGAACGGGAGTAATTGCAGACGCCTTCTTAGAAACATTTTCAAAATCAACATCTCCGCAAAGCTTACCGTTATCACGATTCATGCCTACATCTATAACAACTGCGCCTTCCTTTACCATATCCTCGGTTACAAAATTAGCCTTACCAACCGCCGCAACAAGTATATCCGCCGTTTTGCATATCTCGACTAAATTTTTAGTTTTAGAATGGCAAATTGTAACTGTTCCGTTTTTATGTAGCAAAAGCATACCCATCGGTTTTCCTACAATATTAGAACGGCCTATAACTACGCAGTTTTTACCCTCAACAGAAATTCCTTCATACTCGAGCATTTCCATAATACCTGCCGGTGTGCAAGGAACAAAATCATAATCCCCTATCATAATTTTACCGACATTTTTTGTATGGAATGCGTCAACATCCTTTTCAGGAGAAATAGCGTTGATTATAATTTTTTCATCCAAATGCGAAGGCAGTGGCAACTGACAAAGTATACCGTTTACCGACTTTTCGGAATTTAAGGTTTCTATAAGACTAAGCAGTTCTTCTTCGGTTGTATCAGCATCAAGGGCGTACTCTATAGATTTTATTCCTAATGCCTCGCACGCCTTCTTTTTGTTTGCAACATAAATCTTTGATGCAGGGTCTTCGCCAACAATTATTACTGCAAGGCAAACAGAAATACCTTTTTCGTTAAGTGCTAAGACTTCTTCCTTTGCCTTTTGCTTTGTTGCAGATGAAATTTCTTTTCCGTCAATTATTTTATACATATCTTACTCCAAATTATCTGTAGATTCATTTTCAGTATCGGTTGTTTTTTCTGCCTCGATATCCTCTTCACCGACAAATACCGTCACATATTCGTCATCGTGACTTTTCTCTGCGATTCTTTTACGAATAACATAAATTAAAGTCAGAGAGGTAATGCACAACAATATAGATAGCAGACAAGAAACCCTTATACTGCCGAGCATGAGACTATCGGTTCTGAGAAGCTCAATAATTGCTCTTCCAAATCCGTACCAAGCGCCGTAAGAAAGTATTATCTCTCCGCTAAAGCGTCTGTTCTTGCTGATTTTATGAAGTACAGCAACACCTACAAGGCACCAGATTGATTCATACAAAAAGCAAGGGTGAACAAGACCTTCACCGAGTTCCATTATTGTGCGCTCACTCTGCATACCCCACCAACTGCTACCTGTAAAGGTTCCGTATGCTTCCTGATTTATAAAGTTTCCCCAACGGCCTATTCCCTGACCGATAAGGAAACCTAATGAAGCTATATCAAACATATCAAGAATATTAATCTTCATTATTCTGCATATTAATCCACCGAACAAAAATGCTCCGATCACTCCGCCGTATATAGCAAGACCCGAAAAACCTCTTCCATCGCTAAATCCGAAGAAATCACCAATACCGTCAAGTTTTTCACCGTCAAAAATTAAATAGTAAGTTCTGGCGCAAAGTATTGCAAGCGGGGTTGTAATAAGGGCTGCATCAAGCATTTTTTCGGTATTAATATTGAATCTTTTAGCGTTAAAATACGCATATATAACTGCTGATAAAAAACCCAACGCAATTATTATTCCATACCAATAAATTTCCCAACCTGAACCGATAGGGATTGTAAATGCAACAGGTTTTAAGGTAAACTCTAAACCAAAAAGCGTAACATTATAAGCTGCCATTTTTAAACCTCCCTATCAGTTTTTGGGGTTAATTACCGATAATACGGAATTTTCACTGTCAAACAAATCGAGGCGCTTATAAACATCTTCTGCCGTAACAGACTTTAAAAGCTTAAGCTCCTCAAACAAATCACTATCAGTCATAGCACACTCGATAAGCTGCATAGCCACACCTTCAACACTGTCAAATCTTCTGATAGCCTCGCCGTACATAGCACTTCTTACAGCAGATAAGAGCTTTTTGTCTATACCTTCAACACGAATACGCTCAATTTCTGCTTCTATTTCCTGTGCTACCCTCTTGGGATTCTGCGACTCGCCTGAGAAGATAACAGCTGCATAGCCGTGACCTGTAAAGTATTCGGTATCAAACTCATCATTTATAAGTCCCTCTCTTACAAGACGGGCATAAAGCGGAGAGGTCTCTCCGCAGATAAGCTCAAGCAGCAATGCCGCACAAACTTTACTCTTAAGTCTTCTATTTGGAGTTGCAATCTTTTGTTTATATCCATAACAAAACATCGGGATAGCAACCTCAAGTTTTTGCTCAATATAATGCTTATCAACCGTCTGCGGTTCAAAAAACTCGCCTCTTTCAATTGTAACAGCAGGCTTTTCTTTAATAGACGCCTCAATTTGCTTTAAAACCTTTTCGGTATCAATATTACCGACTACACAGATAAACATATTAGATGGGTTATAAAATGTATTATAGCACTCATATAGCAAATCTGCATTGATTTCTGCTATTGACTCAACAGTACCCGCAATATCAATTTTTACGGGGTGGTTTTCATACATACAAGAAAGCATATTGAACATTACACGCCAAGCGGCACTGTCGTCATACATTCTGATTTCCTGACCGATAATTCCCTGCTCTTTTTTTACTGTTTCCTCAGAAAAATAAGGATTTTGAACAAAATCAAGCAGTATTTCTAGGTTTTCGTAAAATTTATCCGAGCAGGAGAAAAGATAACAGGTTCTGTCAAAAGACGTAAAAGCGTTAGCATATCCACCTGTTTTTGCATATCGTGTAAAGGCGTCGCCGTCTTCACTTTCAAAAAGCTTATGCTCTAGAAAATGGGCAATACCTGCAGGAACAGAAATCTGCTCACCGCCGTTTTTTGAAAATGCGGTATCGATAGAGCCGTACTTTGTTCCGAAAACAGCATAAGCCGAGCTGTATTTTGGTTTTTCCATTATATAAATTTTAAGTCCTGAGGGAAGCTCTGCTTTTACATAGCTTTCTCCAATTGAACTCTCAAATTTTGTTCTCTCCATCTTTTACTCCTTTACGGCGTCTATAGGCATAAGTTTATAAACTGTATGGAGTTTAACGCCTTTAGCTGTATCTATAACTTTTTCTCTCGTAACACTTGATAATTTTTCGGCAAACTCTTCAGGTGAAGTTAATTCCTTATCAATTACTCTGAGAGCGTACCATAAATCAATGGCAGACTGACTGTCGTTATAGGTTTTCAGAGAATCTTTAAGACTCTTAATTGATGAATCAAATTCAAAATCCGAAAACTCACCCTTTTTGATAATATCAAGCTGATTTAAAATCTCGCTTTGAGCCTTTTCAAAATTCTCGGCTTCAACACCCGAATCAACCATCAAAAGTCCTTTAGACCTTACCGATGATGCACTGCAATAATAGCAAAGGCTCATTTTTTCACGGACATTGGTAAAAAGTCTTGAATAAGGTCCGCCGCCAAAAATATCACTAAGCACCATAAGCGGTACGGTATTTTCAGAATCGCCCTCTATCTCACTAGAAAAGCCCATAACAAGCTTTCCTTGGGCAACATCCATCTTATCAACAACTGTATTTACAGTGTCCCTCGGTATTACATGCTTTGATTTTCCGCAAACAGTTACATTCTCTCTTGCTGCTGCATCAAATTTTTCTCTTACCTTATCAAAAAGACCTGCAGGCATACCAGAAGAGACAACCTGTACTCTTATAAATGCGGTCTTTAACATATTTTCCCAAGCTTTATAAAGGCTTTCGCCGTTTATCGCCCGAACATCTTCCTCGCTACCGCATTTAGATACGCCGTATGCATCATCCTTAAACATTTCTTCAATCATACGGTTTCTGGCAAAGGTTCGCTTTTCACTAATTTCACCGCGAATATGCTCAATGGCTTTTCTCTTTTCACGCTCAACATCTTCTTCACAAAAAGCGCCGTTTTCTACCTTTGGCTCAAATATAAGACTCAAAAGCAGATCACAGGCTTCGGCGGTTAGTGACTCACCGTCAATCGCGAAGCGATCAGCAATCACAGAGGCGGAAATTTTCAGCAACTGATAGTCACCATTTTTTTCGGTGCTTGCATCAAGATGCGCGCCATACAGTTTACTGAGTTTATAATTAAGTTTAGAAAAATCCTTATACTTATCACTACAGGTAGTAAGTACAAAAGGGAGTAATCCGTTAACAGCAACAGACTGCTTATCGAGCGGCAGATAAAAATTGAAGGATACAAGGGTTGTATTAAAACGGTCGTTACTAATAAACAGACCCTCTACTCCATTTGAAATCGGGGTTAGCTTTACTGACATTTCATACCTCCAAGAATTGCAATAGCTGAAAATACAATTTTTCTTATACATTATACCACAACCAACTAATAAATAACAACTATTTCCTTTATAATTAATAATAAAATATTAAAATTTCTTTAATTTATATGTAAAAAAATTGATTTTTTCCATTTTTTATGCTAAAATATATGGGAATAGGCGGTGATTATATGGGACTTCCCTTAAAGCAAAAAAGAGGTATAAGAATCCAAACTCGGATTATTATTTGTGCTATGCTAATACTTGCACAAATAGGAATTCTATTTGCTTTTGTTTACAACATTTCCCTGACATATAACATCATCTATAACCTTTCCTATGTTGCTGCCGCAATTTTAGTTATTTTTATTGTTAACAGGCGCGGCAATCCCAGTTATAAAATCACTTGGATAATTTTTATTCTTTTATTTCCGATATTCGGTATATCGGTGTTCTTCCTTTGGGGTACAGATTCTGTTTTTCCCTATATCAGAAAGAGAATGGCTACTTGCGAATCTCACTATCTTCCTCTTCTAAAAAACGATTATCCTATTCACGATAAGCTTAAATATCACGATTTTCTCCACGCAAGACAAGCTTCGTATTTGCATCACGAATCGGGATATCCGCTTTATACCAATACTGATGTTGAATATTTATCCCCTGGTGAAGTGTTCCTACCTCGCTTCTTAGAAGAGCTTTCGAAAGCAGAAAAATATATTTATCTTGAATTCTTCATAATTGCCGAGGGCGTTATGTGGGATAAAATAAGTAAAATTCTTGAAGAAAAAGCCCAAAACGGCGTTGAAGTAAAGGTTTTATTTGATGATTTCGGCTCGATAAAGCGTCAAAGGAAGGACTTTATTACGCGCCTTCAGAAAAAAAATATATCGGTTGCCGTGTTTAACAAAATCACCCCCTCGCCTAGCCTTTTCGTAAACAACAGAAACCATAAAAAAATTGTTGTTATCGATGGTAAGGTTGCCGTTACAGGCGGCGTAAATCTTGCCGATGAATATATTAACGAATACGAGCGTTTTGGTTATTGGATGGACTCTGCGGCAATAATTAAAGGTGACGCCGTAGAAAGCTTTCTCGCTATGTTTTGTGCAAGTTGGGAGTTCGCAACCTCAAGACCTATTGATATGCAGTCGCATATGGTTGTCGGTGATGTAATTAACGACCATTTTGCTCTTCCATATTCCGATGACCCTTTAAACAACGAAAATCCTGCAGAGGGAATCTATATGCAGATACTCAATTCTGCTCAAAAATATGTTTATATAACAACACCCTATCTTATAATCGACAGCAGTATGATTACCACCCTTAGAATAGCGGCAAAATCGGGTGTTGATGTTAAAATAATTACACCTCATATTCCTGATAAATGGTATGTTCACCCCGTTACCCAATACAATTATTTGGAACTTTTAGAGGCAGGTGTAAAGATTTACGAATACACTCCCGGATTTATTCATTCTAAGCTTTTTGTCTCTGATGACAGGGTTGGTACAATAGGTACCGTTAATATGGATTATCGTAGCTTTATGCTTCACTTTGAATGTGGCGTTTGGTTTTCAAATCCTGACACTGCTACCGATATAAAAAATCATTTTAACAAGTTGCTTGAAGATTCCGAAGAAATCCTTCTTGAAAAATGGAAAAAAAGCGGAACGGCTAAGCGTTTAAAACAGGCTATTCTTCATCTCTTTGCACCTTTTATGTAAAAAATTTATAATATAATTTTGAAAGGCGGTAAATTTTATGAAAAAATTTTTAAAAGGTTTTATTATTTTTATGGGAGTAATTGCTACTGCTATCGGCGCACTCGCCGTTATAGACAAGCTAATGAATAAAAACCGTATTGAAGGCGATTATCTTGAATGTCCTTCAGATAACGAAGAAGTAGAATAAAAAAATTTCTGATAAAAAGCGAGATGTAAGTTTCCCACTTATATCCCGCTTTTTTAAAATATTTGTATTTTTTGCTTAAAATTTTTTCTTACAAAGAAATTAAATGTGATTTTTTTAGTCAAAACAAACAAATTTTCAATCCGATTTGGCTATAAGTAATACTTGCAAAATATTATTGAATAATGTATCATATAAAGTGAAAAAATAATAATAAATTTTTATGGAGATGTTTTTATGGCAAAATATACCGCAGCACAGCTTTCGGCAATTATTGAAAGAAAGCTATCACACAATTTTGGTGTTACGCCCGAACATGCATCGGATGAAATTTTCTATAAAGCAGTTGCGCTCACTCTTTTAGAAATTATGGGTGAACGCCGTGCAGCGTTCAAAAAATCAGTAGACGAACAGGAAGCAAAAACCGTTTACTATCTTAGTATGGAGTTTTTAATGGGTCGTTCATTAAAGAACAACCTTTATAATCTTGAACTCGAAAAACCTATGGAAAAGGCTCTTGCTAAATTTAAGGTAAAACTCGATAATTTGTACGATTTTGAGCCTGATGCAGGTCTTGGAAACGGCGGTTTAGGCCGACTTGCTGCCTGTTTTTTAGACGCCCTTTCAAGCGGAAGTTACTCTGCAATGGGTTACTGTATCCGCTATGAGCTTGGTATTTTCCGTCAAAAAATCGTTGAAGGATGGCAGACCGAAATGCCTGACTTTTGGTTACCTGGTGGCGGTGTCTGGCTAGAGCCACGCCCTGCATCTGCAGTTGATGTTAATTTTGACGGTAGAATTAACGAATGGTGGGACGGCTCATACCATCATATTGAGCACACCGATTACAAAACTGTCCGTGCTATGCCATATGACCTTATGGTATCAGGTAAGGACGGTAAGACAGTTAATGTTTTGCGCCTTTGGAGTGCTGAATGTCAAGATTTTGATATGTCTGCATTTAATCAAGGTGACTATGTAAGAGCCCTTGAACAGCGAGCAATGACAGAGGCTATCTCTAAAATTTTATATCCTGAGGATAATCATATTGAAGGTAAATCACTTCGTCTTCGTCAGCAGTATTTCCTTGTTTCTGCGTCAATTCAGGATATTTTAAACAGACACCTTAGAAAATATAACACTCTCGACAATCTTCCCGAAAAGGTTGCGATTCACATTAATGACACCCATCCCACCCTCTCTATCCCCGAACTTATGCGATTTTTACTTGACGAGTGCGGTTATTCCTGGGAAAAAGCTTGGGAGATTGTAACAGGCACTGTTGCATACACAAACCATACAATTATGTCAGAAGCGCTTGAGTGTTGGCAGGAAGAACTCTTTAGAGAGCGTCTTCCCCGCATCTATCAGATTGTAAAAGAAATTGACAGACGCTACCGCGCATCTGTTTTAGCGCAAACTAACGACAGTGACTTAGTTGCTAGAACCGCCATAGTTCAAGACGGTGTTATCAAAATGGCAAATCTTTGCGTTGCTGCTTGTCACACCGTTAACGGCGTTTCAAAGCTTCACAGCAAGATATTAACCGACGAACTTTTCAAGGATTATTACAAAATGACGCCCGAAAAGTTCACTAATGTTACAAACGGTATTGCACACAGAAGATGGCTTTGTCAGGCAAACCCTGAGCTTACAAATTATCTTACCGAAATTATCGGCGACGGATTTATTAAGGATGCATCAGAGCTTGAAAAGCTCACAGCCTTCTATGACGATTCTTCTATTTTGGCAAAGCTCGGTGAAATTAAGCATAACAACAAGGTCCGCTTTGCAGACTATGTTAAATCAAACTGCGGTGTTTTACTTGACCCGAATTCCATTTTTGATATGCAGGTTAAGCGTCTGCATGAATATAAGCGTCAGCATTTGAACGCTCTTCACATTATTGCAGACTATCAGTTTATTAAAGATAATCCCAACGCAGATTTTGTACCAAAAACCTATATTTTCGGTGCAAAAGCAGCTCCCGGTTATCTCTTTGCTAAAGAAATTTTACAAATGATTTGGCAGTTGTCTGTTCTTGTTAATAACGACCGAAGTGTAAGCGATAAATTAAAGGTTCTCTTCCTTGAAGACTACCGAGTTACTATGGCAGAGCTTATGATTCCCGCCGCTGACATCAGCGAACAAATTTCTCTTGCTTCTACCGAGGCTAGCGGTACAGGTAATATGAAGCTTATGATGAACGGCGCTATTACTTTGGGTACTGAGGACGGTGCTAATGTCGAAATACACAAGGCTGTAGGCGACGATAATATTTTAATTTTCGGTATGCAAACACCCGAAGTATTAAATCTTCAGAAGACAGGATATTCGCCCATTGAGTATTATAATAACAACGCTGAGCTTCGTCATGCCCTCGAATTTATTAGAAAAGGCATTTCAGGAAAACAGTTTGACAATATCTATAATACCCTCAAAAACTATGACAGATATATGGCTCTTGCCGATTATGCTGATTATAGTCTAACTCAGAAGAAAGCTTCTGAAATTTATAAAAATTCTGAAAATTGGAACAAAATGTCACTTATGAATATTGCAAAATCAGGTATATTCGCGGCAGACCGTTCAATTGACGATTATGCAAAGAATATCTGGCATATTGATCCTATAAAATAATTATGGAATATTATCCTTTTGATTCAAGAAATCCACTTTATCGTTCACAAATAGGAGCTATAGCCGAAGGAAAAACCCTTCGGCTACGCTTGCTTTTACATTTGGACGCAAAAGTGGATTCTGCTTTTTTACTAATGATTTGTGACGGCGAATCCGAGCCTGTGGAAATCCTATTAACTGAAGCTGAAATTCTAGATAATTACAAATTCTACGAATGCGAATTAGAGCTTGATGAAGGTCTATATTGGTATGCATTTAAGTATAAAAGTGAATTTGGAGAATTTTATGTAACTAAAACGGGTTCTTCACTCGGCACACTATCAGAGGACGGCAGATGGTGGCAGCAAACTGTTTATAAAAAAGATTTTTGCACACCCGATTGGCTAAAAGGCGGAATAATTTATCAGATTTTTCCTGATAGATTTTTTGCATCAAAGCAAGATAAGAAAAATGTACCAACAGACCGTTTTATGCAAAAAGACACCTTTTCTGTACCCGAATACAGACAAGGTGAAGATTTATGCCATCTCGGCAACGATTACTACTGCGGCGACCTTAAAGGAATTGAGGAAAAGCTAAATTATATAAAAGGCTTAGGGGTTACCTGCATTTACTTGAACCCTATTTTTGAAGCTCATTCAAACCATCGCTACAATACAGCAGATTATTTTAAAATAGATTCCCTTTTAGGCGATGAAAATGATTTAATGTCACTGTGTAAAAATGCAGAAAAGCTAGGCATTTCAATAATCTTAGACGGTGTTTTCTCGCACACGGGTGACGACAGTATTTACTTTAATTCTAAAGGTAGATACGATAGCTGCGGAGCGGCAAACTCTACAGCCTCCCCCTATATAAATTGGTATAAATTTAAAAGCTATCCTGATGATTATGAATCCTGGTGGGGCGTTAAAACTTTGCCTGAAATCAATGAGGATAATCCCGATTTTACCGAGTTTATAACAGGAGAAAACGGTGTTCTCAGGTATTGGATTAAAAAAGGTATTAAGGGCTGGCGCCTTGATGTTGCAGACGAGCTCCCCGACAACTTTTTAGATAACATTAGAAAATCTGTTAAAGCCGAAAATAAAGATGCTTATATTTTAGGTGAAGTTTGGGAAGATGCTTCAAACAAAATCAGTTATGATGTAAGACGCAAATTTTTAAGAGGCGAACAGTTGGATTCTGTTATGAATTATCCGTTTGCCGATGCAATAATTGATTTTATAAAAGATAAGAACGCCGAGCGGCTTATAAACACAGTGCTTGATATTACAGAAAATTATCCCCCCGAAGCCATAGCACTCCTTATGAATCATATCGGCACCCACGACACACCGCGTATTATAACAAACCTATGCCATAAAGGAAAGATTCCGCAAGACCGAGAGTGGCAGTCAAAACAAAAGCTTACTGAAAGTGAATTTAAGCACGGCGTAAAACTTGTTAAATTAGCATCGGTTATTCAGTATACCTTACCTGGTGTTCCCTCTCTTTATTACGGTGACGAAATAGCTCTTGAGGGGTACGGCGACCCTTTCTGCAGAGGCTTTTTTGATTGGAGTAAAACTAAATCAGGCCTTACAAATCACTACCGTAAGCTAGGCAAAATCAGGGCAAATACGCCCGTATTTAAAAACGGAACATTTGCTCCTGTAAAGTCAGAAAACGGCGTTTTAGCCTTTGCAAGAGAATCTGATGCCTCTTCTGCTCTTACTGTGATAAATAATACAGAAAGTGAATTATCGCTTAAACTTCCTCAAAAATATCAAACTGCTACACCAAATTTTAACGGCAAGATATTAAATAAAAGCTTAATTTTACCATCCCTATCGGCAGAAATTCTCACTATATAAAACTAATCTCTTATTTTTACAATATTTACTTGACGATAGCTGTTATTTTGTGTTAAAATTACTTTCGTTGATAGGAGTATTTCGGCTTTAAAAGGAGAGTTTTCGGTGTTTGAAGGTAAGATGAAAGCCGTAACCTTTAGTTACGACGACGGCGTTACACAGGATAAAAGACTTATTGAATTACTAAATAAATATTCACTGAAATCAACCTTTAATATTAATTCGGAACTTTTAGGCACAAAGAACGAATTAGTTACACCGAATTTCCGCGTAAATCACAATAAAAACGTTCCTTCTGAAGTTAAAGAAATTTATAAAGGTCACGAGGTCGCTGTTCACACCCTCACCCACCCTAATCTTACAACTCTTGATGATACGGAAGTTGTAAGACAGGTCGAAGAGGACCGAAAAAATTTGAGCAGACTTGTAGGCTATGATGTTACAACAATGGCATATCCCTGCGGTGGCACCAATAATGACGACCGCGTTGCAAACATAATTGCAAAAAATACAGGCGTTAAGTTTTCACGAACAATTACTTCAACCTACAGTTTTGATATACAGGACAATCTTTATAGATACAATCCCACTGTATATCATCTTGACTGGGATAAAATGTTCTGTCTTGCAGAAGAATTTATAACACTCACCCCTGAATCTCCAAAAGTTTTTTATATTTGGGGACACAGTTATGAATTTGATATTGAGAACACTTGGGATAAATTTGAAGAATTTTGTAAACTAATTTCAGGGAAAGACGATATTTTCTACGGTACAAACCGTGATATTTTCCTTAATAAATAAAATTTCAAATCTATAGTTATCTCGCGCAACACCTTGTGCGAGATAAGAAGTAAATATTTGCGGATATGGCGGAATTGGCAGTTTCTGTTCGAACGCTGCCTGTGGCAGAAAAAGCGAGAACAAGAAAGGCGTAGCGGTCGAAAATTTATCGTCGCCCCATGACGAAGAAATTTTCGGGCACCGCAAGAGTCACGCGGAGTGCGGCTGCCACTATTCTCTCTATCTTAATTTTTACTTTTTAATTACAATTTAATATTTTATGCGGATATGGCGGAATTGGCAGACGCGCTAGATTCAGGTTCTAGTGAGGGCAACTTCATGCAGGTTCAAGTCCTGTTATCCGCACCAAAGCATTCAAACCCGAACCTTTTACCGATTGGTGAAACGTTCGGGTTTGTTGTTTTCTTAAAAGATGTTAAATAGCCTTTGTTTGTGGCAGTACAGAGTGATTTGCTCTGTACTGCCATTGTTCTTTCAACTAAAAAAACCGAAAGAAAGTTTTGCGACATAAATGATAACCGAATAATACCCGATATATTATAATTGAATTTTTCCTTTATCATAATATCAGCAATATCCCTCCAATT
>JAQXZE010000032.1 GCA_029227055.1 Oscillospiraceae bacterium | reverse complement strand
CTGTCCCAAAAAACTCCCTTTGTTTGATGTTTTTATTTTTTGCCGTCATTTTTCTTGTCAATTACAATAGTAGAAAGGAGTTGATTTTTATGCCAAAACGAGGAACAAATATCTACAAAAGAAAAGACGGAAGATGGGAAGCTCGGTATGTAAAAGAAATAATGCCGAACGGGAAAAAGAAGTACGGTTCTGTTTATGCAAAAAGTTATTCGGAAGTTAAGGACAAGCAACAGTATTATCTGTTTCAAATCAAAAATTCAAACACGAAAAAGTGTAATATTTCCGTTTCTGAGTTATCAAAAATGTGGCTTAAATCTATTGAAAATACCGTAAAAGTTTTAACACTTCAAAAATACGAAAGCATAGTAAATAATCATATCGAGCCGTATTTCGGATTATTTCTCGCAAAACAAATCAGTGTACAAACAATTAATGATTTTTCTGACAAAAAACTAAAGGATTTGTCAGCTAGTACCGTAAATGAGATACTTGTCGTTTTGGGAGAAATTCTGAATTATGCTGAAATTGAATACGGAATTGCCAAGCCGCATTTCAAAATGATAAAAGAAAACCGTCAAGAAATGAAAGTTTTGTCAATATCCGAACAAAAGCGACTTGAAAACTATTTGATGAATGATATTGATATTTATAAATTCGGAACACTTTTGGCTTTATACACGGGGATGCGAATCGGAGAACTCTGTGCACTCAATTGGAATGATATCCGTGATGGAGTAATAACTGTCAGTAAAACAATGTATAGAGTAACTACGAAAGACGGAAGTAAAGTAGCTATCGACGTACCGAAGACGAATTCATCATTAAGAAAAATACCTATACCACAATTTCTAAATCCTGTTATTGCAACAAAAACAAGCACCGGCTTTGTATTAAGGACAAGAAACGGAACCCCGGTAGAGCCGCGCTTATTACAACAAAAATTCAGTAAATATTTAGCTGACTGCAACATTTCAGGAGCCACGTTTCATACTCTGCGTCATACTTTTGCAACTCGTTGTGTGGAAGCAGGATTTGATGTTAAATCCTTATCCGAAATACTGGGGCATTCTTCCGTCAAAATTACTCTTGATAAATATGTTCACTCATCTTTTGAACAAAAACAAAAAAATATGGATTTATTAAAGCCGGCTTCAAGTTTTTAGCCGTCAAAATAATGGTCCCAAGCCGTAGAAATTGCTCTATGACTTGGGACTTTTTTGCTTTTCTACGCAGAAGGATTTCTTCTGCGAATTTTTTTATTCCTTCTTTTTAGTGTAGTTTTCTTTTTCTTTTCCTGCAAATGTGTGATTTTAAATCTGCATACTGTACCACAAAATGTACATTGAATATGTTAGAATAAAATCACAAACCAACGAAAGGCGTGATTTTATGACTATTGACAGAACATTACTTGACCTTGAGAGAGTACCGACTTCGGATGAGCTGAAAGCATTTTTTAATAAGCATGATTGGTCGGCAGCAAAACTATCTGAGCCGGAAAAGCGGACGGCAGAAAAAACTGCTGCAATGAATCATATAAAAGGCATTATGAATAAAGAGTTTGAAAAACTTGCTCGTGAAAAAGGGATGGGCGCCGCATCAAAATATTTTGAAAATGAAATAAAAATTCAAGGTGATAAGGGTGAAGAAATTGTCAGTCATCAAGGTAATCCGTTGCTTGAACTTCGGGATAATACGGAAGATCTTATTGCAGATGCTGTTTACGAGATTGCAATAAATCATGATGATATTATGGATATTGTTTTCAGCAAGTTTGATCCGAACGCCCCAAACTTCAACGAAAAGGCGCAACAACTTTTGCATGGCTCGGTTGATAAAATGATGGATACAATGAGTTTTCAGCAAATAGCGGAAATTGTTCACGAAATGTCCGACTCGGAAGATTTTAATCCTAAAATTTTCCCGAATTACCGTGCGGAAGATCACGAAAGGAAATGGAATCATACTAACACGAAACATCCAATCGTGCTTGATCCCGAACTTGGCGAAAAGATACACAGTCAAAATCCCGGAACGGAAGCCAAAGCCATTGCCAATGTTATGGTGGAAGAATATTGGAAAACGCTTGACGAAAAAGACAAGATTATCATAAAAATGAGTGATGACGGATATACGCAGGATGAAATTGCCAAACAATTAAGTATGGCAAATAACAGCGGAATATCCAAAAGAATTAATAAACTAAAGAAAGATTTTGAGAGAAAAACAGGCATTGATATCTCAAAAATTTAAAGTAAATACAGAAAATTTTAGCGGTAGTAATCAAAAAATGATTGCTACCGCTTTTTTGTTTTTCAGCACAGTTAGAAAAAATATTTTTGATTTTTTAAAAAATTTTTAAATTTCAGGAATATTTTACCCCTCTAAATGTCGTTATATAGTAGAGAGGAATATACTAAGAATATTTTTACTGTTTTTTCTATTGGTAAGATGTAAAAATTTTAACTTATCAATAGAAAAAGCAAGGGATCAAAATGAACCGTTGATATTTAATACTTCTACAAGGTGTCAGATTGACACCTTGTATTAGAGCAAAACTTTGATGGCTTTAACACATCAGTTTCTAGTGAGTGGACATTTTGTCCGCTGACTAAACTATCCGAAAAATTCTATTTAAAAATTATAATGACTCTCCAAGTCGCAAAAATTGCGTATTGGGGAAAGTGGTAAGAGAACAAAGTGTTCCCTCACCACAAAAAAATACATAGGTGTAACTATGACCGGCTGAAAAGTCGGTTATTTTTATGCCAATTTTTTAACGAAAGGAATGATGCCTATGAAAGATTTTGTTTAAGGAAAAATGATGGCATTGGTTTAGCAAGCATCGCATTTGGGTGCACACGACCCAAATACACTTGTTAGGGAGCACCCTAAAACCCCAAAAGAAAGGAGAAATTATTATAGAAAAGAAAACAGAAAGAATTAAATTTTGGCTTTCGGACAAGGAGTTAAAACAAATTGACGGAAATGCTAAAAAACTCAATTTGAACCGCTCGGAGTATATTCGACTGCTAATTGAAAACTGTCAAGTCGTAAAGTCACCGGATATCAATTATGACGATTATTACACAAAGTTCAAGATGTTAGGCGACGAAATTAACAATTATAAGAAAATGCTTAATTCGGTAGGAATATTTAATGCAAAAGATGTTGCAGGAACTTGCAAAAATTTGCTTAAACTAATGAAAATTCTTGAAACCGAAATAACCGAGAAAATGAGAATTGAAATTCAAAAAACGAAAGGAGGTCTGCAATGAGAAACGGAAAACACTATGTTTCTGTAAGAATGACATCGGAAGAAAAAGATAGATTTATAAGCATTGCGAAACAGTGTAACATTCCCGAAAGAACTTTGTTGTATTGGCTTGTGGAGAAAATGCCTGTTCGTGAATTTCCGCCGAAATCCTTTTGGCGGTTGAACCGATTGCTTTTGCGAGTGATGTTAGAAGCAGGATCTATTTGGCTTAATCGAAATCTTCCGAAAGAATACGAACAGGAATATTATAATTTTTCTCACGTAATAAACAAGTGCGATTGCAATATAACACACAAAATTATTTTCGCAGATCCTGACTATGGAAATAAACAATCAAAATAAAAAGCATTTGAAAGACAGTGATCTTATGACTTACAAAAATCAAACTGCCGTTTCAATATCTTATTTAATATATATCATTTTTAACAGAAACGGCAGACAAGAAATTATTAAAGAAATTAAGAATAAAGGAGAAATTAAATTATGAAAAATGTAAAAGAAATGTCTGCCGAAAAGGTAGATACAAAAGTACAAAAACCGAAGCTTTTAAATATTAAACTTGAAAAGCTTCGTCCGTTCCAAAACCATCCGTATAAGGTGCTTGATGACGACAGCATGAAAGAACTAATTGAAAGCATCGCCGAAAACGGATTACTAAACCGAATTATTGTAAGACCGCTTGAAAACACAACAGATGAATATGAAATAATCTCAGGTCATAGACGAGTACACGCCGCCGAGCTTCTAAACATTAAAGAAGTTCCGGCGGTTGTTTATTTTATAGATAGAGATGAAGCGACGGTTTTAATGGTAGATTCCAACTGTCAACGAGAAAGCTTAACGCTAATGGAAAAAGCAAAATCTTATAGAATGAAATCGGACGCACTTTCACATCAGGGTAAAACTTTGGGACAGAATGTCCCGAAGTCCGATGACAATCGCACTAACGCTAAAATCGGCGAAAAATCCGGAGACAGTTACAAAACGGTTCAAAGATATATCCGCCTAACTTATCTAACACCCGAACTTCAAGAATATGTAGACAAGGGACAAATGAAGTTATTACCTGCTGTAGAGATTTCTTATCTTGACGAAGAATGTCAACGAGATATTGTTGACAGAATTCTTGAAACCGAATCTTTTCCGTCACATGCACAGGCTCGCCGTATGAAAGCTATTTTTGAGGAAGGCAAACTTGACTATGAAATCGTTACCGAAATAATGTCGGAGCTTAAACCCAATCAGGTTGAAAATTTTAAAATGCCTATGGAAGATTTAAGAAAATATTTGCCGTATCCTATGACACCTGAAGAAACCCGCAAATATATGCTTGATCTTGCTAAAAAAGAACACAACCGCATTCAAAACCGTGATGCGAGATAAGGTGGATGAGTGTATGAAATATATCAGAAAACAAAAGGTCGGTAATATTCAGTTTATAGTGGAATCAAATTTCAAAAGCAAAAATGCAGTTAGTACTAAAGAATTACTTTCAAAAATCATTTTAAATAAAGCAAAAGAATATTTGCGGTCAGTAAATAAACTATCTATTTCACAAAACTAATTCGCATATTTTATTAAACACAAGCCAGTCGTTATAATAAAGTAGACTCTGTTTGACTGGCTTGAAAGGAGGATTTATGAAACAGTCAAAAATATTAACAGATAATAAAGTGGCAGCTTTATATTGCAGATTATCTCGTGATGATGAAATAGATGGTGAAAGCAATAGTATTTCTAATCAAAAAAGGATTTTGCAAAAGGTTTCAAAGGAATACGGATACGATAATATAAAAATCTATGTTGACGACGGTATATCAGGTGGAACCTTTGACCGTCCGGGATTTAGACAAATGGAACAGGATATTTTGGATGGACAAATAGCTGCCGTATTCGTAAAGGATATGTCAAGACTTGGTAGAAACTATTTGCAATGTGGTTATTATACCGAGCATTTCTTTCCTGATAACAATATTCATTTTGTAGCCGTAAATGACGGTGTTGACAGTAATCAAGGAGAAAACGAATTAACACCTGTTAAAAATCTTTTCAACGAATGGTTTATTAGAGATACAAGTCGAAAGGTTAGAGCATCACATCGTATTAAAGGTAATTCAGGCGAACCTATTTCAAAACCGCCCTACGGATATAAGAAAGATCCGTATAATTCAAAACATTGGCTTATAGACCAACCTGCTGCAGAAGTTGTAAGACGAATATTCTCATTATATTTATCCGGTAATGGCACTGAACAAATCGGCGGTATGTTGCAGAACGAGCAAATTCTTACCCCAAACGCTTATGCAAAAGAAAACGGATACAAAGTAAGCGGTCTGATTGCGGAAAATAAATATAATTGGCGAAGCTCGACCGTTTCCAAAATTCTTGCGCAACAAGAATACTGCGGCGATATTATTAACTTCAAAACTTATTCAAAGTCATATAAGAATAAGAAGCGCCGACAAAACGATAAAGAGAATTGGGCGATATTTGAAAATGTAAACGAGCCGATTATTGACCGTGAAACCTTTGAAAGGGTTCGGCAACGCCGAGGAAAGATTCATAACAAGAAACGAAAATATGCTGAACATCATATGTTTTCAGGATTACTTGTTTGTTCTGATTGTGGGGCAAATTTACACTTTCATTTTAATCAAGGTAATAAAAGCATACAGTATTTCAGTTGTTCTAACTACAACAGCCGAGGTAGAAGCTGCCCAACTACTCATTATATTCGTGTGGATTTCCTTGAAGAAGTGTTACGAACGGATATCAACCGAATGATTGATTTTGCCAACGGAAATAAAGAAGAGTTTATTAAAACACTCGAAAAAAATAATGGTATAGAATTTCAAAACAAACAAAAATCTGCTGAAAATGAGATTGATAAGCTCTTAAAAAGGAATGATGAAATAGACAAGCTTTTCAGTGCAATTTATGAGGATAAAATCAAGGGTAACATTTCTGAAGATAGATTCTCAAAGATGTCGAAGGGATATGAGGCAGAGCAGGAAGAAAACAAAAAGAGAATAAATGTCCTTTCTGAACAAATAAAAAGTGATGCCAAGCAAATTGACACCACAAAAATGTTTCTTGATATTATTGAGAAGACATCTCGTTTAGAAAAACTTACCGCTGATGTTGTTCGTGAGTTCATTGATAAAATAGTTATCCATCACAGAAAAGAAGAAAACGGCGTTACAACACAAAGAGTTGAAATCTACTACAATGTAATAGGCAAATTTGAAATTCCGTCGAACTATGTATTGCCAACTGCTTCAAATCTAACAGAAGCAAAGGCAATAACGGCAAAACTCGGAGCATAAATATAAAAAAGACGGTTGAAATAAGACATAAATCCTATCTCAACCGTCAAGATGGTCCGAGTGACAGGACTTGAACCTGCGGCCTCTTGACCCCCAGTCAAGCGCGCTACCAGCTGCGCCACACCCGGATATGTATGTCCGGAAAAACCGGACATTTTTTCTCAATTAATCAGCAAAGCCGGATTCAACCAATGCTACTAATCCGTCAAGAGCTTCCTTTTCATCAGAGCCGTCAACAATAATCTTGATGGTTGTTCCGCCGATAATGCCCAAAGATAAAACGCCTAAAAGGCTCTTAGCATTAACCTTGCGTTCGTCCTTCTCAACCCAGATAGAAGATTTATATTCGTTTGCTTTCTGAATGAAAAAAGTTGCAGGACGTGCATGTAGACCGACCTGATTTTGAATTACAACATCTTTAACACACATACAAAAATCTCCTCTTGATAATCTTTTTAAGGAACAATATAATTATACCAATATTTACGGAAAAGGTCAATTACTAATTAAAAGTTCTAAAATTTATCCAATATAGCCCAAAGTTAAAAAGCGTTTTTTGTTGAATTCGTGCATAAAAACACCTCTAAAAAACTAGCGGTTTTTACTCTTTTGCCTTTTCGTCCATTTCTTTGAGAATTTTCAAATCCTTTTTTGAAAATTCAAGCTTACTAAACATATCAGGACGGCGCTCTCTAGTTATCTCGAAAGACTTTTTTCTGCGCCATTTTTCTATTTCAGCATGGTTGCCCGAAAGCAAAACTTCGGGCACCTCTAATCCGTTCCAAACAGCAGGGCGAGTATACTGAGGATACTCGAGAAGTCCTGCAAAATGACTTTCTTCTTCAAAGCACAAATCATCCGACAAAACACCCGGAAGCATTCTGCAAACCGAGTCTGCAAGCACAAGGGCAGGCAGTTCTCCACCCGTTAAAACATAGTCACCAATAGATATTTCTTCATCTACTATAGTATCAATTACCCTTTGGTCAATTCCCTCATAGTGCCCACATAATAATACAATATGCTCAAAATTAGAAAGTTCCACAACGCGCTCTTGGGTCAAGGTTTTACCCTTTGGCGAGAGATAAATTAAATGTGGTTTTTCCTCGCCCTCGCAAAGACTTTTATAGCAGCTTTCTATCGGCTGTATTGCCATTACCATTCCCATACCGCCGCCATACGGCATATCGTCAACCTTATTATGCTTATTCTCCGCAAAATCTCGGATATTTATGCAATTAAGTTCTACCTTCCCTGTCTTTCTTGCTCTGCCTATTATGCTTTCATTAAGCACAGCCTCGCACATTTCGGGGAAAAGCGTCATAATATCAATCCGCATCTTCAAAAATCCCCTTGATAGGTTTTATATAAATCTTTTCGGCTTCGATATCTATATTATCAATCATTTCGTCCACTGCCGGAAACAAATACTCTGCCTGACCGTTTTTTATATGCCACACATCGTTAGCTCCCGTTTTTGATACATCAGATAACTTACCCAAAAAAGAATTATTCGCAGCATCATAAACCTCACAGCCGATTAAATCTGTAACGAAATATCTACCGTCAGGTAATTTAATATCTTTTCTATCTATATAAATTACAGTATTGCGGTACTTTTCTGCCTCTTCAATAGTTTCAATTCCTTGAAGCTTTACTGCGAGCACAGATTTTAAAACCTTAATTTCACGAATTTTAACAGCCTTTTCGCCGTTTTTATCAAGATAAAGAGTTTTAAAGTTTTTAAGGAATTCAGGCTCGTCCGCCCAAGGCTGTATTCTAACCATTCCTTTAACGCCGTGTGTACCTACAATTTTTCCTGTTTCAATATATCTGTTTTTCATAAATATCACCCAAATTATGCGATATAAAATAATAAGCCGGAGATAAACTCCGGCTTTGGTATAAACCTTGTCCGTCAGTCAATTTCAACAGCAATCTTTTCATTACTGCGATTTGCTGCGCCGCGCATAACAGTTCTTATAGCCTTAGCTATTCTTCCCTGTTTTCCGATAACGCGTCCCATATCATTTTCAGCTACATGAAGATGGTAAACGGTAAGACCGGATTCATCAGGTTCATCAACCGTTACGGTTACTGCATCGGGGTTTTCTACAAGACCCGAAGCAATAGCAACAAGCAATTCTTTCATAACTTTACCTCACAAATTTTCGGTTCAATTAAAGAACACCGTTCTTTTTAAGAAGAGCCTTTACAGTATCGGTAGGTTGAGCACCATTAGCAATCCACTGCTTTGCCTTATCAGCATCGATTTTTACATCAGCGGGATTTTTTGTGGGATCATAGTAACCGATTTCCTCGATGAAACGACCGTCACGGGGATATCTGGAGTCAGCTACAACTACACGATAGAAAGGAGCACGCTTAGCACCTAAGCGGCGAAGTCTGATTTTTACTGCCATCTGAAAACACCTCCAAAATTAAAATCATATATGTTTTAAAAGATAAATCTTAAAAACCGAAATTACCAAAATTGCCGAAATTATTAGGCATACCTGCCATTCCCTTTGGGAATTTACGGTGACTGCCCTTTTTATTCATTCCCTTAAACATTTTGCGCATTTGCTCAAACTGCTTTAAAAGGCGGTTAACATCCTCAACCGCAACGCCCGCGCCTGCTGCTATACGGCGTTTTCTTGAAGCGTTTATAATATCGGGCTTGGCTTTTTCCTTTTTAGTCATAGACTTAATAATTGCCTCAACCCTGAGCATTTGCCTATCGTCAATATCAACATCACGAAGCTGTTTTTCCATTCCCGGAAGCATCGAAAGAACAGATTTTAGCGAACCCATCTTCTTTATCTGCTGGAACTGTTCAAGCAAATCGTTCATATCAAACTTATTTTCCTGAAGCCGTTTTGCTGCTTCCTCTGCCTTTTTTTCGTCGATTTCATTCTCTACCCTTTCAATTAGGGAGAGTACATCGCCCATACCGAGTATTCTTGATGCCATACGGTCGGGATGGAATTCATCCAAATCGTCAAGCTTTTCGCCGACACCCGTAAACATAATAGGTTTACCTGTTACTGCACGAACAGATAATGCCGCACCGCCTCGTGTATCACCGTCAAGCTTTGTGAGTATGATACCGTCAATCTCAAGTATATCGTTAAATGCCTTAGCAATATTAACTGCATCCTGACCCACCATAGAGTCAACAACAAGAAGGATATTATTAACTTCAACAACCTCTGTAATGCGCTTGAGCTCATCCATAAGCTCACTATCAACATGAAGTCTACCCGCAGTATCTAAAATCACATAATCGTGACCGTAGTCTCTCGCGTGTTTAATGGCCTCGACAGCAATTTTTTCAGGCTTTTCGGTACCCATTTCGAAAACAGGTGCATTAACTGCCTCACCTACCACCTTCAACTGCTCAATAGCCGCAGGTCTATAAATATCACAGGCAACGAGTAGAGGTCTACTACCCTGTTTTCTAAGGAATTTAGCAAGCTTTGCAGAGTGGGTAGTTTTACCTGAACCCTGAAGACCGCACATCATTATAACCGTAGGGATTTTTGATGCGGTTTTAAGTCTTGCTTGTTCGCTTCCCATTAAAGCGGTAAGCTCTTCTTTAACGATTTTTACAACCATCTGAGGAGCTGTCAGGCTCTCCATAACATTAGCGCCTATGCACTTCTCGGAAACCGCAGTTGTAAAATCCTTAGCAACCTTATAGTTAACATCAGCCTCAAGCAAAGCAAGGCGGACTTCACGCATGGCTTCTTTAACATCAGCTTCAGATATTTTACCCTTAGAGCGAAGTTTCTTAAACACACTAGCAAGTTTATCTGACAAATTATCAAATGCCACCGTAAAGCACCTCCTTAATACTTTTAATTAAAGGCTTTCTATAACCTCAAAAATCTTTTTAACACTTTCCGTATCTCCGTTTTGAGCGGAAGTAGAAAGTTCTTTAAGTTTTATAAACTTTTCACAGTAATGACAGTTTTCTTCTAACATTCGAAGCTGAGCTTCGCTTCTTTTTATCAGATCTGCAACACCTTGACGGGTTATCCCCTCATTTTCTGCAATCTCTGAAAGGGATAAATCTTCATCATAATAACACCTTAAAACCGAACGCTGTTTTTCGTTTAAGGAATAACCGTAAACATCAAGCAAAGAAGAAACATACAAGTCTTTTGGCATACTATCCCCTCACTGTCCTTTGGGATTATACCACAACAAAATCTATCTGTCAAGTTTTTTTCTTTACACCTCAAGATTTCTTTGCAGAATCTATACTGCCCCTGAAAACAACATATTTTTGATATAAAAATTCCAGCACAAAATTGAGTATCATCGAAAGAGCTAACACTATGTATTCGTTTACTCCCACATCGTTAAGCGCCTGACCACCCCAAGTGGAAAGAGGTGTAAATACGAGGTAAAACAAGAAAACCTTAAACATCGCAACAGGCACATTATTTGCAGATTTAAATGTAAATTTACGGTTTAGTGTAAAATTCCAAATTACAGAAAGCGCTAAAGCTACAAGGTAGCAAACCCAGTAATTCCATTTTAAAAATTCATTCATAACAAGAAACGAAAGGCTTTGAATTACCCCCGCACTTATAGAAAAAAACAAAAATTTAGCAGCGCGAATAATTTCCTTTTTTGTATCACTCATATTTTTTAAATTCCCTTCACTTTTTTATATATTATATCATAATACATTTATTTTTCAATTAAAAACGGGCAGTTTTAAAACTGCCCTTAATTATAATTTTTATTTGTTTTTGTAAAGCTCAATAGTTTTACTAACTACATTATCCCAATTATATTTACTTAAAATATACTCAGAACTTTTAAATTTGAATTGCTCAACAACACTACAATTATCACAAAGATACTGCAGTTTTTCCTTAAGGTGCGAAGCATCACCTTTTCTAAAAGTGATGCCATTATCCTCTATTACCTGAGTACATTCGGGTATATCGGAAGTAATACAGCAATTACCAAAGCTCATAGCCTCCATAAGACTTAACGGCATTCCCTCTAAATCTGAAGGTAAAACATAGATATATGCATTGCTGTAAAGCTCTTCTAAAAGGTTTCCTGAAACAAAGCCTGTAAAAATTATTCTTTCATCATCGCCGAACTTTTCTCTAAGCTCTTCTTCAAATTCAGCCGTATCTGATGAACCGCCGGCAATTACGAGCTTCTTATCGGTTTTAACCGATTTAAAAGCCTCTATTAAATATGTAATACCTTTTCCGGGCACAATTCTACCTAAAAATAGTATGTAATCCTCTTTTTTTAGACCGAATTTATCGGTGATTTCTTTAGCATCTTGGATATTGGGTTTTGAAACGCCGTTTGGGATAAAAACAGTTTCTCTGCCGTAATTACAGAGGAAATATTGCTTTGTGTTTTCGCTTAACACTATTATTTCATCAGCAAAACGAACTGCACATTTCTCGCCTAACTTAATATACCAAGATGCAAATTTGCCCCATTTTGCACTTTGGTGGTCAAGACCGTGTACTGTGGCGATACAGCGCTTTCCAAAAAGCTTTGGAATCCAAATCATAGCACAGGGACCTTCAGCATGGAAATGGACTACATCAAATCTGCCGAATGCTGCCTTGATTGCAGCAAAAAAGGAAGAACTCATCGCTGCGAGTCCTCCCCTGTCAATAGTAAAAACGCTTTTAATGCGGACACCCTTATAAGTGTCCGCATTAAATGATGTGTCAAACTGAGCACCGCTTACGTGGTGCCCTCTACGATTAAAGCAGGTAACAGAATATCCAAGCGCTGCCATACGGGTAGAAAGTTCTTCTACAACTATCTCCACGCCACCTTCTCTTGAAGGGATACGTTTATGGCCAAGCATAGCAATTTGCTTTAAAGCGTTGTGGATATGTGGCATTTTATTCTCCCTCCATGCCTAATACTGCACCTACGGTTTTATATAAAATTATAAGGTCTATTTTAAAACTACGTTCATTTATGTATTTTACATCGAGTGCAAGCCACTCATCGAAACTGAGGCTATTTCTCCTGGGCTGAACCTGCCAAAAACCTGTTATTCCCGGTATAACGGCAAGACGTTGCATTTGTTCTTCATTATACATTTCAACTTCACGCAAAATTGGAGGACGAGGTCCCACTAGGCTCATATCACCTATTAAAACATTAAAAAGTTGAGGTAGCTCGTCAATGCTACTCTGCCTAATAAAACGACCAAATCTAGTTATTCTAGGGTCATCCTTTATCTTAAAGGCAGGGCCGTCCATTTCGTTTTCTTGGAGCAATGCATCTAAAAGATTATCCGCATTAGGAATCATAGAGCGAAATTTGTAAAACTTAAAAATCTTACCGTTTTTTCCTACCCTATGTTGCACATAAATGGGTGATGCACCGGGACAATCAATTACGATTATAAGCGAAATTATACACAGAGGAACAAACAAAACAATCAGTGCCAAAACAGAAAAAAATATATCAAAAATTCTTTTAAAGAGGCTATAAATCGGTTTTTTAGCGACTTTTTTTATAAGAGAACTTTTAATTGCGTCGTTACTAACCGTTTCGTTCTGCATTTATATGCCCCTTTTCTAAAGTATTATTATATATGTTATATCTCTTAGTCTTTTTCATCATAAAAGGCTTCTATTACAATATCGGTAATTGAATCGGTATCAGGATAGAATTCCATAAACTTCTCGCCCTTTACCGTTTCACCCTTTATATCGTAAATGCCTTTGAGTTCACATTTCTGTACTTTTGCAAAAAGTGTTTCAAGTTTGTTTGCGGAACAGTCAGAAACAATATGGTCTTTCATATTAAGCGAGGCCTTTGAAATAAACTTATCGTCCTCACTTATACACTCGCGTGTTTTATTATAAAGCGCTTTTAAGTACTGTCTCTGTCGCATCATTCGAGTATTGTTGGTAGGGTCTTCAAGTCCGTAACGGGTACGCACATAATTTAATGCGTGTTCACCCATTAAGGTAACATTTTTACCCTTAACAAGAGTATCGTCTATACCCGAAAAATCTTCAAGAACCTCTAAGGTTACGCCGCCTACAAGGTCATTGAATTTCGGCACCGCTTCCATCGTAACCGACATATAATGGTCAATTTTAACATCTAACAAAAGCTTTGAAACTGCTTTAGCGGTATTTCTGCAGCTTACTTCCTTGCCGTTACCATAAGTATGCGCCAAAGCTATCTGCTTTTCGGTAGTGGATACCTTATTACCTGCAACACCTAAAACATTAATTTCTGCCATTGTATCGCGGTTAATATGTATAGCGGTACAAGCGGAATTTTTATTATCTATAACGAATAGCATTAAAAAGTCCGCCTGCTTATCGTTGTTATATGAGCCACTTTCGGTGTTTTCAAACTTGTCTAGACCTAACACCAAAAATGTATCAACATTATCTTTGAGGATATATTTTTCACCGTTATAGACGATTTCTTCCTCAAAAGCATCATCGTCGGTATTTGAAAATATACCCTGTCCATTTTCCCAAACATTAAGAACGCAAAGCACCGCAGAAACTACACATAAAGCGGCAAGAACAATTGCTATATATTTAAAATAGCGTTTTTTGTTTTTTTGCGTTTCCATAGCAATTAAGCCTTTCTTTTGCTAACAATAAGAGTTAATCCTGAAAGAACTACTACACCCATTAAAGCAATTACAATTGTAGAATCAAAATTATTGCTTGTGGAAGGAGATACTGCGCTCTTATTTTTAACGATAGCATAAGGACCAAACTCACTGAGCTTAAATGTAAGCTTTGTGCCGTTGCCTGTTACCTTTGCACCGTCAATAACCTTCCAATTCTGACCGTCAAAATAAACGAGTGCTGCAAAATTCTCTAAATCTTCAGCCTTAAGTGTAATTATGAAATTGCCATTCTCATCATGTTCTCCAGAATGTGTAGAAGAAATATCGAATAAATCGCTTACTCCTAAGTCTTCAGGGTCAATTTCCAATTCTTTTAATTCATCAATAAGGTCAGTAATATCGTCAGTTGAAGAAATCTGCTCATAAGCCTTTTCTAATTTTTGGCGAGCTTTGGGAGAAAGCTTATCTCTGCCCGCATAGGAAGTGAGATTAATGATAGCATCAAAGTCTTCACTTTCACTTTCGAAATCTTCAAGTATGGGTGCGTCGTTGCCTGAAGGGCTTGACACAAATGCGCCTGCGGCAAGTGTTGTTATGCTTACTGAGAAAAGCATAATAACTGCTAAACAAAGTACTAAAATTTTTTTCATTTTTAAAACAACCTTTCAAAAATAATTTATTTTAAAGAAACATTTCGTTTCCAAAATTAACTAATTCTTCCACAAAGGCTTTTCCAAGATGTTTACTAATAACATCAAGGCCTTTTTCAATATTCGGGGGTCGATTTGTTGTTGAATGACAGTCAGACCCGATAAATTGAACAAAACTATTTTTAATTAAACTAAGAGCCTTTCTCTTAGAAAAAAAGCTAAGCAAAAACTCAGAGTTCATTTGCATTAAAATTCCGTTAGCCGAAAGCTTACTGATAAGTCCCTTTTTTTGCAAATGTAAATATCGGTCAACATGCGCTAAAACAATAGTGCGATTTCCGCTTGAGGCAATGCTTATAAGCTCGTTTACTGTATATTCAGACCATGCTAACATTGGCATTTCGAGAAGCAACAGATTACTATTTTGAATTAAAAGCTTATCTAATCCCTTAAGCCGACTTATTCCATTATAAAACTTTACTTCTGCCCCAAGAACAATCCCGGGAGCTTCAAAATCCATAGCAGAGATAAGTTTTTGATAAGCCTCTTCTCGCCTTGCTAAAAATTCGTCAACCGTTTCGTCATTAGCATAGAAATGAGGAGTGGCAACCACCCTTTTTACTGACTGACAAGCCAACATTCTTAACATTTCAAGGCTCTCTTCAATGCTTTTGCTTCCGTCATCCACAAGGGGTAAAATATGTGAATGAAAATCTGTTATAAACATAAATTACTAAGCCTTACCTTGTGTGTAACCGTATGTTGAATAGTATTTTTTATAGTATCTTTTATACTTGTTTTTACCGTAATAACCTTTACCGCTCTTTGCGTCATTGATAACGCAACCGAGGATTTTTACATTTGAAAGCTGAAGCTGTGTCATACAGGTATCAAGTTCTTGTTTTTCTGCATAATTCTCACGAATTACAACAACTATACCTGAGAGAAACTTTGAAATTGCTGCCGCATCGGAAACAAGGTTTACAGGCGGTAAATCAATTATAATAAAATCGTATTTTTCCTTTAAGATAAGCAATAATTTTTCCATCCTAGCAGAAGCTAAAAGTTCAGAAGGATTAGGCGGCAAATCACCCGAAGGAATTATATGCCAATTCGAATGATGCTGAAAATCATAATCATCATAATTAAGGTCATTAATATTTTTAAGTAAGTCAGTGAGGCCTGGATTATTCGGTATCCTCATTTTTCTGCCAACACTTGGAATTCTAAGGTCACCATCAATGAGCAATACCTTATTTCCGCCCTCTGCTAAAACATACGAAAGATTTACTGCCGTAGTACTCTTACCCTCGCCCCTCATAGAGCTTGTGATACCGATAATGTGGCACTTTTCATCCTCAGGGAGTGTAAAAGACAGGTTGGTTCTTAAAAGTTTATATTGCTCTCTTGCGGTAAACTCAAGGTTTCTATGCAATGTCTTTGGGTTAACGGCAGGTGTAAAAAAGGCGTTTGTATTTTTTCTTTTGCTACTAAAAATCCCCATAATCACTCAACCTTTCTTACTTCGCGGTGCCGTTTTTTGATTTATAATATCCGTACTTCTTTGCACCTACATCAAGAAGGTCGGGAATTTTAGCTAGTATCGGATAATTATATGTGCTTGTTACATATTCATCGTTGTGAATGGTATTATCAAGCAATGCAAAAATTACAAGCACAACAAGGCTCAAAAATGCCCCGATTAAAAATCCTATTGCGGTATATTTTGTAATGCTTGGAGAAACCTTATCTGTATTTACTACAGCCGAATCAACAACCTCCATCGAACTTCCCTCAACGATTTCCGAAATGCGTTCGGGCAAAACAATGGCAATTCCGTTAGCTATTCTTTTAGCCTCATAAGGATTATTACAAGTAACCGTAACTCCCATAACCTCTGTTTCTTCAACCGAGGACGCCTCTATCATATCATAAAGCTCTTCCCAATCGTAAGAAACCTTGGCAGATTCCTTTACACGCTCAAGTGTTGTTCTGTTCTTTAGAATTACGGTATATGTTTTAAGCAAACTTTGTGCTGCACTGATTTCAGAGGAAGAAATACTAAAGCCTATGTCACTTACAGAAAAGGAACTATTATTAACATAAAGCATAACCTGTGATGAATATTTAGGAGCTATAAAGAATGTTGCCATAGAAAACATAAGCGCCGCTACGAGCAGACTTGCCACAACAACAACCCATATTCTATTCCAAACAAATTTTAATATATGTGCAAAATCAATTACATAATATTCTTTATTATTCTTCTGTACGCTTTCCATTTAACAAATTACTCCTCGCCTAAAAGGGATAAAACACCTTAAGAGGTGCTAAACGCACCTTGCCTATTCGTAATTGATTATACACCCAACTTTTCGGAAAAGCAACCCCAAATACAAGTTATTATATATAATATAACAAAATTTATCTCTTTTCCCAAAAAGCGACAGCAAAGTTCCTTAAATTTCGCGATAATTTGTCTTGAGCGCCCTATAAAGTGAGGACAAAGTAGTAAATCCTGTTTTTTCTGCAATTTCCGAATAGGACATACCTCCCGCCTTCATAGCCAGAGCGTGATTTACCCTGATAGACTGAAGATACTGATAAGGCGTACAATGCATAGTTTCTTTAAAAAGCTTTATCAAATAGCACTTATTGAGATAAACCTGCTCTGCCAAATCCTCAAGGGTGATTTTTTCGGCGTAGTGCTCGTGTATATAAGTGATAACTGTATTTACGGTTTTGTTGGAATAACTATTACAACTATATGTTTTTGAAATGGTGTGAAGAAGTTCTTTCATACAAAATTCCAACAGCCGTAAGGACGGTGAATTTTCGGATATATTATCAATCCAATAAAATCCCGTATGATGCTTGGAAGAAAGACTGTTTACAATCAACTCCATACTTGAAAAAAGAGTATATAAATCCTGCGACAAATCAATCGGTATCTCATACACTCTATTAAACTGAAACATAGGGTGATAGATAAAATTTACAAAAGTATGGTCAAGAGGATTTTCCTCGTCTTGTGAGCGGATATGACTGCAAGTTGCAGGCAAGAAATATGCGTAACCTTTTTTAAATGGCCTTGTAACGCCGTTTTCTGTGTATGTACCGGTACCGCCGTTTATGATATAGATTGTATTTATAAGTGGCACCTGCTCATTTTCCCAACCTTGTGTATAGCCTTTTCCCGCCGCAACAACATAAAAATCTTTTTTCATTTTTCTCTCCAAAAAAGTAAATATTTGCAAATGAGTAATAAATATGTGCTATTTACATAATTCGTCTGTTATTATACAATATATTCGTATAAAAAGCAACAAATAACGAATTTTTTATACAGAAAGGATGCGGAATATGAAACTTATTTTTCATATCGATTGTACAAAAGAAGTAAATAATGACAAATATTTTGAAATCGGCAAAACCCGAATTGTTAACAGCAAAATCGGCTCCTACAGAGAAGCGGGCGAGAATGCGCAGTCAAGATTCGGTTACAGATTTAAAATTGAAGATATCACTAAGCCTCATTTACTTGAAGTTGTATACCCTGATGACCGCCGCCGCACCATTTGTGTAAATGACGGTATTACCTACGACCTAAATACAGGTGTTGTTTGCGGAAATCGCAACGAGCCTTCAAATTCTATGAAAACCATCAAGAGCTATTTCTGGCCGCGTTGGGAAGATTCAAGTATTGTTTTCTCTAGCTGGGGCAAGGGCGAGCCTGCCGCAATTTCTGAGTTTTCGGTTTATGAGCTTGATTCCCTCGAAGACTTTGGCATAAAGAGTGAGGTTGGCTTCCGCGAATTCGGTATTCAGTACGAAGATATAACAAATGTAGGCTCAACAGAGGGTACTCAGGATTTTTATTCTTGGAGTGACCATGTTGTAGATTTCCTTCGCTTTTCGGGACAAAACAAGCTCATTATCCCGATTAACTGGTATCACGGCCCCTGTATTCCTGTAAAAAGTCAGAAATTCGGTACAGTAAACATATACATAGCACCTGATAAGAAGCAGTATTTCAGGTCAACCACCTCCAATCTTAACGACTGGCTTGACAGACTTCTCACCAAAATGGACGAGGCAAATTTAAGCTTTACAGGCTCTCTTACCCTGCTTCGTATCCCCGGTCTTATGGCTAATATGAATAACGACCTTGAGAGCATAAAAAAAGGTGCCGAAACATACAACAACATTATGTGCAACGGAACTGTGCAGTCCTCTGCTAACGATTGGACTACTCAGTACAGCTCTGAATACTATGTAACTATCTCCGATGCATTAAAGAAAACCGGTAAATTACCCGAATTTGCATATGGCGAAAAGGACACTTCAGGTCGTCCCGGTCCAATATTCAATCCCTTGCATCCTACTGTTCGCAGTCAGGTAAAAGAGTATTTACTTGAAGTATGCGAAAATTACAAGCATCATCCCTCATTTAAAGGTCTTGCTATCAACTTCTGGCACGCAACTATGCTTTGGTATGCTACTCTTAATGCAGGTTATGACGATTACAGTATTTCTCTCTTTGAAAAGGAAACAGGTATCAGCACAGGCACCGATATTTCCGACCCTGACAGATTTGAAAAGAGATATAAATTCCTTATGCGTTATGCACGCGAGGCGTTTATTGATTGGCGTTGTAAGAAAATCCGTGAATTTATTCTCGAAATCAGAGACGGATTTAAGGCTGTTCGTGAGGACCTTACATTAACCATCACAGTTTGGAACGAAACAAGCGCTTGGCGTTACTTCAACGATATCGACGAGGATGCTCAGTTCGGTGCTCGTGGCAGCAACTATGATGTATACAAGCTCGGCGGTCTTGATATGGCTCTCTTTAAAGATGACGACGGCATTGAGTTCTCGGTTGAAATGAATCATCACAGAGACGCTACAGGCTGGGAAGTTGACGGTGTGGATTTACCGCTTGAAAGGTCTCAGATGTTTACAGACCACGCATTCCTTGACGAAAAGACAAGAGATGTATTAAAGTCAAACAAAGCACCTACATCATTTATATTTAACTGTTGGTCAGAGGCTTGGGGCAACTACGCTCTCGCTCCTTGCGACGATAATGACCCCAACCTTGAAGCAATATACAATCTACCCGACTATAAAGCAGATTCTGTTGTAATGCAAAACTCTGAGTACGACGATGACCCGCCTGAGAGCAGAAAGTTCTTCTTTGATTCTCAGCTTAGAATTACTGCTCTCTTCCCTGCTGAGCCTTACTTTGCAGAATGGTATGCTAACGAGCTAGCCACACAGGATTCGCTTTCCATTACAGCAGGCGGTTTGTATCTCGATAAGTCACACGTTGATTTACAGAGAAAATTTGCATCAGAGTATTGCATACTTCCTCGCTGCAAATTCAATACACTTAAAGGCACTAGCGACCCTGTTACTGTTCGTTGGTTATGCAAAGACGGTAAAACATATATTTATGCCGTAAATCGCGAGCCGTATAACATTCCTGTTAGCATTAAAAATACCGACGGTAAGGAAATTGCCGCTAAAACTCTTGAAGCCTTCGAGCTTAAAACCTGGATATTTGACGAATGCATAACACCCGATTCATATTCTGTCGATATTTCTAAAGAAATCATCGAAAAATATGAACTCTGCTGCAACGAAACCCTAGCAATTGTAGAAGCAGCTCTTGCAAAGGGTATCACCGTACCCGCTGCCGAGGAACTTCTAGAAAACATCAAGGTTGCCTTAGGTGAGAAGCGTTTTGCATTTGTTCGTCACGCTCTTTCAAGTTACCCCATTAAGAAAGTTTTATCCTTAGCATAATCTTTTAGCATAAACATAAAAAAGCCATAACAATCGTTAATTGATTGTTATGGCTTTAAATTTTTTAATCATTTGCTTTAAAGATATCTGCAACTTCGCTTATTGTTACAAAGGCTTTAGGGTCAATCTCGTGAATTATATTTCGCATACGGAAAATTTGGAAACGGTTTACAACGAAATAAATAATTGTTTTATCGGTATTTGAGTATCCGCCCTTTGCCGAAATTTTAGTTGTTCCGCACTCAAAGGTATCCATAAGCGCCTTGCTTATTTCCTTTGGTTTATCGGTTATAATCATTACCTCTTTAGCACGGTCAAAGCCTTCAACAATAAAGTCAACCGTTTTAAGACCTGCGGCGTAAGTTACGATTGAATAAAGCGGCAATATCCAACTCTTAATAATAATTCCGCAAGCGATATAAAGCAGAATATTATATATCATTACGAAGGTCCCAACGGTTATATTAAGCTTTTTCGAAAAGATAACCGCCATTACTTCAACGCCGTCAATAGCACCGCCGTATCGGATAGTCATACCGCTTCCAACACCTGATACTATTCCGCCAAACAAAGCGCAAAGCAACAAATCCTGACCTGCAAGCGGAGATGCTATACTAACATCAATCGGCAAAACATCGGTAATAAGCCAAGAAGCCACTGAATAAACAATTACTGTAAATATAGAATATACCGTAAAAGGTATGCCCTGTTTTTTAAGTCCAAACAAGAAAAGCGGTAGGTTTAAAGTCAGGAGAAATATAGAGAGTGTCATATACTCAGGGGTTATTTGGGAAAGTAAAATTGAGGTGCCCGAAATACCGCTGTCATAAAGATTGACGGGAGCTAAAAATACTGTAACACCAAAAGCATTGACACAACCCGCAATAAACAAACAAAGAAAATTCTGCCATTTAAGTTGCTTTAATTCAGAAGCTAGTTTTTTATGTATTTTCATTTTACACTCCCATTTTTAATTTAAATTAATCAATGATGATGATGGTGATGATGGTGATGTCCGCTGATATGGTTTACTGTAGGGTGGTGGCAATCCTTTTGGTCACAATGCTCGCCCTCTGTTTCGAGTTCAAGAGTAGCGTGAGCGATATTATGCTCGCTAAGTTCTTCCCTCACCCGTTCTTTTATCTCATGGGCAACACCGTTTGTTACAATATGCATAGTTGCGTAATTGCTATGACCGTCCATACTCCAAATATGGATATGGTGAACATCAATAATGCCCTCTATTTTACAGATATGCTGCTTTATTTCTTCAAGATTAATTCCGTGCGGAGTTCTCTCAAAAAAGACATCCAAGCTTTCCTTTAAATTTTTTGCAGCATTTATAAGAATAAATATCGCTACAGCGATTGAAATTAATGGGTCGATGATTAAAAATCCTGTAAAGCGAATGACAATAGCTCCTATTAAAACTGCAATCCATCCAAGCACATCTTCGAGCATATGAAGATTTACTGCTTTTTGATTTAGAGAATCACCGTTATGGGTAATCATTGCCGCGCCAAAATTCACAATAACACCTACAACAGCAAAGATTATCATACCATTATGGTTGATTTCGGTAGGATAAATAATTTTATTGACCGCTTTAAAGATGACCATTACCGAGCCTACCAAAAGAATTAAAGTAGTAATAACGCTTCCAACAACCGAATATCTTAAATATCCGTAGGTATATTTATCGTCAGGCTGCTTGCGGCTCTTTTTTTCGAGAAAATAGGATATACCGATACTTGCGGCATCGCCTATATCGTGAATAGCATCGGAAATGATTGCTACGCTGCCCGTAAAAATACCGCCAAAAAATTCAAACAAAGAAAATATTAAGTTTAGTATAAAGGCTATAAAAATATTTCTTTCTGTTTTCATATAAAATCACCTGACTGTTATACATCAATGTTTATAGCTAATTATATCACAATATTTTCGGTAAATCAATTCTGCCTGTTAATAATTTGTTTTTTTACAAGCGGATAACTATAAAGATTTGTACTATCAAGATTAGCGTTGTGCATATTAACTGCCGATATGCAGTTGTTTTCATAGGTGGTGTAATAATAAATTCCTTTATCTGTATTGATACAGGAAGTGTATTCGGTAATTTCATAGCTACCGTCGGGCAATTTTACACAGCCCCTTTGTTGCTCTACCGCCCCTAAAATATGGAAAAACTGACTAATACTTGAATTTTCATCATCCCCTGCTACCGAATTTAATTTCACAAATGCGGCACGGACAAAACGGGAAGCAGACGAAAGGTCTCCCGGAAGCCCGATAGCACCCATTCCCCTTGAATAAGGAGTGAGATTTATGTCTGCAAATCGGTTTTCAGGTGGAGTGTGGGTTAAATTTATATAGTCGCAAAGATGGGTGATATGATAGTCAAATGTGGGGTTGTTTGTTAACACTCCTACGGGGTTTTCATAGATTTTAAGTCCGTCCATAACGCTTTCGACAGTAATCGAACCGCTATGGTCTGCAATCAACCAATGCATAGGAGTTAGCGGCAATTCATCGCTGAAGTTTATCCTGCAAAGACTGATTTTTGAAAGGCATTTACGGGCTTCATCAAGGTTTTTACAACTCGACAATATAAAAGGAATAAACTCAAATGGCGCTATATTATCCTTATTCGCCTTTTCGGGAAAATAATGTGCATTTTCGGGAAAGTGAAGTCCCGCTACGCTAAGGCCGTACTCGTTTGCTGCATCGTAATAAAGCGGATAATTATCAACCACCGCCGCCATACCGATTATTGCATAATGTTTTTTCAAAGAGTTCATTTTTCTAAAGCTCAAACTAAAATTTCGCGGTGTTATTGTGACTGTTTCGTTATAAGAATACTCTATATCAAGGGTGCGCCCAAAATAATTATCTTTGCCTTTATAGGTTATGGCAGTGCACATTTTTATCTCTCCGATTTAAATTTATAGAAAATATTATGCTCTGCTAAAAGAAAAGTATTCCCTTTTTTCTAACCTTTTTCTTGCAGAAATCCTCTATGTATCGTATAATATAAAAAAAGATTTGAGGTGTTGTTTATGAAATGTACAAATTGTGGCTTTGAGTCCTTTGATGCCTTTGGATACTGTCCTGAGTGTGGCACAGCAGCCCCTATTGCTGAGCCTGTCAGTCTTAACCCTGTAGCTGATAAAGTAGTAACCACACTTAAAGACAATTTGTTTTTAGTAATCTGCATTTTAATGTCTGCGGCTACGGTATTTTTCATTTCGGCAAATTCAATTAATATTATTTATATCTTAATCACTGTTTTCCTTTGGCTTACATATGCGAGCGGTCGTAAAGGTATTGCAGATAACAATCAACTGCGAAATGTAAGCGGCTGCGTTTATGCAGATTACATTATAACGAATGTAATTTCTATCATACTTATTGTCTGCGGCGTTATATTCACTCTTTTGTTAGGCCTTTTTGTTAATACACCTGAGCTTATGGAGGAACTCGCTTCAGAAATTGGCACCCTCTACCCCGAATACGCATCCGTTATATTGAGCTTAATATCAGCAGCCGCTTGGATTATTGGTGTTGTGTTTGCACTTATTGGTGTTGGCATTTTGCTGATTAACCTATTTGGTATGCGTAAAATTCACCGTTTTATTAAATCAGTTCACGAAGGAATTCCGATGCAAAATCCAAACTTTGCAAACCCCGCAGCTGCAAAGGGATGGCTTATTTTCTTCGGGGTATGTTCGGGAATTTCAACGCTTGCTTCACTATCTGTTGATTTTAAAGTAGCCCTCGCAAATGGATGCTCCGCCGCAGTAATGATTCTCTCAGCAATTTTAATAAATAAACATTTTGTAGCAGAAAAGTAATAAAATCACCCTCTAGTCTTGATTGATTTTGAGGGTGATTTTGTTTTACAAATAATATTTTAAAGCTAATGTATTTTTACCTCTATATCGCCTGTATCTGTGCTGATTTCACATTTACCGCCCGTAGTCGTTTTAGGAACATCAATTCTTCCTGTATCACTTTGGGTTATAAATACCTTATCGGTAAGAAGATTTCCCTTAACATCTCCTGTATCGGTTTTTATGAAAATTTCGTCGGCGTCACACTTTTGAAATCTCACATCGCCTGTACTTCTCTCAATCGAAAGCTTCTCTTTCGCAATAACATTTTGAAGTAAAATATCACCTGTATCGCCATTTGATGTAATATTTTTGCACTTAACATCGGCTATACTCGTTTTCCCTGTTGAAAGATTAATTTTAATTTCGTTATCGCAGATTATATCAGAAAGATTTACATTACCTGTTGAAGCTGTAAGGTCAAGGCTATCAGCGGAAAGGTTTTGGAGGTGAATATATCCTGTGCTCACCTTTATTTTTATCTTGTCTGATACGGAAGCAAAGCTTTTCACATCCCCCGTACTTGCCGAAATATCGATATTTTCGAAGCTGAATTCTTTCGGTATTTTTATATCTCCCGTGTCCTCTTTTATAACAAGTGAATCATATTCCTTTTTTGAGAGATAAAGTGTTATCTTTTCGGTGCCTATTGTTATGCCGATATGCTCATACCACTCTCGCTCATCGACTAAATTTACTGCAAGTGTACCATTTTGTACAGCCACAGAATGTTTTAATTTTTCAGTTTCATAACAAACCGCTTTAGAAACGCCGTCATCCGACAAAACAAAGGAAATATCCGCAGTATCGGTATTTATCGATATATTGCTGAATTCTTCATTCAAGTTATAAGTATTTGTTTCATATTTTACGGTGCTAAGTTTATTAAAATCCCAATTGTAAAGCGACATTACCGACGCAAAAACCATCAAACCTATAACCACTAAAGAGGTCGCAACAATAAGCCAAATTTTTGTTTTTTTGCTCATTTTACTTCCTCCCCTTTTAAAATTTTGTTTTTGATACTAAGTATAATCTTTTTTGTGAGTAGCAATATACCTTTTGTTGTGACTTTAGATAGGAAAAACAGCAATATTGAAATTCCTGTGCAAAAAATTCCTGCACCTATGATAGCAATTCCTGTAAGGGTGTTACCGAAAAAGGCAAACCCGATTCCAACCGCTATACCGCCAACGCCACAGGCAACAACTGATGCGAATACAGACCACAAAGAAATTATTAAAGACCACAATACAATGTAAAGAGAAAAAATCACAGCAAAAACGACAACAGCCAATGAAAACCATATAGGCGAGCCAAGCGCTAAAAGGATAATTTCCCACGCCTTTAGGTGTCTTTTTGATTTTATTCTTTCCTTTGCAATTTTTACAAGAGGAATGTCTGATACTATTTGCTCAACGATTTCAGATACAGAGCCTACCGCCAAAACAGCCTCTTCTTCTGAAATACCCTCTTCTATTCGGTCATCAATCATTTCGCTGTAAAAGCTCAAGCGCTCATCAATATCGTCTTTAGGCAACCCTGACAGTCCCATGCGCAACTCTTCAAGAAATTGTTGCTTATTCATTACTGTCACCCTCCTTTGTTACAAATCGATATATCGACATAATTTCTTTCCATTCATCCTTAAATTCCTCTATACGACGGAGTCCCTCATCGGTTATATGGTAATATTTACGGAGTCTGCCGCCGTGCTCTGATGTGCGAACAGTAAGCATTTTTGACGCTTCAAGCCGCTTTAGGATGGTATATAAAGTGGATTCTGAAAGCTCAATATACGGCTTCATATCCTTAATAATTTTATATCCGTATGAGTCTTCATTTTTGATGGAGGCTAACACACACACATCTAAAAGACCCCTTTTCATCTGAATATCCATACCATACCTCCTTTTACACAATACATCGTAACACGAAGTATATATTTTGTCAACAGATATTTGAAATTTTCAGAAAACAAGAAGAAACTCAGTCTTCCAAATGGAAAACTGAGTTTTTAGCAAGTTGGACTGATTTAGATGTCACTATCGTTCTACAACATCAATAGGAATATCCAATATATAAAACACACTTTTTACAACATCTTCTTCACCCATTGGCATTCTCCCATATTTTTGCTCGATTTTTATAACTTCTATATCCAACATATCTTTTTCGTTTTCCTTTTTTGCTTCATAAAAGAAAGGTTGATAAAAATTTCTATGACGAGAAAAATCAATGAAAATTGTTGATAAAAAAATGATTACAAATACAAAAAATATCAGAACAACTGCCTTTTCCCACTTTTTTAAATTCTTAAACCTTTTAATCATTTCAAATTCTCCTTAGCGGTGCGGCAAGAGGTAATAAAGCGCAATTTCAAGTTTAGGAATAAAATCAGCTGGACTTTGACCGTAATTCGCTTCATTTATGTTTGCACCGATGCTTGTTCCACTACGAATCACTTGCTTCGCTATTGTTAATCCTCTTTTATTTTTTATTAGAAAATCATGCAAATTAACAATTCTTGCTGCAAAAGCGATTGATTTATCAATTAAGATATTTTCCTTCACCTGACCACATCCTTTACAACATTATAGCACAAACTATAAATCAAGTCAAAATTATTCATTATTCATCAGCGCAAGCGACTTCAATATTCATTATTCATTCGAAAATCCGTTCACTTTTAATGAATAATGAATGATGAATATTGAAAAATGAAGAATACAAACAAAAATCCGCCCACTTTCGTGAACGGATTTTCGTTTGG
>JAQXZE010000031.1 GCA_029227055.1 Oscillospiraceae bacterium | reverse complement strand
GCATATCCTTGAAAAGATTGTCAAGTCTGACCGTTTCAGGAACATATACAGGCTGATGAAGAAGCTTTGTAATCTCAAAGTCAGGTGAGTTGTGATTGAGAAGAAAATCTCTTGTATGAAGAATACCGATTACATGCTCTTCTTCCTCGTCAAAAACAGGCATTCTAGAATAGCCCTCGTTTTCAATAATCTCTAGGATTTCTTCCCTTGTTGTGTCAGCAGAGACAGAGATTAAAGATTTTTTAGGTGTCATAACATCTTCGGCAGACAGTTTATCAAGCTTGAAAACGTTTTTGATGTACTCAATGTCGTCTTCACTAAGGGAACCTTCGTCTGCACCTGCATCAAGCATTAGCACGATATCCTCTTCGGAAACAGGGTCATCCTTTTCGTTAGGGTCAATACCGCAGATGCGTAAAACAGCATTTGTTGAAATGGTTAAAAACCAAATAATCGGCTTTAATACGGCAGTTAAAAATGAAATAATTCCGCAAAAAGCACGGGCTAATTCTTCCTTGTATTTCATAGCTATACGCTTTGGCACCAATTCACCTAAAATAAGGGTGAAGTAGGATAAAATCAAGGTAATCAAAATAACCGATACGGTATTGATTGTTGATGAAAAGGTTTGCGGTATGTTAAAGGTTGATATGATGTATGCTGAGAATTTTTCGGCAAAATTGTCAGCCGCAAAAGCCGAAGCCAAGAAGCCTGCTAAAGTTATACCTATCTGTATAGTTGATAGAAAGCTTGTAGGCGCTTCGATTATTTTCAGCATTCGAGCAGCCTTTTTGTCACCCTCATCTGCGAGAGCACGCATTTTCTTTTCGTTTAGAGAAATTACCGCGATTTCGGTTGCGGCAAAAAACGCGTTAATTAATATAAGAATAAGCTGTAATAGTAAATGTTTAAACATTTTAAAGTTTTGACCTCCAAATAAATTATGTTTTTAAAATCCCAAATAAAAAATCAAGAAATAATTTTCTTTAAGAAACGCAAGGCGAAAGAGGGATTAACATAATAATATTTTGAAGCCTGATAAAATAAAACTATGCTCCTACTACTTCGAGGAAGCGGATCCACAAGACCATCTCCATTCATTAGAAATAACGATACACATTAATTCTACTACATTATCATAAAAATTTCAAGTATAATCGAAAAAAGACCGTCGGTTTATACGACGGTCAAATTATATCAAAAGACACTGTAAATTTTTTTGTAACATTCTTCGGGTGAATACTGCCATCGCGAGATGTTTTCCCCATTATAAAAATACTTGATTTTCGGTGTGTAGTTAGAGTCGAAATTATCTATTATAATAAGCTTTATCTTCATTTTTTCGGGGATAATGCTTTTTATGTAAACGCTCGCTTGCTGACCTATAAAGATATCGGGCTTCGGCTCGGCAAGACCTGCAAGATTTGGAGTCAGCTCTACAAAAGCGCCGTATTCTTCAACACTTCTGATAACGCCTGTAACGGTTTGACCTTGACTAAAAAGTCCTGAATTTTCTTCCCAAGTGCCTAGTAGCTCTTTGTGTGATAGGGTGATTTTTCCGTCGGGGGATATGTCTTTTATAATAACCCTTATGTTGTCTCCCGTTTTAAAGCGGTCTTTGGGGTGAGAAATTCTTGAAACCGATACAGAGTCTATAGGTAATAGGGCAATATTTCCGCAGCCGATATCACAAAAAGCACCAAAGCTTTCAAGATGGGTAATTTTTGCGTTTATTATGTCACCGGGCTTTCGGTTATTTATTAAATGCTCTTTGCAGTAAAGCTGTGCCTTTTTTCTCGATAAAAGGGCATAAAGAGCCCCCTTGTTATCGGTTTTAATATCGTCAACAATAAAGCTTACGGGTCTGCCTACACGAGAAATCAGGGCGATATCACGGGTTGTGCCTTCGAGTATGCCTATAGCACCCTCCTCGCGTGGAATTATACCCTTCATACAGCCTAAATTTAAGATAAGATTATGGTCTGAGTCGCACATAAGCACATCAGCTTCAAGCACGCTCTCACTTTGTAGTGCCTGACTTAGCAATGTTGGGGTAAAAGTGTTTTTGTCTTCAGAAAACCAACCTTCAGGATAATATTCTTTCATTATTTTATCACCTTTCTTATTTAACCTCAAAAAAATATATGCAAAAAAAACTTCAAAAATGAAAGAAAGGGATAAATTTGTCTCCTGAAAAAAGGACTTGATATTTTATTTGGTTAGTGGTATTATGATTTTGTTGTAAATGGTGAGAGGTATACTTCTTCACTCTTCACTGTTACTTTTTACCTCTAGCTTGGGGGTGTAGCTCAGCTGGGAGAGCGCTTGAATGGCATTCAAGAGGTCATGGGTTCGATCCCCACCATCTCCACCAAAAACCATCGACAATAGTCGACGGTTTTTTAAGTAATAAGTAAAAGTGAATAGTGAAGAGGTAAATAAGCAGTGAATTTACCTTTTATAAGCCTTGAATTTTTCTTTGTTTGGGCGTATAATATTTAATATGAACAGTGCTGTTCTACAGTTTTTATTTTGTATGGTTTTTTAGATTAGAAAGGATGTTTATATGCAAAATAAAAAGTGTGGGAAAACTTTTTCTCGGTTTTGTTTTATAATTATAAGAGCGCTTATTAAGTTTTTTTATCCCACCCCAACCCTTTATAAAACAGAAAATATTCCATCAGAGCCTTGTATTATTGTAGGAAATCACACCCAAATGAACGGACCTATCTGTGCCGAGATTTTTTTGGATGTTAAACGCAAAATTTGGTGCGCTTCACAGATGATGTATTTAAAGGAAGTGCCGTCTTATGCCTATAAGGATTTTTGGAGCGGTAAGCCCAAAGCTATCAGATGGTTTTATAAAATACTTTCCTTTATAATTGCACCCTTGTCGGTCTGTATTTTTAACAATGCAAACACAATACCCGTTTTCAGAGATAACAGGGTTATAAAAACCTTTAAGCAAACGGTTGAAGCGTTAAAGGCAGGGGATAATGTTGTTATTTTCCCCGAGTGTTATGAGGCGCATAACCACATAATAAATAATTTTCAGGATAGGTTTATAGATGTTGCAAAGCTTTATTATAAGCGTACGGGAAAGGCAGTAAAATTTGTTCCTATGTACATAGCTCCAACTATTAAATCTATATATTTCGGAAAACCCGTTGAATTTGATTATGAAAATTCTTCCGAGGAAGAGCGTCGCAGAATAGCTGATTATTTGATGGATGAAATTACTGATATTGCGGTAAATCTTCCGCTTCATAAGGTAGTGCCTTACGAAAATACACCCTCTAGAAAATATCGATATAATAGAACTGAAAGGTAAAAGATAATGAGAAAACCGGTAGTAGATTATACAAAGCTTAGACCCTCAAATATAACTTCACCCGAATACCGACATTTGCTTTTACTTTCGGGATGGATAGTTTACTTTATTCTGTATATTTTAACAGAAAATCTTATCCCTGCAGAAAAGTGCTATCCCGTGGAAAGCGCACTTGACCATATAATTCCTTTTTGTGAATGGTTTGTTATTCCTTATGTTGGGTGGTATCTGCTTATAGTAATATCACTTATATATTTTGCACTTTACAATGTGGAAAACTTTAAAAGTCTTCAAAAATATATTATTGTAACTCAGCTTGTTGCTATGGCAATCTATATAATTTTCCCAACCCGTCAGGATTTAAGACCAACAGAGTTTGCAAGAGATAATTTTTTAACCGATATAGTAGCGGCTCTTTATTCTGCCGATACAAATACGGGAGTTTGTCCATCCTTGCATGTTGCCTATTCGTTAGGAATTGCATCCACTTGGCTAAAGGAAAAATCGGCATCGGTGGTTTCTAAAACGGTTGTTGTGGTATTTGTAATTTTGGTTTGTATGTCGGTAAGCTTTATAAAGCAGCATTCGGTAGTTGATATTTATGTTGCTATTCCTATGTGCCTTTTAGCAGAAGTGATAGCCTTTTACGGATTTTATAAGAAGAAATTTAAAAGAGATAATTCATAAAAACAAAACCCCTTAAGTCAAAAGACTTAAAGGGGTTTATCTATTTTTGTGTAGGGTTGATTTGTGACTCAACCGTATTTTCGGGCAATTCGTGAATTGCCCCTACGATAACATAAAATTTTTTATTCTCTGTTTTCAGATATTATTTTAATTTTAATGGGTTTTCTATATTTTTTGGCATATTCAATCATTGTTTTTGTGCCCTTGCTCGTCTTATCCCAAAAACATATAACATAGTCGCTGATTTCTGCCATTTGTTTATTTCGTTTTGGACCCGCACTTTTTCCGTATTTATCTCAATTTGGAAGATACCGTTCTATTTTAAAGCCCTTTTCTCTAGCGTAGCGTTCACCTAGTGCATCAGCACCCCGAGCCCCGCCCGAAACGATAATAATCTCATTTTCTTTTCTGATATTTGATATGCAAAAATCAATATATTCTTTTGCCTCTTTGTAATTTTCGTAATAACGACACCCTGCGATAGCAACTCTTTTAATGCTTTGCTTTTAAACATTTGATATACCTCAACAAAAAAGCACACCCCGAAGAGTGTGCCGAAAAAGTGTTCACCCTCAGTTTGTTGCGACGCAAACTAACACCAACGAGGGATAAGGGAAACACCTTTTACCAAGGTATTTTCCCGTCGTTAGTGTTATATATGCAATTTGCGTCGCAAGTAAATTCTACCACAACTGAAAATTAAAATCAATAATAAAACCCCTTTAAGCCTTTTTGCTTAAAGGGGTTTAAATTTTTTAACCTAAGAATTTATCGTGTACTACGCGTACTGCTTTATCAGCCTCTTCTGCATCGATGAGAACAGAAATCTTGATTTCGCTTGTAGCAATCATCTGAATGTTAATGTCTGCATCGTAAAGAGCTTCAAACATCTTAGCGGCGATACCGGGGTTACTTTCCATACCTGCGCCTACGATTGATACCTTAGCACATTCATTTGAAGAGCTAATGTGATGATACTGAAGAACATCCTGCATATTTTCAATAGCAGCAACAGCGTCATCGCCTCTGTCCTTAGGGGTTGTAAAGGTGATATCCTTTGTGTTGTTACGGCCAACAGACTGTAAAATAATATCAACATTGATTTTCTGCTGAGCTAACTTATTGAAAATCTTGAAAGCGATACCGGGAGTATCCTCAAGACCAACTATTGAAATACGGCTTACATTTGTATCCTTTGCTACGCCTCTAATAAGGGTTTTTTCCATTTTAACCTTCTCCTTTACTACTGTGCCGGGTTTTCTTTCAAGACTTGAAAGAACCTCAAGTTCAACATTATATTTTTTAGCCATTTCTACAGAACGGTTGTTAAGCACCTGTGCGCCGAGGGTTGCAAGCTCAAGCATCTCGTCGTAGGTGATTTCGTCCATCTTAACGGCGGTGGGAACTTTACGGGGGTCTGCTGTATATACACCGTCAACATCGGTGTAAATCTGACAACGGTCAGCGCTCATACTTGCGGCAATTGCAACAGCGCTTGTATCAGAGCCGCCGCGGCCTAGAGTTGTTAAATCGTCGTACTTATTAATGCCTTGGAAGCCTGCAACGATTATTATGTTCTTTTTAGCAAGTTCTGCTCTCATACGCTCGGGGTTTACATTCTTTATACGGGCAAAGCCGTGATGAGAGTCGGTATTAAAGCCTGCCTGCCAGCCGAGCAAGGAAATTACGGGGAAGCCGAGTGTTTCAATTGCCATAGCGAGCAAAGAAATTGAAATCTGCTCACCTGATGCTAAAAGCATATCCATTTCACGCTTTGAGGGGTTACTCGGGTTTATTTCCTTTGCTTTTGCGATAAGGTCGTCGGTAGTGTCGCCCTGAGCCGAAACTACAACGATAACATCGTTACCGCTTTTGTACTCATCGGTAATGATACGCGCAACATTCATTACACGCTCGGCGTTTGCAACCGAAGAACCGCCGAATTTTTTAACTATTAGTGCCATTTATATATACCTCCGTTAAAACAAAGTGTGCATTATCTTAATAGCGTCTGCACCGAGCTTGTTTGCCTTTTCTAAAAGATCACTCTCGAGTTCAGTATCTGTAAGAATTGCAACTTCGCCTTTAAACTTATTTTTAATATAGGAAGCCTTGTCGCCGAAGAGGGCTAAAGCATTCTCTAAAAGGTTTTCATAATTTTCTGATTTTGCGTAGATGTAAAGACGGGTAGGCTCATTTGCCTCAACTACATAGTCATCATCTCCGTCTTCCCAGAAAAGATACTTGCGAGCATTAAGGTGCTTTGCACAGTCAATCATATCGGCAACTACTGCACTAGCTGTAGCCTCTTTACCTGCGCCCTTGCCGTAGAATAAAACATCGCCTGTTTGGTCGCCGCTTACCATAACGGTATTAAAAACACCGTTTACAGCCGAAATTATATTATCGCGGCTAACTAGGGTGGGGCGGACAGTAGCGGTGATTTTACCGCTTTCGAGCATTTCGGTTCTGCCGATAAGCTTGATTACACAGTTAAAGCCGTCCGCAAATTCAACATCAGTTGCGGTAATAGAGGTTATACCCTCGGTTTTAACCTGATTTGGATAAACATGGCGGCCGAATGCTAAAGATGCCAAAATACAAACCTTACGGCAAGCATCGTGACCTTCAATATCAGCGGTGGGGTCCTTTTCGGCAAAGCCCTTTTCCTGAGCTAGCTTTAAGGCGTCCTCAAAAGCCATATTGTCTACAATCATTTTATTTAAAATGTAGTTAGTTGTTCCATTTAAAATGCCTGTAACCGAGTTTATTTTGTTTGCGGCAAGACACTGACTCATCGGTCTTAAAATCGGAATACCGCCGCCAACACTTGCTTCAAAAAGGAAGTTTACATTTTTATCATTTGCAATCTTTAAAAGCTCAGCACCCTTTGCGGCTACAAGCTCTTTATTAGAGGTTACAACGCTTTTTCCTGCAAGTAAACAGGATTTTACAAAGTCGTATGCGGGGTTTACACCGCCCATAACCTCTGCAACAATTTTTACACTGTCGTCATTCAATATAAGGTTAAAATCTTTTATAAACTTATCGCTGTAAGAAAGGTTATCGAAATCGCGCAAATCTAAAATGTATTTTACAAAAATTTCGTCCTTAACCTTTTCAGCTATACGGTCGCTGTGATTTATAAGTATCTCGGCAACGCCTGAGCCTACAACGCCGTGACCCATAATTTCTGCGTTAATCATTTAATCAATCCTCTCTATAAAGCTTTTACTGACAAAACTCCGTCAACCTCTTTCAAAGCTTCAATAAGCTTGTCTGTTGTAAGCTCGGATTTGTCATTTCTTATCGTTAGTGAAACCGCAGCCGTACCGTTCATAGGTATACCCTGATGAATGGTCATAATATTGGCCCCGATTTTGAAAAGTGCCGAAGTCATCGAAGAGAAAACCCCCGCCTTATCGGTTAATACTGCGTTAAGGCTAAGATAACTTGAGTTACCCTCTGATTCCTTAAACACATAGTCGCGGTATTTGTAAAAAGCACTTCTTGAAATCCCCGCCATTTTTGCAGCCTGTGATGCATTTGGGGCGGTTTTGTTTGCAAGAAACTCTTTGGCGCGTACAACCCCCTCGAAAACGGGAGGCAACACTTTAGGACTGACAAGCAAATAGTTGTTCTTTTCCATAATTGTCCTCCTACCGAAAACGCTTGTTCTTAATTATAGTACACTTTTTTCTAAAAATCAACAACAAATTACCAAAAAAACAGGCAATATTAATATTATAGTAACTTTCAATAAAAATTATCGAATGGGGACAAAAAAATTGGATTATGAGTCAAAGAAAACCTTTATCGTAAACACCTTTTTCATAGCATTAGTAGGCTTGCTCATATTTTTAACCTTTAAGTTTTTACTAGGATTTTTACTTCCCTTTATAATTGCGGCAGCATTAAGCTTTATACTTGAAAAGCCCGCCCGTTATTTAAGGAAAAAAACATTTTTAAATGAAGATATAATGCGGTGTGTTTTTTTAGTAGTGGTATACCTTTTAATTGCGGGAACCCTTACTATTGCTGTTTTATCGGTTGTAAGTAATTCTGATAAGATACTAGGCGGAATAAAGGATTACTTTGAGCAGCAAGACAACATTTTCTCAAAAGCTTCAAAAATCTTTGCAAACTTAATAAGCTCTTTGCCTAAGTCTTTGAGAAGCTCGGCAGAGGATATTTTTAGTGCTATGTCAAAAAGGATTATATCCTTTATAACAGGGTTAATATCTGATTTTTTTGGCGGACTTACAAGATTCTTGCCGTCATTTTTGATAAGCTCGCTTGTAACTGTAGTTGCAAGCTTTTATATAGCGAAAGACTATAAAAAACTTGTGAATTTTTTAAAGGGTATTTTAGGTGAGAAAAAATATGCCGTTTTAACCGAAATTAAGGATATATTTACAAGCAGTGTCTCGCGTGTTATGAGCGGTTATCTTATTATGGCGGCAATAACCTTTGTTGAATTGCTTATAGGATTTAAGGTGCTAGGGTTTGAAAACGCAGTAATTTTATCTGTTCTTACGGCTTTTCTCGATTTGCTGCCTGTTATCGGGGTGGGTTCGGTTTTAATTCCGCTTTCGATATTTGAGTTTATAAAGGGTGATATTTTTAAGGGTGTGGGGCTTTTAGTTTTATATATCTTTATTACTTTATTAAGGAATTTTATAGAGCCGAAAATAATCGGCAAGAGGGTAGATATAAATCCGCTTTTTATGCTTGCGGCGATTTTTATAGGTCTTAAAATCGGCGGAATATACGGAATGTTTTTATTGCCCGTATCTCTTATTGTTACAGTAAATTATTATAAAAGACAACTCGAAAAAGAAAAAGGAACTATATCATAAATATTTTTTTAGCATAGAATGAACTGTATAATAAAGAATATACGGTAACGGAGGGGCGGTTTATGTCGGCTAAAAAATATTTAATAGTAACAGGGACGGTAACCTATGCGATAAAGGGAAGAGATATACTCAGAAAACAGGGGATAAAGGCTAATGTAGAACGCATACTCTCTGACGGCGCCAATACAGGATGCGGATACTCGGTTGCGGTGTATTCAAGTCCAAATAAAGCGGTGGAATTGCTGAAACTTGGCGGTGTTAAAATTTTAGAGGTACGCGAAAAGCTTAATAACATTTCTTAAAAGGAGGCTTTTTGGTTTCAAAAAACCTCCTTTTTTATATAAAGGGGTAACGATTATGATATATTTAGATAATTCTGCTACCACAGGCAGAAAACCTGCTGAGGTGATTTTGGCGGTCCAAAAAGCCCTTAATGAGCTTTCGGCAAATCCCGGCAGAAGCGGACATAAAAAGGGAATGCAGGCTACAACGGCGATTTACAGAGTAAGGGAAAGGGTGGCGGATTTTTTCGGGGCAGAGGGTGCAGAACAGGTGATTTTCACTAGCGGTTGCACTGCTGCTGTAAATTTCGTTTTAAAGGGCGTTTTGAAAAGAACGGATCATATAATTGTATCTTCACTAGAGCATAACGCCGTTATGCGTCCGCTTGTTAAAACGGGGATAAATTACGATATAGCAGAGGTTTCTAACAGCGATGAAGAGACACTTGAAAATTTTAAAAGACTTATAAAGCCTAATACCAAGATGGTTTTTTGCACTGCCGCATCAAATGTTACGGGCAGAATACTGCCAATAGAAAAAATCGGAGAAATTGCAAAAAATCACGGAATTTTATTCGGCGTTGATGCGGCTCAGGGTTCAGGAGTAATTGAAATCGATATGAAGAAAATGAATATCGATTATCTTTGTGTTGCAGGGCATAAGGGACTTTATGCACCGATGGGAATAGGTGTACTGATTGCAAGACGGGGGATAGAAAATACTCTTTTAGAGGGCGGTACAGGCAGTAATTCAGAAAGCTTTGATAGCGGCAACACTATCCCCGAAGATTTTGAAAGCGGAACGGTAAATTTGCCCGGAATTTTGGGGCTTGGCGGCGGAATAGATTTTGTAAAGCGCAAAGGTGTCAAGAATATTTACAATCACGAATTTTCACTAGCTAAAAGGCTTTATAACGGCATTTCAAAAATCCCTCTTGCAAAGCTATACACTGATGGTTTTGAAAAGGGGAAATTTGTGCCTGTTGTGTCCTTTAATTTAGGAAAGATGAACAGTGCCGAGGTTGCCGATTTGCTAAACCGATACAATATAGCCGCAAGGGGCGGTCTTCACTGTGCGCCCTTGGCTCACAGCTCAATTTCAACCCTTAAAAGCGGTACTGTAAGGCTGTCGCCGTCTGTTTTTAATACGGCGGGGGAAATAGATTTTACACTGAAAGTAATAGATAAGATAAGCCGTACAAGAAAAGATTAAAAAAGTGTAAATTTTTAAAAGAAAACTATTGAATGATTTTTACCGATATGATAATATAAATGTATATATAACTATATTTAAGTATAGACGCAATTAAAATAAAGGAAAAGGGGACTTGATATGACGGCTGTGTTCGATGGCATATATGCTTTTTGGAATCAATTGGTTCATGCTATATCCCATATCCGAATTCTTGATATTTTGGATATTTTAATAATGGCTTGGATAATTTTTAAGGCTATCCAATTTTTGATAGACACAAGAGCCGGTCAGTTAGTAAAGGGCCTCGTAATCTTGCTCGGCGCTTATGTAATAGCAAAGTGGTGGGAGCTTGCGGTTTTGCGTTGGCTTCTTTCGATAGTTGTAGATTCTGCGGTTATTGCCCTCGCCGTAATATTCCAGCCTGAGCTTAGAAGAATTCTCGAAAAGGTTGGTCATACCCGTTTTGCCGCAGGTCAGTTACCTGAAGATGAACAGCTTTTATCAACTTGTATTGATGAGGTTTGCAAAGCGGTAGCAACTATGCAAGAAAAGAAAATCGGTGCCCTTATAGTTTTTGAGGGTGTAACCCAGCTTGGTGAAATCATAAATACAGGTACACTTATCAATGCAGAGCCTTCGGCTTCTATGGTAGGAAATGTCTTTTTCCCGAAATCTCCCCTTCATGACGGCGCGCTTATTGTAAGAGGGGGAAGACTTTATGCGGCAGGCTGCATTTTGCCTCTAACCCAAAGCCACCACTTTTCTTCGCAGCTTGGAACCCGTCACAGAGCGGCTATCGGTATGACAGAAAATTCCGATGCGGTAGTACTTGTGGTATCTGAAGAAACAGGAATTATTTCTATAGTGCAAAATGGTGAAATTAAGCGTAATTACAACCCTGTGTCTGCTAATGCTGAGCTTCGCAGACTTCTTCTTACTTCCGATAACACAAAGAAGAATACAGTAGTAACCGCCCTTAAGTATATAAACCCGCTTAAGAGTATAAAAAATTCTAAGAATGGGGAGGGCAAGGCAGATGAATAAATTTTTATCTAATATAGTTCATAAAATCAAACTGCGTGACCTTCTTAACAATAAAAAATTCACCATTCCTTTTTCTATAGGTTTATCCTTCATTCTTTGGCTTGTTATAATGATAAACCAAAACCCCATAAGAGAGCAGACCTTTAATAATATTTCGGTTAATGTATCTCTTGATAACAGTGTTGCGGGGGGACTTGGTCTTGGCATAGTAAACAACATTTCCGAGCAAAAGTTTTCTGTAAAATTAAGCGGACCCAACTATATAGTAAGCGCCCTTAAACCCGAAGATTTTATCTTAAACGCTGATGTCAGTGAGGTTAACGGTGCAGGAAAATATAAGTTAAAGGTAGTTGGCGCTAGAAACAGCGGAAAATCGGGCTATACCTTTGCTAGTGTTTACCCATCGGAAATTGAGGTTGAGTTTGACTTTTTCGATACAAAGGAATATCCCATTACCGCAAAGGTTGTCGGTGCTGTTGCGAAGGAAGGTCTCGTAGCAGAGGCGCCCGTTGTAAACGGCTTTGAAAACGGAATGATAACCGTTAAGGGACCGAGAAGCGTAATGGAAAAGATTTCGAGTGTGGTTGCCTTTGCAGAGGTTAATAAAACTCTCGATACCACCCAGACATACAATGCTGATATCGTAATTTACGATAAAGACGGCAAAAAAATCGATATGACCAATATTGTGTTGGCAAACACTTCTGTAAAGGTTTCTGTACCGATTTCAAAACAGGTAACCTTGCCTGTTAAGGTTGCTTTCAGCAATAATCCGTCAGGTCTTAAAAATGTAAAATATAAAATTAACCATAGCAAAGTTACTGTTTTAGGACCGCCCGATGTTATCGATAAAATGACCGCGATTACACTTTCGCCGATAGACTTTACGGCAGTTTCTAAAAATTCGAATAAGATTGAGGTTTCGGCAGTACTTCCCGACGGCGTAAAGCTTCTTGATAACATTGAATATTTTGTGGTTGAGATTGATACCTCGAATTATTCTGAAAAGACATTTACCGTAACAAAGGTTGAGTACAAAGGTCTTAAGGCGTCTGCTACTGCAACCTCTAGTAAAACAATCAGAAATGTTAAAATCTGCGGACCGAAGGACGATATCAAGAAAATAAAGGCGTCCGATTTATATGCGGTGGTTGACCTTTCTAATTGTATAGAAGGACAGTACACCGTACAGGTACAGATAAAGTCTAAAACCTATAAAAACATTTGGCAGGTAGGAGCTTATAATCTTGCCGTTACAATTAAGTAAACGAGGATTTTTATAAAACACCTTGTTAGCAACGCACTCCATCTCGGCATAGTATATACCGAGGTGGAGTGCTATGATAATAGAAGCAACATTTATAATTTTGGGCTTTATGCTTTTAATTTTGGGACTTTGCGAGCTTATACATATAATTACCCTTGCGGTAATTTCAAAGGCGGGGAACCCTGAATTTATAACCCTTATATTTTTAAAACCCGAAAAGTATTTATCTCAGCTAATGCAGGCAAATGAGCAACGCAGATGGCAGGGAGAAGATTTTACAAGCAGAATAATTGCGGTATCTGATGCTTTGTCTTTAGAGGAGATGTCAGAGGCGCAAAATTACTGCAAACGGTCGGGCATATTTTTGTGTTCTAAAGAAAATCTGCAAGATTTCTACTAAAATCAGAAAAAGGGGGCGGTTATATGGAGGAAAACGAGATTTTATCTATAAGAGGAACTGTTGAAAACATCACCTTTCAAAATGATGTTAACGGATATACAGTTTGTAATGTGAAAACTGAAAATGAAAATATAACCGTAGTAGGTATACTGCCCTTTTTACATACAGGCGAATCGGCGGAGTTTTTCGGCAAGTATATTTTCCATACAGTTTACGGAAAACAGTTTTCTGCTACCTCTTTTAGTAGAATTGCTCCTGAAAATACGGCGGCGATTTTAAGGTATTTATCTTCGGGGGTTATAAAGGGGATAGGACCGAGCACCGCTAACAAAATTGTCAGTAGATTTGGTGAACAGTCGCTTGATATCATACAAAACAAACCTGCAGAGCTAGCATCTATTAAAGGAATAAGCATTGATAAAGCCTATGCGATAAGCGAAGAATATGCTAAGCAGTATAGCGTCAGAGATATTATGCTTTTGCTTTCTCCCTTTAATGTATCACCTGAGCTTTCGGTTAAAATTTTCCGCAGTTTAAAGGAAGATGCTACAGAAATCATAAAGAAAAATCCTTATGTGTTATGTAGCGAGGATATAGGTGTCTCTTTTGAAAAGGCAGAGGAAATTGCTGAAAACTTCGGTATCGCCGAGGATAATGGGGACAGGCTGTCGGCGGGTATTATGTATGTTTTAAGGAAAAACCTTTTAAACGGTCATACCTGTTTGCCAAGAGTAAAGCTTGCAGAGGTATCTGCCCGTCTTTTAGGGGCAAGTGTTGAAGTAATCAACGATATAATATCAACCCTTGTAAGTTTGATGCAGTTAAGCCGTGTAACATTAGAGGGTGAAGAATTTTTAGCACTCAGTGAATACTACTGTGCCGAAGAATACATATCGGCAAGGCTTTCTTCAATTAAGAGAACCGCCCCAAATATGATAAAAATTGCCGACCTTGAGATTGACAGGGTTGAAAACAAACTCGGTATCAAATTTGAAGAGCTTCAAAGAAACGCCATAAAAGAGGCGTTTGATAACGGAATACTTATTTTAACCGGCGGTCCCGGAACGGGAAAAACTACAACCCTTAATGCAATAATAGAGCTTTTCGAGAATAGGGGAAGCGTTATTGAGCTTGCCGCCCCCACAGGCAGAGCCGCAAAGCGAATGAGTGAGCTTGCAGGCAGACCTGCTAAGACCATTCACCGTATGCTTGAGGTCGAATGGGGCGAAAACGAAAAGCAGAAATTCGGCAGAAACGAGCGAAATCCGTTAGACTGTGAAGTGCTTGTGGTAGACGAAGTCTCTATGGTGGATGCACTGCTTTTTGAAAGTCTTTTAAGGGCTATTAAGCCCTCTTGCAGACTTATCCTTGTAGGCGATACAGATCAGCTGCCGAGTATATCGGCGGGTAATATTTTAAGCGATATACTTGCGAGTGGAGTTTTCCCTGCGATAAGGCTTAAAAAGGTTTTTCGTCAGGCAGGCAAGAGCCTTATAATTACAAACGCCCACGCTATTATAGACGGCGATAAACCTAATCTTGATGCAAAGGATTCGGACTTTTTCTTTATAAATAAATTCAGTGCAGACGATATATGCGATACGGTAAGAGAGCTTTGTAGAGAACGGCTTCCAAAGGCATACGGCTTTAATCCCTTAACTGATATTCAGGTGCTTTGCCCATCCCGTAAGTTTGAAACAGGGACTGCTACCTTTAACACTGTACTTCAAGCCGCCCTTAATCCCAACATAGAAACCTCTCAAAGAATTAATTATAAGGGCTTTTCTATGTATAACGGCGATAAGGTTATGCAGACCAAAAACAACTATGATTTGCCGTGGGTTGACGATAACGGACAAAGCGGTACGGGTGTTTTTAACGGAGATATTGGCTTTATTGAGAAAATTGACCTTAGGGCAGGCATTGTTAATATCAGGTATGATGATAAGGTGGCTACATATTATACCGAGAATTTAAGTGAGATTGAGCTCGCCTATGCTGTTACTGTTCATAAAAGTCAGGGAAGCGAGTACGACTGTGTAATTCTTCCGCTTTTTGAGGTAGTGCATCAGTTAAAATACCGAAATCTGCTTTATACCGCTGTAACGCGTGCGAAAAAATTGCTTATAATTGTGGGAAGTCGGTCTGACTTTTTTGAAATGCAGATAAACAATAAAAAAACTTTAAGATATACAATGCTAAAAACCTTTTTGGAAGAAAAGAATTATGAGCGAGAAATATAAACGAAGTGCAGACTTTCTTTTAGACGCTATCTTTCCCCGTAAATGTGTTTGCTGTAATGAAATTATAGACGGTGAAGAAGAGCTTTGCGATAATTGTATAAGATTTATCGAGAGGGTAGACCCACTAAAGCGGTGCCTTTTTTGCGGTCTTGAAAAGCCTGACTGTGACTGCAAATATTACCTTTATCATTTTAAAGGCGCGGTAGCACCCTTCTTTAATAGCGGACTTGCAAAGAAGGGAATTTATGATTTTAAACTGAATGCAAAGGCGCATTATTCGGTTTTCTTTGCAAGGGAAATGGCAAGAACGGTTACGAATGAATTAAGAGATGTCCGTTTTGATGCGGCGGTTTATGTTCCGTCTTCAAGGCTAAGCTACCTAAAGCGTGGTATTAATCACAGCTTTGTTTTGGCAAAACGCGTAGCTGAGTTTTTAGATATTCCGCTTATAAAGGATAGTCTTTTAGCAAAATTTCATTTTGGCGCTCAGCATAAAAGTGATAAACTAAACCGCTTTAAAAGGGCTAGAAAAGTATTCAGATATAATACTAAGTGTTCGGCGGATTTATCAGGCAAAACACTTTTGCTTATTGACGATATTAAAACAACCGGTGCTACCTTGGACGAATGCTCAAGGCAACTTCTTCTTGCAGGGGCTAAAGAGGTTTACTGTGTGACGGCGGTTATTTCAAATCGCAATAAGGGCCAAAAAAAGATAAATTATGTTATGACAGATAAAAAGGCTGAAAAAATCCTTTCTGATTTTGGAAATAATATTTATTGAAAAGGAAACCTTGTTATTATATAATGTATAGTGTGGTGATATTAAATGGCAACTGAAATAGGAATAGACTTAGGTACATCAAAAACCGTAATCTTTTCGAGTTCTAAGGTGGTTTTGGAACTGCCGAGCGTTGTAACGGTTGACAGTGAAACCTGGCTACCCGTTTATTACGGCGAAAAAGCGAAGCAGACTATGGGCAGAACACCCGATAGTCTTGAATGTGTTATGCCTATAGAACACGGTGTAATTGCCGACTATGATATCGCAGAATCTATGCTTAAAACCTATATGCAGGAGGCATTTGGCAGTAAGATAGTAAGGCCTCGTATCATGGCAACACTTCCTGCAGGTCTTACCGAACTTCAGCACCACTCCCTCGCTAATGTTGTGGAATCGGGAGGCGGACGAAATATCACCGTTATAGAAGGTCCCTTAGCGGTAGCTTTCGGGCTCGGCCTCGATTTTTCAAAGCCTAAGGGCAGTCTTATTGTAGATATAGGAGCAGGCACTACCGATATAGCGGTCATTTCAATGGGGGGTATTGCGGTGTGCGATTCCCATAAAACCGCATCATTAGACTTTGATGCCGCCATAACTCGCTATATAAGAAAAGAGTACAATATAGAAATAGGGCCGCTAATGGCGGAAAATATCAAAAAGGAAATCGGAAGCGCTGTGGAGCGTCCTGTAGAAATTGCTATGGTAGCAAAGGGCAGAAATGTATTTACGGGACTTCCAGAGAGTTTTGAGATAACTGCAGAGGAAGTATATGAAGCAATGCGAGAGCCGATAGCCGCCGTTTGCAATGCAATTCGTGCGGTGCTTTCAAAAACCGACCCTGATATGATAAACGATATAACTGCAGAGGGAATTTATCTTACGGGCGGCGGCTCGCTTCTTTACGGTATGGATAGAAAGATAAGCGAATTTACAGGTCTTAGGATTAATTTACTTGAGGACCCGACCCACAGTGTTGTAAAGGGTGCGGCGGTGGCTTTGAGGCGGTCAGAACTGCTTAAAAATGTTGATTATCAGATGCGTTCCGTAAAGGAACTTATAATAGAATAAAGCCTTTAAAAGACTATAAATAAAATAAATAGCTATTTGCCAAAAAAATGCTTGCAATTTAATTTGCACTGTGATATTATATATAATGCATTTGAGTAAAAGAAGAGGAGGTGGCAATATGCCGAATATTAAATCTGCAAAGAAACGTGTACTTGTTAGCAAGGCTAATTATGAGCGTAATAAGGCTTACCGCTCCGCTTTAAGAACTGCTATTAAAAAGGCTGATGCTGCTATTGAAGCTAAAGCTCCCGAAGCAGCCGAAGCAGTAAAGGTTGCTGTTAAAAAGATAGACCAAGCTGCTGTTAAGGGTATCATCCATACCAATAACGCTGCAAGAAAGAAATCTAACTTAATGAATCGTTTAAATGCAAACGCATAAACGAAAACTAAAAATTAAAAAGTAATACTTGCATAACCGAGGAAAAATCCTCGGTTATTTTTTTAGAAAAAAAGAGGAGGCTGCTGCCCCCTCTATTTTTATTTTAATATAATCAGAAATTCTGCTCGTTGCGTCTGTTCTGGTCGTTTTTATTTTGATTATTCTGTTTGTTCTGGTTATTCTGATTATTTTTGTTCTGATTGTTGTTCTGGTTGTTCTGATTATTCTGTTTGTTTTGATTGTTCTGGTTGTTCACGAAAAATCACCCACCTTTCAAGATTATTATCTGTAACGGTGGGTGATTTATTCTAAACGCCAAATAAATTTTTTGTGTTTTTTCGGGTTTCGTTTAATAGCTTTAAGGTGTCAATTTCCTTTATTTCTGCTACCTTTTCAGCAGTAAAGCCAATCATCGCCGAATGGCAAAGTTTTCCTCTAAAGGGTTCGGGAGCTAAATAGGGACAATCGGTTTCAAGTAAAATTTTATCAAGCGGAATGCTTTTTATTACATCGGGCATTTTTTTTGCATTTTTAAAGGTTGCAACACCGCCGATGCCAATATACATACCGAGCTTTAAAATTTCCTCTGCCATTTCTACACTACCTGAAAAACAGTGAACAACACCTTTTGGCTTGTGTTTTTTAAGTATTTCGAGAGTGTCGGCGTGAGCGTCTCTGTCGTGAACGATTATGGGTAAATCCAATTTTTTTGAAAGAAAAATCATTTTTTCAAAAATTTCGATTTGCTCTTCTCGGTTTTCTTTTTCCCAATAATAGTCAAGCCCCACTTCGCCTATTGCAACACATTTTTCGTCGCAGGCTAACTGCTCGATTTCCTCAAGGGTAAAGGGCTTAGATATTTCACTCGGGTGAATACCTACAGCGGCATAAATATAATCGAAGCGGTGGGCAAGGTCAAGCGCCTTTTCGGAGGACTGCAAATCACAACCGCAGGTGATTATTCCGCAAACACCGTAGTCTTTAAGAGCTGTCAAAAGCTCATCCCTGATACTATCAAACTTTGAATCGTCATAATGAGAATGTGTATCAAAGATAAGAGGCTCTCTGAATTTGCAAAGTTCAAGATTTTCCATTAACGAATTTTACTTCCCTTCGGAATATCGTCTGCAAAAATTACCTTAACGGTATCCTCGGCACAGTCGGCGGCCAAAATCATTCCGTTCGACTGGACACCACACAAAACTGCAGGTTTAAGGTTTGAAACAACTATAACTGTATGGCCTATGAGGTCTTCAGGTGTATACCATTTAGCAATTCCCGAGGCTACAATTCTTTCCTTGCCGCTACCGTCATCAAGGGTTAACTTTAATAGCTTTTTAGCCTTTGGAATAGGCTCACATTTAACAATGGTAGCAGTTTTGAGTTCAACCTTTAAAAAGTCGTCAATAGAAATTTCTGCAAGGCTTGTAACATTTTCGGGAGCGCTCTTTTGTGCCTTTTCCTGTTTAGCTTTTTCTTCAGCGGCAATTTCTTCTAATACCTTGTTTGCATCAAGTCTTGCAAATAGGGCAACTGCCTCATTTACAGAGTATTCACAAACCGCAGAAAATTCAAGCTCGGTGTTATCGGTGCCAAGCTGAGCAAAAATCGCTTCTGCACTCTGAGGTATAATGGGAGATAACATAACACCTAACATTCTGATACATTCGAGAAGATTGTATAAAACGGTAGAAAGGCGCTCACTATTTGCTTCGTCCTTAGCGAGAGCCCAAGGAGCAGTTTCGTCAATATACTTGTTGCAGCGTCTTGCAAGGTTCATAACCGCATCGCAAGCATCTGCGTTATGATATTCTTCCATTAGCGAATAGTAGCTCTTAACTGTATTTTGAGCGGTTTTGATAAGGTCGTTATCGAGCTCATCGTCGCTGTTTTTAAAGCTTACCTTACCGCCAAAATATTTATTTGTCATAGCGATAGTGCGGTTTACAAGGTTTCCGAGGGTGTTTGCTAAATCGGTATTAAACTTTGCGATAAAGCTTTCGTAGGTAATGGTGCCGTCCTGAGTAAAGGGGATTTCGGAAAGCAGATAATAGCGCACTGCATCTACACCGAAACGAGCAGCGAGTTCGTCGGCATAAATTACATTGCCTTTTGATTTAGACATCTTATCTTCGCCTACAAGCACCCAAGGATGACCGAGCACCTGTTTTGGAAGCGGCTCACCGAGAGCCATAAGGATAATCGGCCAATAAATAGTATGGAAGCGGACGATATCCTTGCCGATAACATGAAGGTCTGCAGGCCATAGCTTTTTATATTGGTCAGAGCTGCCGTCAGGGTCATAGCCGACACCCGTAATGTAGTTAGAAAGAGCATCTATCCATACATATATAACGTGTCCGGGGTCGGTTGTTATCGGAACGCCCCACTTAAATGTTGAACGGGAAACGCAAAGGTCAGAAAGTCCGGGCTTTAAGAAGTTATTTATCATTTCATTCTTTCTTGATTCGGGCTTTATGAAATCAGGGTGGGATTCGATGTACTCGATTAGTTTATCCTGATATTTACTGAGTTTTAGGAAATATGCTTCTTCTTTAGAATCAATTACCTCTCTGCCACAGTCGGGGCATTTGCCGTCAACAAGCTGAGAAGCGGTAAAGAAAGACTCACAGGGAACGCAGTATTTACCCTCGTAATGACCCTTGTAAATATCGCCCTGCTCATATAATTTATTAAAAATCTTTTGAACGGTTTTTTCGTGGTAATCATCGGTAGTGCGGATAAATTTATCGTAGCTTGTATTAAGGCTATCCCAAACTCCTTTAATTTCACCCGAAACGCCGTCAACATATTCTTTAGGCGAGATGCCTGCCTTGGTTGCATATTCCTCGATTTTTTGACCATGCTCGTCTGAACCTGTCATTAGAAAAACATCAAAGCCCATCATCTTTTTATAACGGGCAATCATATCGGCAAGAACGATATCATAAGCGTTGCCGATATGCGGCTTTCTTGAGGTGTAAGCAATAGCAGTTGTAATATAAAATTTCTTCTTTTCGGACATTAGAATTCCTCCTAAATTTTAGCAAAAGGTAAAAAATTAAAAATTTAAGGTTTAAAAATTTGATAAAACAGTAACGACAGGGCGGTAGCGCCTAGCTCGTAAAGCAATAATGTTTGTGAAGAAAGGGGAGCATCGCCGCCTGAAAAAGAGGTGTAGGCGAAGATTACCATTCCAATACACATTGCAAGCAAATACAAAACACCAAGGAACAGAATTGATTTTTTAATTCTTGCCGCGGTATTCATAACGGTTATAAAGTTAAGAGGTTTGCCTCTGAAAACAGCGGGAGCAGAACACTCTTCTGTCGGAGTACAAGCGTTTTTATACATATGAACGCCTGCGTTAGACATTACCTTAACCGAGTCTTCATACAAATCAAGATAATCGCAAATCATTTCGTTTGTAAGGTTAGGGTCACAGTTGTTTATTATAAGTGTAACACCTGCATCGGTAATTTTTCTTAGTTCATAAACTACTTCAGGATTAGCCGAGTACTGAATAACAATTAAAGCTGATGCTTTATTTCCGCTTGCAATATAAACGGGGAAGAAGCCACGCTCTAAAATCTGCTTATCAACCTTAACATCAGGCACTTCTATGCCGTGCGCTTCCATCAAGGTGCGGTTTCCGATAAATATCGGCTCATCGTCTACCCAACCCGAAAGACCTAAACGCTCTTCATATTTAACGGTATCAGAATCGGGGATAGAGTAGGCTGAATTGGTTTTGGCGATTTGTTTGAAAATGGGGGATAGCGGACTGTTAACCGCGTCGGTAAGAGATGCCGCTTTCATTATCGTATCGTCAATATTATTATCGGATAACACCTTCATATTATGTAGCGTTACAGAACCTGATGGGAATAAGTCGCTTGAAGTAAGAACAACGGCGTTTGCCATTTCGAGTCGCTCAGCGGCAGTTTTACCTGCAATCATAGAGCCCTTGATATTTAATTTTTTTGCAGAAGAATGTAATGGCATAGCTTCTATTAAGAATACAGTGGGGAGCGCTGCCATACAGAGCACAGCCGCCGCCGAATAAAATGCTTTTACTGCTTCGCCGAATATTGACATAGCGGCAAATCCTGAAATTATCGATAAAACAATAGAAATAATCGTTATTATCGAAAGCTTGCCCTTCATAAACAAGCCGAATTTAGTGTACTTCATAAAATCGGTAACATTTTCGGTTTTTCTCGGTGTGGCAATAAGAACATCACCTTCAATGGCGTTCTTAGCCATAGCAAAGGTTGTAGCCTCGTCTGTTATAAGAGAGATAGCCTTCTTTTCTGTATGAGAAGTTATCTGCTTTAAGTTTCCAAGTACTGATGCGCGCGATAAGAACTGTGCGATTGCTCTAAAGGAAAGAATGAGTGAGCATAAAAGCACAAGCTCATAACCTACATAGGAATTAAGGGCACTGACTATCGAGAAGGTAAGGGTGCCTATACTTGCAAGTGCGGCGGTAATGTCCGGAGTAGACTTTTTGCCGAATATATTTTTAAATGATAAAAACATATCTATATTCGCAATAACGCCTAGTCCTAAAATAACGCTGCATACAATCATCATAGCTTTAGTATTGCTAAGCATTAAATCTGATGCAGGCGGAATTTCAAAGAATAAAAGCAAAACAGTTAAAAATCCGCTTGCTATCATTCTTAAAAAGGAATTACGCCTTTTAACCGAAAGGCTATATAAAAGATGCTTTGTATCGGATGGGCTTTTATATTCCTCGTCAACCTTGAAGCTATCAAATTCTGTTTCTTCAAGCTTTGTTTCTTCTGTAGCGGTTTCGGGCAAAATGAGGTCTGCTATTTCGTTTGTAAGATCTATAGTATTGGTGGTAGATAAAACCGTTACCATACCTTCTTTTGAATCTTTATCGCCGATAGGGGTAAAACGAATGGTAGCGTCGCTAACCTCGGGAGCATTATCATCAGCGTTTTTTGTAACAAAGGTATCTATATCCGAAATATCGGGAAGACTTGTTTGTATACTGTCTAATTTTATGCCAATAGGGTCAGATGTTTCTACTTCGGTTTCAACTTTATTTGAGCTAAAGTCTTTAACTACAACAGGAGTGCCCGTTTTTAAATCGTCTATCATTATATCGTATTTTTCGGCAAGACGGTCTAGAGTTGAGCGACTGTCATTCTCTAAGATTTCTGCCACCGATTCGAGTCGGTATAAAGGCTCTTTAGGGGTAGTAGCGTCATTACCGTTTTCGTCTACGATATAAGGCTTGCATTTTTCGAGAAGAGAGGGAGCCTCTCTGCTTTCCTTCTTTTCGATTTCTGTATGATGAGCGTTATTTATAACTCTGTTTTTGAGGGCCTCAAGGGGACTAAGTTTAGGAGTATTATCGGCTTTTGGGGAAGCGTCTGTCTCTAGCAAAACCTCGTCTACCGTAATAGCGTGTGAGGGTTGCACCTTTTGGTCCTCTTCGTTTATATCAAAGGTTGAATTATTATCGCTTTCTTCTATCAATTTAAAAAGTTCGTCGTTGGTCTTTTTAGAAAATATACCCATATTAATTTCCCTCCTTTAAGACCTGTTACGGCGTTTTCTTACGACTTCATACATCAAAATCCCCGCCGCAACAGAGGCGTTAAGGGAATTGATTTTGCCGAGCATAGGTAAACTTATTATTTCGTCACATTTTTTAGCGGTGAGTGTGCCAATACCCTTGCCCTCGTTTCCTATAACAAGAGCGCAGGGACAGTCAAAATCGGTTTTGGTGTAATCGGTGCCGTCCATATCAGCGCCGAAAATCCAAACACCCTTTTCTTTTAGTTCGTCTATAGTGTTAGCAATATTTGTAACACGGGCAACCTTCATATACTCTAGTGCCCCGCTCGCCGATTTAGCAACAGTAGCGTTAAGGGAAGCCGAGCGCCTTTTAGGAATAATAATTCCGTGTACCGAACAAGCTTCTGCGGTTCTTATAATAGCGCCTAGGTTATGGGGGTCCTCAATTTCATCGCAGATAATAAGAAATGGCTTTTCATTTCTTTCTTCGGCAACTTTAAGTATATCCTCAACGGTTGAATATTCCTGAGAGGCAAACATAACAGCAACACCCTGATGATTTGCGCCGCCGCAGTAAAAATCGAGCTTTTGAGGGCTGATTTCCTTAATAAGAATACCCTTTTGCGAGCATTTTGCGATTATTGCCGCAACCGAGCCGCCTGATACGCCGTGTGCTACAAGTAAACGGTCGATTTCTCTGCCTGAGCGAATAGCTTCCATAACAGAGTTTCTGCCGTAGATTATATTAGAATTTGTATTGTTATCTCTATTTTCCAAAGTATTTTTGCACCCCAAAGTTAAACTTTTAATAAGCATAATTATACAATTTAGATTATAACATACATATATAAAAAATAAAAGGGAAAATTAATAAAAAATTTTGGAAAAGGTGAAGAAAATGCGAATAAAAGAAATTAAGGGCTATGAGGTTTTGGATTCAAGAGGAAATCCAACCGTTGCGGCAAGGGTAATTCTAGAAAACGGGGCAGAGGGTTTTAGCATATCACCGTCGGGCGCATCTACGGGTTTTTTTGAAGCCCACGAGCTTCGTGATGGTGATAAAACACGCTATAGGGGTATGGGCGTAAAAAGAGCGGTAGAGAATATTAATGGTGAAATTAATAAAAAATTATGCGGTTTTTGTGTTGAAAATCAGTCGCAATTAGACAGAATTTTAATAGATTTAGATGGCACAGAAAACAAGGCGCGTCTTGGCGCTAACGCTATACTCGCAGTCTCCTTAGCGGCGGCAAAAGCGGCGGCAAATGGTCTTAAAATACCCCTTTACAGATATTTAGGCGGAATTAATGCAAAGGTAATGCCGAGACCTATGATGAATATCTTAAACGGCGGCGCACACGCGGCAAACAATATCGATATTCAGGAATTTATGATAATGCCAATCCTTACAGAAACCTTTGCAGAGTCGCTTAGAGTTTGCAGTGAAATTTACCACACCTTAGGAAAAATTTTAAAGGAAAAGGGAAAGAGCTGCGGCGTTGGTGACGAGGGCGGTTTTGCACCTAATTTAGAGTCTGATACAGATGCCCTTGATTTAATTTGTGACGCTATTGATAAAAGCGGTTATACCGATAAGGTAAAGCTTTGTTTGGATGTAGCTTCAAGTGAATGGTATAAGGACGGGGTGTACTGTATGCCAAAGCGGAACCGAACTTTAGAAACCGCCGAACTCATAGATTATTATCAGACACTAATCGGTAAATATCCGATAATATCGATTGAGGACGGTTGCGCAGAAGAGGACTGGACAGGCTGGGGTTCACTTACAAATTCGCTAGGCGCAAAAATTCAGCTTGTCGGCGATGACCTTTTTGTAACTAACACAAAAAGACTTATGAAGGGCATAGAAAACAATTCGGCCAATGCGGTACTTGTAAAGACTAATCAGATAGGAACGCTGAGCGAGACGATGGATTTAATCAGAATGGCTTCTAAAAGCGGCTATAAATCGGTAATTTCTCACCGTTCGGGCGAGAGTGAGGACACCACAATTGCTGACCTTGCAGTCGCTACAAATGCGGGGCAAATAAAGACGGGAGCACCCTGCAGAAGTGACCGTGTTTCAAAGTACAACCGACTTCTTGTAATTGAAGACGAAATAGGATAAAATTTAGTTGACAAGCAGTAAAAGATTTTGTAAAATAATATCGTAAAGCAGTAGGACCGTACTATTCAAATTTCGGAAGGGTGCGGTCCATTTCTCTGTCAAAAAAATTAATTGCATTGGAGAAAAGAAAAATGTCTGTTAAAAAGTTTGATACGGTTATAATCGGTGGCGGAATAGGCGGTCTTATGGCGGCTTACCGTTTAAATCTTAATGACCCCTCAATGAAAATTGCAGTAACCGAGCGCGGAAACAGTTTAGAAAAGAGAAGTTGTCCTGCAGGTAAAAATAAAACCTGTATTCACTGTAAAATTTGCAGTATAACAAGCGGTTTTGCGGGTGCTGGTGCTTTTTCGGACGGTAAATTTAATCTGGGTACAGCCTACGGCGGCACTTTAGGTGAAGAACTTGGTGACGATGTTGCAAACGCATATATCGATGAAGTTGACAATATTCTTAACGAATACTGTACTTCGGGCATACCCAAGGTTTATAAATCAAATGACGAACTAAAGCTTAAGTGCATTCAGAATAATCTTCGTCTGCTTGATATGAATGTAAAGCATTTAGGTACCGATAACAACTATATCACAATGCAAAATCTCATTGCTGCTATCGAAAAAACAGGTACAGAGCTTTATCCTTTTTATGACTGTGTATCGGTTGATAAAAGCGGTGATATTTACACCTTGAACTACGCAAACGGAGAGAGCTTTGAGGCTAAAAATATCATAATTGCAACGGGCAGAAGCGGAGCTAACTTTGTTGCGGATTTCTGCCGTAATTTTGATATTAAAATGCGCTCTAACCATATTGATATCGGTGTTCGTGTAGAAATGAAGGATATTATCTGGCGCGAATTTTCTGATAGAATTTATGAGCCGAAAATTCTTTATAAAACCAAGACCTTTGAGGACAAATGCAGAATGTTCTGCTTTAATAAGGGCGGTCTTGTTTCGGCAGAAAACAATCACGGTATTATAACTGCAAACGGACATTCTTTCGCTCAGGCAGACAAAAAGACCGATAACTGTAACTTTGCAATTCTTTCAAGTATCAGATTTACAGAACCCTTTAATCAGCCTACCGAATATGCCGAAAGCATTTCAAGACTTGCAAATATGATAGGCAAGGGAAGTGTTTTAGTACAGCGCTTCGGTGATTTAGTGAGGGGCAGACGAACAAACGAACATCGCTTATCGCAAAATACAGTTACTCCAACCTTAAAGGCTACTGCGGGTGATATTTCACTTGTTTTACCTCATAGAATTCTTACTAATATTATTGAAACAATTTACGCACTAGATAAGGTAGCGCCCGGTACTGCTAACGATGACACCTTGCTTTACGGCTGTGAAAGCAAATACTATTCAATAAGACCTGTATTCAAAAACCGAAAATTTGAGCTTATTGACGGCGTATATATCATCGGTGACGGTAGCGGTATCTGCAGAGGACTTTCTCAGTCAGGCGCTATGGGTATATATGTAGCAGACTGTATTACAAGAAAAATTTCAGGCGAGTAAAACTTCGTGTTTTATACTTTATAAAAGTATAAAAAAGAGGTCGTTTTTTGTTGACAATCGGCACTTTGTGTGATAACATTATTTTATTAAAAAAAGATATTTTTGGGGAGTGAATGCTGTGAAAGCCCTTGAGGAGAAAATTTTAAAGGATGGAACTGTGCTTCCCGGAAATATTTTAAAGGTAGGCTCGTTTTTGAATCATCAGCTTGATGTTGATTTTCTTATGGAAATGGGTCGCGAAATAGCAAGCCTTTTTAAAGACGATAATGTAACAAAAATTCTAACTGTTGAAACTTCGGGAATAGCAGTTGCAATGGCGGCGGCTGTTGCTATGCATGTTCCCGTTGTTTTTGCTAAAAAGCATAAGAGCAGTAACATATCGGGTAATTTATATACTACCATTGTTCATTCTTATACCCATAATATTGACTACAATATTGTTGTTGACAGTGAGTTTTTGAAATCAAGTGACAGAATTTTGATAGTAGATGATTTTCTTGCCAACGGTAAGGCTCTTTTGGGTCTTATAGACATTGTAAATCAGGCAGGGGCTGAGCTTGTAGGTTGCTCGTGCGCTATCGAAAAGGGATTCCAAAAGGGCGGAGATATGCTTCGTGAAAAAGGAATAAAGGTTGAGTCGTTGGCAATTGTTGAGAGTATGGACGAAACCTCGCTTACCTTCCGCCGCTAAAACAGTATGTAATTTTAATTTACATAAAAATTAAAAAAGAGGAGATTTTTAAAATGAAAAAAGTACTCGCACTCCTTTTAGCAGCTTTAATGCTCTTTAGCTTTGCAGGCTGCGGCAAAAAGGGAAATGATGACGACGCACTCGGTATGAGTGAGTTACCCATCGCAAAGGTTGAATTAAAGGCTGACTTTGAAGTTCCGGATGATTTTAAAATCGGATTCATCTGCCTCCACGACGAAAATTCTACCTATGACCTTAACTTCTTAAACGCTGTTGACGCTGTTCAGGAAGCTTTAGGCCTTAAGGACGAGCAGGTTCTTGTTAAGACTCAGGTGCCCGAAGGTGACGACTGCTACATCGCAGCTAAGGACCTCGTTGACCAGGGTTGTAGCGTAATCTTCGCTAACTCTTTCGGACATGAAGACTTTATGATTAGAGCAGCTAAGGAATTCCCTGAGGTTCAGTTCTGCCATGCTACAGGTACAAAGGCTCACACTGAAGGTCTTAAGAATTACCACAATGCTTTCGCTTCTATCTATGAAGGCCGTTATCTTGCAGGTATTGCTGCAGGTATGAAGCTCAACGAAATGATCGAAGCTGGCAAGTTTGAAGCTAAAGATGCTAAGATCGGTTATGTTGGTGCTTTTACATACGCTGAAGTTATTTCCGGTTACACCTCTTTCTACCTTGGTGCTAAGTCTGTATGCCCCACAGTTACTATGGATGTACAGTTCACAGGCTCTTGGTATGATGCAACCGAAGAAAAGAATGCTGCAGAAGCACTTATCGCAAAGGGCTGCAAGCTTATAAGCCAGCACGCTGACTCTATGGGTGCTCCTTCTGCTTGTGAAAATGCAGGCATCCCCAATGTTTCTTATAACGGTAGCACATATGATTCTTGCCCCGAAACATTCATCGTTTCTTCAAGAATCGACTGGGCTCCTTACTATGAGTACATCATCAAGTGCGCAGTTAAGGGCGAGGCAATCGCTGCTGACTGGTGCGGTGGTATCGCTGAAGGCTCTGTAGTTCTTACAGGTATTAACCTTGATGTAGCTGCTGACGGTACTCTTGAAGCTATCAAGAAGGCTGTTGATGATCTTAAGGCAGGTACTGTTAAGGTGTTCGATACAAAGAACTTTACAGTAGAAGGTAAGGCTCTTACCACAAAGTTAGCTGACGTTGATACTGACGCTGCTTTCACACCTGATACCGAAGCTATCAAGGACGGCGCTTTCGAGGAATCTAAGCATCGTTCTGCTCCTTACTTCGATTTAAGAATTGACGGAATTACTCTCTTAAACGAGAAGTTCTAATTATAAAAATTCGCAACTTTAAGGCGGAGCACTTATCTGCTCCGCCTTAGGTTCTTTTAATCCCTTAAAAAACACCTCTTATAAAGTGATGCTTTTTAAGGGATTAAGCTTAAAGGAGGAAAGAAAATTGTCAAATAAAGCGGCAATTGAACTCAAGAATATTACCAAAACCTTTGGTAGCGTTGTTGCTAATAAGGATGTTTCTCTTACTGTAAACAGAGGAGAAATTTTATCCATTCTCGGTGAGAACGGAAGCGGTAAAACAACGCTTATGAATATGATTTCCGGAATTTATTTTCCTGATAGCGGTCAAATTTATATTGACGGTGAGCCGGTTCTAATCCGTTCTCCAAAGGACGCCTTTGATTACAAAATCGGTATGATACATCAGCATTTTAAACTCGTTGATGTTTTCTCTGCTACCGAAAATATTATATTAGGTCTAAAATCGAAAGAAAAATTCAGTATAAAGGAAGCCGCTAAAAAGGTTGCCGAAATCAGCAATAAATACGGCTTTGAAATTGACCCTGCAAAGAAGATTTATGAAATGTCGGTTTCTGAAAAGCAGACAGTTGAAATCATCAAGGTTTTATACAGAGGAGCCGATATCCTTATTCTTGATGAACCTACTGCGGTTTTAACCCCACAAGAAACCCAAAAGCTTTTCAGCGTTCTTCGCAGAATGAGGGACGACGGCAAAGCAATTATAATTATTACTCATAAGCTTCATGAGGTTTTATCCCTTTCTGACCGAGTGGCAGTTCTCCGTAAGGGTGAGTATATAGGAACTGTTGAAACAGCGGCTACTAATGAATCTGAGCTTACCGAAATGATGGTGGGCAAGAAAATCTCCCTTAATATTGAACGCAGCGAACCTAAAAATGTTGCGGATAGGCTTGTTGTTAATGGTCTTGATTGCATAAACCGTGACGGCGTAAAGGTGCTCGATGATGTAAGCTTTACTGCACGCTCGGGTGAAATTTTAGGTATAGCAGGTATTGCTGGAAGCGGTCAACGAGAGCTTTTAGAGGCAATCGCAGGTCTTCAAAAAGTAGATAGCGGCGAGATTTATTATAACAATCCGAAAACAAAAGCAACTGACAATCTTCGTGATAAAACACCCATGCAGATAAGAGAACTCGGTGTTCGCTTATCCTTCGTACCTGAGGACAGACTCGGTATGGGACTTGTAGGTGATATGGATATCGTAGATAATATGATGTTAAGAAGTTACCGCAAGGGCAAGTCAATGTTCCTTGAGAGAAAGGCTCCTAAGGACCTTGCAATGCGCATTATTGAAGATTTAGAGGTTGTAACACCTAATGAAAACACCCCTGTAAGACGGCTTTCAGGCGGTAATGTTCAAAAGGTATTAGTAGGAAGAGAAATTGCTGCTTCTCCTACAGTTTTAATGGCGGCATACCCCGTTAGAGGACTTGATATCAATTCATCCTATACAATTTATAATCTTTTAAACAATCAAAAGGAAAAGGGTGTTGCTGTAATTTTCGTTGGCGAAGATTTGGACGTTTTAATTGAGCTTTGCGATAGAATTTTGGTAATAGGCGGCGGCCGTGTTACAGGAATTGTAGACGGAAGAACCGCTTCTAAGGAAGAAATCGGTCTTTTGATGACTAAATCTGCAAAAGGGGAGGGCGATGAATAATGGTAAATACAAAAAAAGCAAAGGCACAGCTTTTTCATATTGTAAAGCGTGAGCCTCTTGCTTGGTATTATGCTCTTTTGATAAGGGCTGCGGCTATTGTTTTAGCTCTTATCGTTTCGGCAGTTGTTATAACCCTCTTAACAGAAAAAAATCCTATTGAGGTTTATGCCTCTATGATAAACGGAGCCTTTGGCTCAAGCCTTCGTATCTGGAGCTTGCTTCAAAATATTGCAATTTTGCTTTGTGTTTCCCTTGCAGTTACTCCTGCATTTAAAATGCGATTTTGGAACTGCGGTGCGGAAGGTCAGGTTTTAGTTGGCGGACTTGCAACCGTTTCGGTTATGATGTTCTTAGGCGATAAGCTTCCAACCCCTGTTCTTTTCCTAGTAATGCTTATAGCTTCTGTTTTGGCGGGTGTAATCTGGGCGGTACTTCCGGCGGTCACAAAGGCACTTTGGAATACAAATGAAACCCTCTTTACCTTAATGATGAACTATGTTGCAATTCAGCTTGTAGCATTTTTCCTTAAAACCTTTGTTAAAAACGGCTCGGGTGTTTTGTCGCCTATGCCGCAGTACGGCTTGCCGCTTCTTTTCGGCAAAGCGTATCTTCTCAATATCGTGATTGTAGCAATACTTACAGTACTTGTTTATATCTATCTTAAATACACAAAACAAGGATATGAAATATCGGTTGTAGGTCAAAGTGAGAATACTGCGAAATACATTGGTATCAATGTTAAAAAGGTAATAGTCAGGACACTTGTTGTGTCGGGTGCCCTTTGTGGTATAGCAGGTCTTTTGATAGTTGGCGCTACTAACCATACAATCAGTACCGATACTGTAGGCGGCAGAGGTTTTACTGCAATTATGGTATCCTGGCTTGCTAAATTTAATCCGATTTTTATGGTGTTTACAACATTTTTAATCGTTTTCCTTGAAAAAGGTTCACAGCAGATTTCTACCGACTTCCGTATCCCTAATGCAATTTCGGATATAGTAACGGGTATAATTCTTTTCTTTGTAATCGGTTGTGAATTCTTCCTTCAGTACAAGATAGTTTTTGCTAAAAGCGGAAAGGAGAATGCATAATGTTAGCCTTTTTAATTAGTGCGATAAGACTTGGTATGACATTCCTTTTCGGCTGTACGGGTGAGATAATCACCGAAAAGTCGGGACATTTAAATCTCGGTATTCCCGGTGTTATGTGTGTTGGTGCTTCTTGCGGATGCTATGCGGAGTATATTTATCTTGATATGGCAAAGCGCAATGCTGACCCGTTTTTAGCAGTATTTATTCCCATAGTAGCCACCATTGTGGGCGGCGCTTTGATGGGACTTGTCTACAGCTTTCTTACAGTTACCTTAAGGGCTAATCAGAATGTAACAGGTCTTGCTCTTACAACCTTCGGCGTAGGCGTTTCGGACTTTATGATTGCAAAAACAGGCCCTATTTACAGTAAGGGTACAAAATATTTTACAGCACCATTACCCTTTGCAGAGGAGACAGGTTGGTTTGGTGAAATATTCTTATCTCACGGCGTTCTTATATATCTTGCAATAATAATTGCCTTTGTAGCTTCCTTTGTGCTTACAAAAACAAAGGTGGGACTAAATCTTCGCTCGGTTGGTGAAAACCCCGCAACAGCAGACGCCGCCGGTATAAATGTTTCTCTTTACAGATATTTAGCTACCTGTATCGGCTGCGGAATAGCAGGTCTTGGAGGTCTTTCCTTTGTTATGGACTATCTGCACGGCAACTGGGAATACTGCATAGACGCTATCGGTTGGCTTGCAATCGCCCTTGTAATATTCACTGTTTGGAAGCCAAATCTTGCAATTATAGGCTCGATTGTATTCGGTGGACTTTATATTGCAAGTAGTTACATTACGGGTGTTAGCTTTGCTAATAAGGAAATTTTCAAAATGCTCCCTTATGTAGTTACTATCGTTGTACTTGTAATCACAAGTATACGCGATAAAAAGGAAAATCAGCCGCCACAGAGCTTAGGTCTTTCATATTTCAGAGAAGAAAGATAATATAAATTCAAAAAAGCATACCAAAAGCTTAAAACTTTTGGTATGCTTTTTCTTTTTGTAAAGATACTAAATTATTCTTTAGTATCAATATTTATTGCTAAATCGCGAAGCTGGATTTCGTCAACCTCTGCGGGTGCGCCCGACATTAGCTCACTTGAGTTTGCAACCTTCGGGAAGGCAATAACATCTCTAATAGAGTCAGCCCCAGCCATTAGCATAACTAAACGGTCAAGACCGATACCCATACCGCCGTGAGGTGGAGCGCCGTACTTAAAGGCATTTGTGAGGAAGCCGAATTTAGTTTGGGCCTCTTCATCTGTAAGACCTAAAGCGCGGAACATCTGTGCCTGTAACTCAGGGTCGGTAATACGGATAGAGCCGCTTGATAACTCAACACCGTTGAGAACAAGGTCATAAGCCTTAGCAAATACCTTTTCGGGTGCAGTTTCAAGATAGGGGATGCACTCGTCAAGCGGAGAGGTGAAGGGGTGGTGCATAGCGTCCCAACCGCCTGTTTCTTCGTTATATTCAAAGAATGGGAATTCTGTAATCCAAAGGAAATTAAACCCGTTTGGAATAATATCAAGGCGTTTTGCAACGGTTAGACGAAGTGCTCCTAAAACAGAAAGAGCTGTATTCTTTTTATCGCATATAATGAGAATTACGTCGCCCTTTTCGGTGCCCATACGCTCATAAATTGCCTGCATCTCTTCATCGGTCATAAACTTAGAGAAGGAACAGGTAGGAGCGTCTTCATTCCAACGGATAAAGGCAAGACCCTTAGCGCCGATACCCTTTGCTTCCTCATTAAGCTTGTCAATTTCTTTTCTAGTATAAACACCTGCGGCATTCTTAGCATTGATAGCCTTAACAACACCACCATTTTTAACTGTATCTGAGAACACTGCAAAACCGCAGTCTTTAACGATATCTGTTAAATCCACAATCTTCATATCAAAGCGGGTATCAGGCTTATCCGAACCGTAGTTTTCCATTGCATCGGTATAGGTAAGACGGGGAAGGGGTGTCGGAATATCGATATTCATTACTTCACTGAATAGGCGCTTAATATAACCTTCAGCGATGCTGAAAACATCTTCCATCTCCACAAATGACATTTCAAGGTCAATCTGTGTAAACTCGGGCTGACGGTCGGCTCTTAAATCCTCGTCACGATAGCAACGGGCAATCTGCATATAACGGTCAAAGCCCGAGAGCATAAGAAGCTGTTTATACATCTGAGGAGACTGAGGAAGAGCAAAGAAGCTGCCCTTGTGTACTCTCGAGGGCACAAGGTAGTCACGCGCACCCTCAGGGGTAGATTTAATAAGGGTGGGGGTTTCTATCTCGATAAAGCCGTTCTCGTCAAAGTAATCACGGGTTGTCTTTACAATCTTATGACGAAGCATAATATTGTTCTGTAAAGGAGTTCTTCTTAAATCAAGATAACGGTATTTAAGACGAAGTTCTTCCTTAACATCGGTTTCACTAAGAATTTCAAAGGGTGGAGTTTCTGCCTCACCTAAAATTTTAAGGTCTTTTACTTCAAGCTCAATTTCGCCCGTAGGGATATCCTTGTTTATAGAGCTTCTCATACGGATAACACCGCTTGCCATTACTACAAATTCGCTGCGAAGAGCAGACGCCTTTTCGAAAACGGCGGGGTCGGTAGTATCGTCAAAAGCTAACTGTAAAACGCCTGTGCGGTCGCGAAGGTCTACGAAAATAAGACCGCCAAGGTCACGCTGGCGCTGTACCCAACCGCAAACGGTAATTTCTTTTCCAATTGCCTCTTTTGTAAGGGTACCGCAGTAATCACTGCGTTTTTGTCCGTTCATTCTGTCAAGCTTCATTTAAAGCTACACCTCTATATATTAGTTATTAACTGCATCTGTAAGCTCGTCCACCGATAATGCTAGTAGTATACTGTAAAGCGAATCGGTAAGTGAGTTTAAATCTAGTTCCTTTTCTTCACCGCTCTTCATATTTTTAAGGCGGATTATTCCTGTTTCGATTTCGTTGTCACCGATAACGGCGGTGAATTTTGCACCTATCTTATCGGCATATTTCATTTGTGCCTTAAGTCCGCGGCTACAAATGTCGGTCTGAACGCTAAAGCCCTCGTCACGAAGCATACTTGAAATTTCGCTTACCTTAACACGAGCTTTATCGCCCATACTTGCAAAGAAAATATCACATGTAGGCTCTTCGGGAAGCGCAGTGTTTTGAGCTGCTAACACAAGCATAAGTCGCTCAAGACCCATAGCAAAGCCTAAAGCTGCTGTAGAGGGACCGCCCATTTGGGAAATTAGTCCGTCATATCTGCCGCCGCCGCATACAGTAGCCTGTGCCCCAATATCGCCCGACACAAATTCAAAAACGGTACGGGTATAATAGTCAAGACCCCTAACGATATGGGGATTTACTGTATACTCAATACCCATACTGTCAAGATGCGCTTTAACTTCATCGAAATGCTTTGCACAGTCGTCGCAAAGAAAGTCCAAAACAACGGGAGCGTTATCCGCAATTTCAGAGCAGATAGGGGACTTGCAGTCAAGAATACGCATGGGATTTCGCTCAAGTCTGTCATTACAGGTAGCACAAAGAGTATCGGTGTGTTTGTAAAAATATTCTTTAAGTGCTGCGTGGTAATGCTTTCTGCACTCAGGGCAACCGATAGAATTTATCTGAAGCGCTATTTTTTCAACACCGATAGAGCTTAAAAGCTGACGGGCAAGGGATATTACCTCGGCATCAGCATTAGCAGCTGCTGCACCCACACACTCAACACCAAACTGATGGAATTCTCTAAGTCTTCCCGCCTGAGGCTTTTCGTAGCGGTAGCAACCGCCCTCGTAGCACACCTTTACGGGCAAAGCACCGTTTACTAGACCGTGCTCTATAATACTTCTTATAACACCTGCGGTAAGCTCGGGGCGAAGGGTTAGAGAACGGCCTCCCTTATCGTCAAAGGTGTACATTTCCTTTTGAACAACATCTGTAGTATCTCCAACACTGCGGTTAAATACTTCGGTATGCTCAAAAACGGGAATTCTTATTTCACTAAAGCCATAAAGGGCTGCGGTTTCAAAAAGTCTGTTCTCAAGTGCTCTCCAACCGAAAGCGGCGTGGGGGAGAATGTCATTTGTGCCTTTTACGGCACGGTTAATTTCTGCCATATATTATCACCAATTAGGAATTTTTTACTATTTCGCGCCAATCAAGGTCGCCGCGTTCAAGACCGTGGATTAAAACCTCTGCCGTAGCAATGTTTGTAGCAACAGGAATATTGTGAACATCGCAAAGACGCAAAAGCGCATTTTCGTCGGGCTCATCGGGTTTGGGGTCAAGCGGATTTCTGAAGAAGAGAAGAAGGTCTATCTCATCGCAGCCTATTCTTGATGCAATCTGCTGAGCGCCGCCTTGTGAGCCGCCTAAAAACTGTACTATGTCAAGACCGGTAGCTTCGGAAACGAGTTTACCTGTAGCGCCGGTAGCCAAAATTGTGTGTCTGCTTAAAATACCGCAGTAAGCAATACAAAACTGAACCATAAGTTCTTTTTTTGCGTCATGTGCGATTAATGCTATTGTCATAAAATCTACCCCTTTATATCTTTTTAGGTTTTGGAAGAGCTTTGTATTCACCCGAAAGGCGCATCGCTATTCTCGAAAAAGCCTTCGCGGCTCGTCCTCTTCGCTTTAAACGGTGCTTTATTGTGAAAAAAGCGAGTTCTTCGCTCTGAGGAACAACACCGACAAGCTTAAAACCTGATTCATCAATTATGTTATCTATATTTGTAAACAAACCCTTGAGTAAGGTTTTGTAAACATACTTATTAATTATAAGCTTTATTTTATCACGCGCAATCGGAATATGATTGCAAACCGACGCAGCATCCCTTACAGAAACGGGGTCTGCATTGCAGACGGCTAAAACCGTTACATTTTGCGGCAGATACTTATAAAGCTCAAAATCGATACCCGCAGGGAAATCGAATATAACTGCATCGTATTCATTTAATACCCGCTCTGCAAATATTCTAAAATCCTCGGGATTTATTTTACCGATTGTATCGGGTGCGGGAATGAGAAAGAGATTTGGAACATCTAAAGCGGAATAGGTAGCGTCCTCAATACTTTTTCCCGAAAGAACATCCGAAAGGTCAAAGGTCAGTCGGCTTTCAACGCCGAGCATCAAATCAAGACAGCGAAGCCCTTCGTCCATATCAACAAGCAAGGTTTTTTTACCCTCTTTAGCCAAGGTAAGACCCAAACCTACACAGACGGTTGATTTACCCGTTCCGCCTTTTCCCGATGTAATAGCATAACAAGAACCCATATTCCACCTCTTTTCCAAATTATACACACCAAAAATTTTAACATAAAATACCTATTGTGTCAAACTGTAATTTTAGAAAAAGTCCTTATTTTAACACAGTATATGGGCGTTTTACAGAAGTTTTATTTCCATCTGCAAAGAAGTAGGCGTCAAGTATTTCTCTGACTACCGTTCCTGCAGAAAAGCTGGAAGAGCCGTGCTCTAATACAACCGAAATTGCAATTTCGGGATTTTCATAGGGCGCAAAGACCATAAATATACTGTGGTCGGCGGCGTTTGTAACCTGAGAGGTACCCGTTTTACCGCCGATTTTTATCGGATAGTCACCAAGGGTGGCTCGTCCTGTACCGTCCTCAGTAACAGAGAGCATACCCTCTTTTACAGAAGCCAGGTTTTTAGCCGACATTGAAACGGTATTTAAGACCTTTGCCTCGTTTTTCTCGTATATCTCAGTAAGGTCGTAAGATACAACCTTATCGATAAGGGTTGCTTTATAATGTGTACCGCCGTTTGAGAGGGTAGCGGCATAGTTTGCAACCTGTAAGGGAGTAAATGCATTTAACTGACCGATAGCAAACTGCAATGTATCACCGCCGACGCCGTTGCCCTCGGGCTCTACTAAGATACCTGAAGAATCGTCAACCTCGACACCTGTTTTGACACCCAAGCCGAACTGTTTGAAATAATCGGTAAGGGAAAGAGCGCCTACTCTGTAGCCTAGCTCAAAGAAGAAATAGTTACAGCTTACCGCCAACGCCTTTTTAAGATTTATATATCCGTGGGTACCCATACAGGAGGGTTTGAAGTCGCTAAAATGGTTATAGGTATGAACACACCTGATGGTTTCACCCTTGCTGTATTTTTGGTTTTCCATTGCAGCGATAGCAACAGAGGGCTTTATTGTAGAGCCTATTGGATAAACACCCTGAAAAGCTCTGTTTGTAAGGGGAGCGGCAGGGTCGTTTTTAAGACGGTCGTATTCTTTATTCATAGTAGCAACATCGTATGTCGGATAGTTTGCTCCGCATATAACGCCGCCCGTATCAATATCAATAACAACGGCAGCGCCCGCCTTTACGGTTCCGCCCTCGCTTTGAAGCTTTTTAACTATTTTTTTGAGTGAGTCCTGAGCTGTTCGCTGAATAGCGCTGTCAAGGGTTAGCATTACCGATTTGCCCGCAACAGGCTTTTTGGTAATTTCGGTATCAAGGATATTTCCTGCGGCGTCAAGATAATAGGTAATCTCGCCGTCAATACCCCTTAAATGCTCTTCGGCATAGTATTCAATACCGCTTTTACCTACTTTATCGTTATAGGAATATCCGCGTTCTTTATAATTTTCGCCGTTTTCATCGTCCCAATCCTCTTTATATATGGGACCTACCGAGCCTATAAGGTTTACTGCAAGAGTGGTATCAACATATTCTCTAAAGGGCACAACATCTACCGTAACGCCTGACAATAGAAAGTTTGATTCCGAAATCTTTCGCATAATTTCGGTTGGGATATCTTCGGCAAAGGTGTAGGGGTAGGAGATTGAAAAATCTGCAATATCCATACTGTAACGAACACCTGCTATAAGTCTGCGTTCATCTGCATTGTATTTTTCGAGCCCATACTTTTCGGTCATTCGCTCAAGACAGTTCTCAGGCGTTGCATAGTGGGCAAGCTCTAGCTTTGAAAAAAGCCTGTCTGTGTCTGCGTCTTTTACAAAACTGTAAGGGGCTGAGCTCTTCAGGGGAAGCTCGTCCTTCCACTCGACCTTATTTTTCTTCAAAAGATTTATAAGGGTAAGGATTATATCGTTGAGATTTTCCTTTACATAGGCTTTATTAAAAACAATATTATAGCCGTCGCGGTTAATTGCTATCTGTCTGCCGTAGCAATCGAGAATTTCCCCTCTCGGCGCTTTTAAGGTGGCAGTTAAAACCGCACTGCCCTTAGGGTGCGATGAATATTTTTGGGAATTCGCCACCTGTAAGGAATAAATGCGGAAGCTGTAGATAAGCAAAACTGCTATAAGTATTATTGAAATTACTGTAATATGTGTTTGTTTCTTTCTTTTAAAAGGCAATTTTTTCACCCGTTTTTCATTTTATCAAGTTTTCTTTCGAGAAAATAGAAAGGGAAAATAAATAAGGTTGTAATTAAAACAGAGGGAAGTGCGTAGTACATTAAATAGAAAAGACTGTCCTTAGAGGTTATTTCGAAAGCGTAGAAAAAGAGCCAACGAACAAGGAAATATAAAAAAGCCGAGCCAAAAGAGAGTACGATAGCGGATTTAATGTTATTATTAAAGAGGTATCGCACCGAAAAGGAAACGAATAAGGCTAAAATCATAAACAAAAAGGTATGAAAAGCACTAAACTGTGCCGACCCACTGTCTATGAAAAATCCTACCACCATAGCAGCCACAGTAGACACCCATTCCTTATTAAACATTGAAAAGGCAACTAAAAAGGGAATAAGTGAGAAAGGATTTAATCTTAAATTGCCGAATATCATATTGTCCTGATAGTGAAAGATAATAAGTATTGCAAAGAAAAACCCGTTTATGATGGCAATACATAAATTTCGTGTGTTGTTTTTCATAAATTTTATCCTTTATCCGATATCAAGTCCGCCCTGACCCTCAAATTCTGTTATAACCATAACATTTTTAACCTCTTCAAAATTAACAAAGGGGGAAACAACGGCATAGATAGAAGTATTGTATTCATCACTGCCTATAGAATCGATTGTTCCGATAATAAGACCGTCAGGGAAAATACCCTCACCCGAGGTTACTACATAGTCGCCTATAGCAACATGGCAGGAACGGGAGAGATTATAAAATTTGCAGTTTCCTTTTTCTGCATAATCGAGAGTGCCTGAAACAACACCTGAGTCACTACTGCGGTTATCAATAGCGCCCAATACGAGCTTAGGGCTTAATATGGTTGTAACCTTTGCGGTTGAGGTGCCAAGCTCTGATATGTAGCCTATAACACCTGCTTCGTTAATTACAGGGTCATAAAGAGATATCCCTGAAGATGAGCCCTCATTTATAACAAAGCTGTAAAACGGGTCATCTGTATCCCTTGATATAAGGGTAGCAGGGGAAAACTTAAAGTCAGGATTAGCCTCTTTAAGCTCTAAAAATTCTTTATAAAACTCATTTTGAGCAACGGCTTCGTCGTATCCTGCTAGCTTCTCATTCAGCTCGTTTATCTCGGCTTCAAGCTTGGTCTTTTCGAGCAGCAATTCATTTCCGTCAACATAAATATTTCTGAGATTTTTAAAAAAGTGCGAAATATCACTAGCTAGTGAACGGAAAGGTGCTGCAATGGAACCCGCAATATCTGCCTGAGGTGCCATTTTATGACCTAAAAGACTTGAAAACACCATCAAAACTATAAGTCCTAAAAATATAGCAAGAATTATTTTAAACTGCCTGCTGCGAAAGAAAAATCGCATTAAAAGTCATTCCTATCTTATCTAAATCTTCTTCCTCTGCGGAAAACATAAGTGTCAAAACCGCTTCCTACTTCAAGTCTTTTAGCGGTTCCTAAAACAACGCAGTCGAGCGGATTTGCCGCAACCGATACGGGCATTCCTGTTTCCTCTGCGATAAGCTCTGCAAGACCTCTGAGGAGTGCTCCGCCGCCTGTAAGGGTAATGCCTGTATCAATGATATCAGCCGAAAGCTCAGGCGGTGTTTTCTCTAGAGTTGTTCTGATTGCATTTATAATCTGCATAATCGGGTCAGCCATAGCGTTTCTTACTTCCTCGGAAGTTAGAATTATATTCTTAGGAAGACCGTCTACAAGATTTCTGCCCTTAACCTCAATAGAGGTTTCGTTTTCATAAGGCTTTGCGGAGCCGATATCTATCTTTATCTGCTCAGCTGTACGCTCACCGATTAAAAGACTGTGCTTCTTTCTTACATAGTTTATAATAGCCTCGTCCAAATCGTCTCCCGCAACTCTTACCGACTGTGCGGTAACTATATCGCCGAGCGATATAACTGCAACCTCACTAGTACCGCCGCCGATATCAACAACAAGGTTACCCGTAGCGTCCCAAACAGGAAGACCTGCACCAACGGCAGCTGCCATAGGCTCTTCTACAAGGTCGATATCAGTAGCACCTGCCTGTTTTGCGGCATCGTAAACTGCACGGCTTTCAACCTCTGTAACACCCGCAGGAATACAAATTACCATTCTTACCCTTGAGAAGAATGAACCCTTAAGGGCTTGACGCACAAATCTTTTAAGCATAGCCGCAGTAACATCGAAGTCTGCAATAACGCCGTCCTTTAAAGGTCTTACCGCTACTATTGAGCCTGGTGTTCTGCCAATCATTTCTTTGGCCTCGGTACCAACCGCTCTTACAGCGTCACTTCTTACATCATAAGCCACAACAGAGGGCTCTCGCATTATAATTCCTTTTCCCTTTAAGCAAACAAGGGTATTCGCGGTGCCTAAATCTACACCGATATCTCTCGTAAACATAAAACTTTCTCCTTATTCTTCTTTTTCAAAAACATCAAGTTCTTTTGGCACTATAAAATTAATTGCCTTTGGAACATTTTCAATAGTTATGGTGTCCTTTCCTGCAGAAAACTCACCGTCAAGCGTCCAAGAAACATTTTCTCCGCCTATTACAGTGATTTCTTTAGCGTGGAAAAACTCAATTCCGTTTCGGCTTAAATCCTGTCTTAATACACCGTCAAGAATAGACTGGAAGTCTAGAATATTCGAGGGGTTTCTTATAAGAAAGATTTCAAAAAGACCGTCGTTGAGTTTTACCAAAGTATCTTTATACTTAACTATACCGCCTACCGACATAGAATTTGATATGGCGCCGAATAGGAAGTCGCCCTCGACCTCCTTGCCGTCACAAACAAGCTTTAGGTGAACAGGCTTTATATTAGCAAGGCTTTTTACACCCTCAAAGAAATATGCCGCCTGACCGAGTACATTCTTAATATCCTGCGGTGCAGAATATGAGGCTTCTGTAAAGGCACCGAAGGATGCGGTATATGAAAAATATTTATCGTCAAATTTTCCAATGTCTAGCTTTACTGATGTTCCGTTTATGACATCCTTTGCGGCTTTGGGTATGTTTTTAGAAATTTTGAGACCGCTTGACCATTCGTTAAGGGTACCTGCAGGGATATAACCGAGTGTGCATTCAAGACCGCTTTGCATCATTCCCGTAATAACTTCGTTTAAGGTTCCGTCGCCGCCGCAAACAACAATTCTATCAAACTTGCCCTTTCTCACAGTTTTGATTTTTTCGGTAGCATCAAAACGGCATTTTGTTGGGTAAACCGTAACATCATATCCGACACTTGAAAAAATTTCTACAACATTCAGTAGGTTGGTTTTCATTTTTGCTTTTCCCGAACAAGGATTTACTATAAGCAAAAGCTTTTTATCTGCCAAAAGAAACACTCCTATCTAAAATTTTACTCTCTGTAGTCAATAGGCATAGTAGCACAGGCGTTTAGTGTAACATCCGAAGTGTTACCGCTTAAAAATTCATAATACCCTTGAACTCCCACCATAGCGGCATTATCACCGCAATATTTAAGGGATGGGAAGAAGAGCTTTATATCTGCTTTTTCACATTCCTCGCTCATACGGCGACGAAGCTCACTGTTTGCCGACACACCGCCTGCAAGGACTATTGTTTTATACCCATTTTGCCTTGCGGCAGAGAGAGTTTTATCAATAAGGATATCGCAAACACGCTCTCTGACAGTTGCCGCTAAAACGGGCACATCAATTTCTATGCCTTTTTGCTTTGAGTTGTGTATAAGATTTATAACAGATGTTTTAAGACCTGAAAAGCTAAAATCAAATTCTCTTTCTGTATGTGGGTAGGGAAGAGAATATTTCTTGAAGTCTGAAACGGTTGCTATTTTGTCAAGATGCACACCGCCTGGGTAGGACAGCCCTAATGCCCTTGCCGTTTTATCAAAACATTCGCCTGCGGCGTCGTCGGTAGTTTCGCCGAGGATATTAAATTTAGTATAATCCAAAACTTCGGTTATAACCGAGTTGCCGCCCGATACGGTAAGACACAAAAACGGCGGCTTTAGTTCCTCGTTATCGGCATAGTTTGCCGCAATATGTGAGCGCAGATGGTGAACGGGGATAAGCGGAACACCGAGAGAAAGAGCTAACCCCTTTGCGAAATTAACACCCACAAGCAATGCGCCTATAAGTCCTGGTGCAAAGGTTACGGCTATGGCTTCAATATCTTTATAAGTAATACCCGCAGATAAAAGCGCCTCATTACAAACAGCACTGATAGCCTCTGTATGACGGCGAGATGCAATCTCAGGTACAACACCGCCGTATATCTGATGCTCGGGTATCTGTGTTGCGATTATGTTTGAAAGCACCTGTCTGCCGTCTGTTACAGCAACCGAGGTTTCATCGCAAGATGATTCAATACTTAATATTTTCATTCACTAACATACCTTTTTGTCATAATAATTGCATTTTCACAAGGGTCCCTATAAAAGTTTTTGCGTACCCCTTCGCATTTATAACCGAATTTATCGTAAAGAGATATTGCAGGAGTATTCGACTCTCTGACTTCAAGACTAACAAAGGAGAGAGACCTTTCTTCTGCAAAGTTATCTATCTTTTTTAGTATAGACGAGGCAACCGACTGTTTTCTGTATTCGGGAAATACCGCAATATTTGTGATATATCCTTCATCCAGCACAGGCTTTATCCCTGCATACCCTAAAACCTTTTCGTTTTTCTCTGCTACAAAAAAGACAGTTCCCGTTTTATAGGATTCGTAAATTCCCTCAGCTGACCAAGGCTCACTAAAGCAAACCTTTTCAAGCTCTGCAATTTTTTCAATATGTCTTTCTTCTAAAGGGATTACCGAAAGGCAATCGAATTCACCTTTTTTAACAAGCTCATCAATAGCAGAAATAATTTCGTCACGGCACTCTTTGTAAATATCTATGCCTTGACCGTAGGGGTCAGGAATACCGCTTCCTAAAACATAGACATTATCTTCTTTTGCACCATAGTATAAAAGTGTTTGCTTTTGGCTTTCTGTCATACAAAAGATTTTGTCTGATTGTAAATCTTCTCTATTTAGGGGCGAGGATATATGCTTTGATAAATCAATACCCATTTCTGCCATAACTGCAATGCTTTTTTCATTTGCCTTATCGCCTGTAGCAAAGATGCCTTTACTAGAGACCTCTAAATTCGGAATTTTTTTAGAGGCTAAATAATATTCTGCCATAGGACTTCTGCAGGTGTTACCCGTGCAAACAAATAAAACCTTCATAAATTAACCTTTCGCTTCAAGCCAGTTTTTGCCGCAGTTTGCGTCAACGCTGAGTTTAACCGACATACTAGCGGCATTTTCCATTTCTTCTTCAAGAAGCTTAGCTACTGCCGTGCTATCATTTTCGGGACACTCTACTATAAGCTCGTCGTGTACCTGAAGAATAAGCTTTGAAGAGGGGTATTCGGCTTTCAGCCTGTTTGCTACTTTGATCATAGCAATTTTTATTATATCGGCGGCAGTTCCCTGAATTGGAGCATTTCTTGCAACCCTCTCTCCGAATGAGCGAAGCATACCGTTAGAGGACGATAATTCAGGCAGATATCTTCTTCTGCCGAACAGGGTGGTTACAAAGCCATCCGCCTTTGCCTTTTCGATAACCTTTGTCATATAATCGGCAACGCCTGTATATGTCGCAAGATATCCTTTAATATATCTGTCGGCTTCGGCTCTCGTAACGCCGATGTCCTTTGAAAGTGAAAAAGCACCTATCCCGTATACAATACCGAAGTTAACCGCTTTTGCTCTGCTTCTTAAAAGGGGAGTTACTAAATCTGTCGGCACATCAAAAACTTCGGATGCTGTTATTGTATGAATATCAGCGTCGTTGTTAAAGGCACTAATCATTGTAGCGTCGTTTGCCATAGAGGCTAAAACGCGAAGTTCAATTTGTGAGTAGTCGGCGTCGCAAAGAGTGTAGCCCTCTTTCGCCAAAAAATATTTCCTGAGTCTTTTTCCTTCCTCGGTTCTTACGGGGATATTCTGAAGATTAGGCTCAAGCGAGCTTATTCTACCCGTTCTTGTTTCGGTCTGATTAAATGTGGTGTGAATTCGGTTGTCCGAGCTTATGGCTGCGAGCAGACCGTCGCAGTAGGTGGATTTAAGCTTTGCTAGCTTTCTGTATTCTAAAATAAGCTCTACTATGGGGTAATCGTATCTAAGACTTTCGAGCACCTCTGCATTTGTAGAAAAGCCGCTCTTGGTTTTCTTTTTAGAGGGGATACCTAGCTTCACAAAAAGCGCTTCACCGAGCTGCTTTGGAGAGTTTAAATTAAACTCGTATCCTGCTATATCGAAAATTTCTTTTTCTATAACCGAAATTCTTCGGGATAATTCCTCTCCTTCGGCTTTAAGACCCTCTTTATCAACCAAAAAGCCCTCATTTTCCATATCGGCTAAAACACGGGCGAGCGGAATTTCAATATTGCATAAAAGGTCAATTTCACCGCTTTTTTTAAGATTTTCAAAAAGGGTATCCGAAACTGCAGAAAACAAGGCGGCATTTTTAATAAATTCGTCTGCGTCGCCCTCAATTTCGGGAGCAGTTACGGAATATTCGGCTTTTAGTCTCTCAACCGAATAATCGTTTGACGAGGGATTTGCAAGATATCCTGCAAGCATAGTATCAAAGGATATAGAAGAAATACCCGAATAGTTTTTATAAAGATATTTTGAATCGTAAACTCGTTTTTTGATATTTTCGTTTTTTAAGATTTCAAGAGCAGAAGCTTCGTCTGTTTCGAAAATTGCCGACTTTGATATCACAGCAAATCGACCGCTTTCAAAATAAATATCCACCGAGTCGTCGGGAGTAAACACCTCTTGCTTTAAAATTTTAGCGGTGGGGGTGTTAGTATTAACTGCGGCGGTAGGCTTTAAGTTCATACGCTCTAAAAGCTTAAAGAATTCGAGCCTTGTCATAAGAGCCGATAACTCCGCCTCATTTATAGGCTTATTTTTATAGTTTTCGATTTCGGTATTTATGGGGGCGGTTTTACAGATGGTTCCAAGCTCTCGACTTAAAAATGCTGATTCCTTACCGTCTGCAAGCTTTTTCCTGACACCGTCTTTAATTTCAAGCTCATCTAAGTGCTCATAAATATAGTCAATCGAATGATAACGGGAGATTAAATCGGTAGCCGTTTTCTCACCAACGCCTGCAACACCGGGAATATTATCCGAGGAATCGCCCATTAGAGCCTTTAGCTCTATCATTTCATTTGGGGTAAGACTGTATTTTTGATAAAGCTCTTCTACAGTGTAGTTTATAATTTCGGGCTTGCCCATTTTTGTGGCGGTGAGAAGTACGCGTGTATGCTCTGAAATAAGCTGCAGAGAATCGCGGTCGCCAGTGGCGATTACACATTCGTGACCGCTGCTCTCTGAAAATGTGGCAAGTGTACCCAAAATATCGTCAGCCTCAAAGCCTTCACATTCAAGACAGGTATATCCCGCAAGGCGCAGCCATTCTTTTAATATTGGCATCTGACTTGCAAGCTCGTCGGGCATACCTTTTCTGCCTGCTTTATATTCAGCATATTTTTCGTGTCTGAAGGTGGGCTTTCTAAGGTCAAAAGCAACGGCAATACCATCGGGTGCTTCAAGCTCTATTAATTTGTTTAAAATGTTTATGAAGCCGTAAACACCGTTTGTATACTGCCCGTCTTTTGTAGTAAGCAGTTTTATGCCGTAAAAAGCACGGTTTATAATACTGTTTCCGTCTATTGCCAAAAGCTTCAAAAAAAGCACCCCGTTTTTACATAACTATTCACGATATATTGTACCATCTTTTTATCAATTTGTCACCATAAAATTATAAATTTTTTAAAAAAATATTATTCACTATAAATTATTATATTAAAGGGTTGTTTTTAAGACCTTGAAAACCGAATATTAAAAGGGCGTAAAGGGCAAAACATTAAAGGTGATAGTTTTGGAAAAATTCAAAAAATATTTAAACCCTGCGCTTAGCGGCGCGGTAATAGGAATGGTTAACGCTCTTTTCGGTGCGGGAGGCGGAATGCTTACAGTACCGAAGCTTAAAAAAATTGGTATGTCACAAAAGGCAGCACAGGCAAATGCAATTTCTGTTATACTACCAATTACCGTTATTTCTGCAATACTTTATTTGGTTAGAGGCGATGTTAAGATAACTGACGCATTTATTTATATTCCGACAGGTCTTATCGGCGCTCTTTTAGGTACATTTTGCCTTAAAAAAATATCTTCTGTTTGGCTTAAAAGAATTTTCGGTGGCTTTATGATTTATGCCGGTGTACGACTCATAATGAGGTGATTTTTATGGCTTTAATAGCAGGCTTTTTATCAGGAATTATCGGTGCTATGGGAATGGGCGGCGGTGCCGTTTTAATCATATATTTAACCCTTATGGCAGATGTAGGTCAGGTTAAAGCACAGGGTATAAATCTGATATTTTTTATACCTATAGCAGTAGCGGCTCTTATCGTGTACAGCAAGAGGGGAGAAATACAATGGAAGACCACTTTGCCTATTGCGGCAGGCGGCATTATAGGTGCAGGTCTTGGATTTTGGCTTACTGATATTATAGGGGCTGATATACTCGGCAAATTTTTCGGCGGTTTTCTCATATTGCTGGGCATTAAAGAAATATTTATAGGCCGAGAAAAAAAGAAAAAGTCCACTTGAAAGAATCAGTAAACCGTGTTATACTATAATCGAATAAATGTTCGATTGGAGTGTAATGTATGTCAAAAACTCCCCTTAGTGAAAATCAAAGAGCGGTTTACGATTTCCTCGCAACCCGTTTAAACGGCGGTTTTCCGCCTACAGTTCGTGAGATTTGTGAATTTACAGGAATTAAATCAACCTCTACAATACACGGAATACTCGGTTTCTTAGAGCGAGAGGGATATATAGAAAGAGATGCAGGTTCTTCAAGAGCCATAAAGCTTACTACTGCGGTTGAAACTACTATGGTGCCCTTAATCGGTAGAGTAGCCGCAGGTCAGCCCATTTTAGCGGCAGAGGAGATTGAGGATTATATCCCTTATCCAAAGAGTAGCTCAAGCGGTCTTTTTGCACTAAGAGTAGTGGGCCTTAGTATGAAAGATATCGGTATTTTGGACGGCGATATTGTAGTTGCCGATAAAAACGAGCCTTGTAAAAACGGAGATATTATTATTGGTATGGATGGGGACGGTGCTACCGTAAAGCGCCTTTTAATCGAGAAGAACGGCAGAGTGGTATTTATGCCTGAAAACCCCGATTTTTCGCCGATTTACCCCGAAACACCTGCTGTATTAGGTAAGGTTGTAGGCTCGTATCGGAGGTACTAAATTGCAAAAATTTGTTGAAATTTTTACCGACGGTGCATGTTCGGGAAATCCGGGTCCTGGCGGTTGGGGTGTAGTTCTTCGCTACGGTAAAACTACCAAGGAACTTTCGGGAGGCGAGAGGGATACCACCAACAACCGAATGGAGCTTACTGCCGCAATAAAGGGGCTTTCTGCCCTTAAAGAGCCTTGTACAGTAAAGCTCGTTACAGATTCTAAATATGTAGCCGATGGTATAGATAAAGGTTGGGCTGCATCTTGGAAGAAAAACGGCTGGCGAAAGGCTGATAAAAAGCCCGCTCTTAATAGCGATTTGTGGGAAGAATTACTGATTTTAATAGATAAGCACGATGTTACAATCGAATGGGTGAAGGGTCACGCAGGTCATCCTGAAAATGAGCGTTGTGATGAGCTTGCAGTAGCGTTTTATAAGTCTTTTGCGGACTGATTGGAGGAAAATTTTGAAGGCTAAACGAATACTTGGACTTTTTTTAACCTTTCTGAAAATCGGAGCCTTTACCTTTGGCGGCGGATATGCTATGATTCCCGTTATTCAAAGGGAAATTGTAGATAAAAACGGATGGATTGAAGAAAAGGATATTTTGGATATAATTGCGATTGCCGAGTCAACTCCGGGGCCAATTGCTATAAATTCCGCAACCTTTGTAGGCTATCAGACGGCGGGCTTCTGGGGTGCTGTTGCGGCAACCTTTGGAGTGGTTTTACCTGCCTTTACGATCATTTATATAATTTCCTTTTTTCTGCGTCAATTTCAGGAATTAAAGGCGATAAAATACGCCTTTATGGGTATCAGAGCAGGTGTTTTGAGTCTGCTTATAAACGCTCTTATTTCAATGGCTAAAAAGTGCCCTAAAAATATTTTTTCTTATATCGTAGCGGCGCTTTCATTTTTAATAGTGATAATTTTTGATGTAAATGTTCTTCTGGTAATTATCGGCTGTGCCGTAACGGGTGTTGTCTATGCTCTCATTGCTAAAAATGGTGGGGAGGGCGAGAAAAAATGATTTTTTTGAAGCTTTTTTTGACCTTTTTTAAAATCGGAGCCTTTACCTTTGGTGGCGGATATGCCATGCTTCCTTTAATGCGTCAGGAGGTTTTGGCAAACGGGTGGCTTAGTGAGAGCCAAATTATCAATTTTATAGCCGTAAGTGAAAGCACACCTGGTCCCTTTGCAATAAATATGGCAACCTATATAGGCGCTGAAACGGCGGGGATTTTGGGCGCTATTTGTTGTACATTAGGTGTGGTTTTACCCTCATTTATAATTATTCTTATAGTTGCAAAATTCTTTTTGGCATTTAAGGAAAACAAGTGGGTAGCGGCAGTGATGTCAGGATTAAAGCCCGCAGTTATCGGTCTTATAGGCTCTGCGGTAATTACTGTGGCATTAGAGGTTTTCTTCCCTGCGGGACTAAATGTTTCTACCTTTGCTACCATACAGTTTTGGATATCGTTTGCAATTTTTACCCTTATAATGATTTTGTTTAAAATAAAGGTTCATCCTATAATACTAATGGCTATATCGGCGTTTTTAGGTATAGCATCGGGGTATTTGACTGAACTTTTAGTATAAGAATGTTTGGGAGAAGGAATATGAATTTTACACAACTTGAAAACAGTGACCGTTTTGAAGGCTTTGCTCTTATTACCGAAATCGAACAAAAGGTTTCGGCTAAGGGAGAGGCATATCTTGATATGACCTTATCTGATAGCGACGGTACAATCAATGCAAAGCTTTGGCGTTATCAGCCCGAGGTTTACGGGGAATACGGTCTTAACGATTTAGTTAAAATAAGGGGTACAATTTCCGAATATAAAGGAAATGACCAACTGAAAATAGAGCGTATCAGACCAACCCTTCCCGAAGATAATGTTAAAAAAGAGGACTTTGTAAAGAGTGCTGAATACTCTAGAGAAGAAATGTTCAATCTTCTTATGAGTAAAGTGGAATCCTTTAATGATACTGACCTTAAAGCCCTTGTTTTAACCATTTATTCCGATTACAGAGATAATCTGCTTTTGTGGCCTGCTGCCTTTAAGCTTCACCACGCAATAAGCGGCGGACTGCTTATGCACACACTGTCTATCGTTCAGTTAGCAGAGGGCGTTTGCAAAATTTATCCCTTTATTGATAGAGATTTATTGCTTAGCGGCGCCATGCTTCACGATATTGCAAAGCTTTCTGAATTTGAGGTAACAGAGCTCGGCACTGCCGAAGGATATTCGGTTGCGGGCAACCTTTTAGGACATATAGCGATGGGTACATTACTTATTGATGAGTATGCAAAGAAGCTCGGCATTTCTAAAAAGACGGCAATGCTCATAGAGCATATGATACTCTCTCATCACGGTGAGCCTGAGTTTGGTGCTGCTGTAAGACCGATGTTTATAGAGGCGGAAATTCTTTCTGAGCTTGACCTTATGGATTCAAGAATTTACGAAATGAAGGAAGCCGTTGAGGGACTTAAAAGCGATGAGTTTTCTCAAAGAGTATGGGCGCTCGATAACAGAAAGCTCTATAATCACTCAAGAACAGATTTAACAAAAAAACCTGAAATTTTATAAAAAGAGAGGAAACAGTTATGAAAATTACAAAGGATATGTTAATAGGCGAAGTTTTGGATATTGATAGAGGGGCTGCAGAATACTTTTTTGCTATAGGTATGCACTGCCTCGGTTGCCCTGCATCTAGGGGAGAAACCATCGAACAGGCTTGCAATGTTCACGGAACAAATTGTGACGAGCTTATCGCTAAATTAAACGAATATTTCAAGGATAAATAAGTGTTCGGACTAAGCGAGAGACTGCACCTAATAGCAAGTATGGTGCCAGATGGCGCTCATGTTTGCGATGTAGGAACAGACCACGGATATCTTGCGGCCGCCCTTTTTAAAAGCGGCAGAGTAAAGTCGGTTATTGCTACCGATATAAAAGAAAAGCCCTTGGCACATGCGAGGGAAAGCATAAAAAGACTCGGAGCCGAGGGTGTAGACCTTCGGCTTTGTGACGGTCTTGAAGGATTAAGGGATGGCGAAGCCGATACCGTTATTGTTGCGGGTATGGGCGGCGAGGTAATTGCGGGTATATTAAGTAGAGCGCCTTGGCTTAAAAATGATAACATAACCCTTATTCTTCAGCCGATGACATCGGCGTGGGAGCTTCGCAGATATCTGTATAAAGAAGGTTTTGAAATATTAAAAGAGCCAACCCTTGCCGAAAACGGTAAGGTTTATTCTGTTATGCTCGCAAGGTATGACGGTAAAGAACATTCTGTAGACGCTTTTTCCTGTCTTGTGGGAAAAATTGAAAATAATACGGCGTCCGATAGAGAATATCTTAAAAAGCAGTATAAGCGTTGTAATACCTGTGCTGTAAAGCTTTACGGAATTAGCGAAAAAGAGAAGGAATATGAGGAATATTCTTTAGTAGCAAAGGAAATTAAACTTGCGTTGGGGGATACCGATGGCATTTGACGGCGTTTTTGCGAAAAAAACAGTTGAAGAATTAAATGTTGCTATCGACTGCCATATTGATAAAATTTACCAACCGTCTAAGGATGAGTTGGTGCTTTTGCTGCGCAAAAAAGGCTTTGTGAAAAAGCTTTTGCTGTCAGCTAAAATCGGCTCTGCAAGGGTGTGCTTTACAGAAACAAAATATGAAAATCCACCTGTGCCACCTATGTTTTGTATGCTTATAAGAAAGCATTTTTCGGCAGCAAAATTAATAAAAATCAATCAAACCGAGCTTGAACGCGTAGTAGAATTCTATTTTCAAACCACCAATGAAATGGGAGATATAATAAATCCCAAAATAGTTTGTGAACTTATAGGTAATAAGGCTAATATAGTTTTAGTAGGGGAAAACGGCCGCATAATTGATGCGGTACGCCGTAGCAGTATTGAAGATTCTGCCCGAATAATTCAGCCGGGTGCTATCTATTCCTATCCCGATTCACAGGGAAAACTTAATTTATTGAATACAGAATTATCCGCAATTATTGATGCGATAAAGAAAAATTCAAGTCTTACACTTTCATCATCGCTTCTTAGAACACTTGACGGAGCATCTCCGCTTGTTTGTAGAGAAATCGCCTTTTTATCGGGCGGTGACGAGTTAGTAGAAGAGTGTGATTTTGACAGACTTTTCAAAGTGCTGTCTTCTTTAAAAAATGATATACTCATAAAAAATAACCCTGTTTTACTTTTAAAGGACGGCGAGGTTTTTGATTTTACCTATACCGAAATTACACAGTACGGGGACAGTATAAAAAATGAAAGGTATGAGAGCTTTTCAGGGCTCTTAGATGCCTTTTATCAAAAACGCGAAGCCTCCGCCCGAATTAAGCTTGCGGCAGGGGACATATTAAGGCTTACAAACAATCTTATTTCAAGAGCCGAAAAGAGAAGAAGATTAAGGCTTGAGGATTTAAGTAAATGCGAAAACCGTGAGCAGCTTCGAATATACGGCGAGCTTTTAAAGGCAAATCTTTATGCGCTAAAGTCGGGGGCTAGCTTTGCGGAAGTGCAGAATTATTATGATGAAGAATTAAAGCTTGTGAGGATACCTTTAAATCCTGCCCTTTCGCCTGCAAACAATGCGGCAAAATATTTTAAGGATTATAAAAAGACCTATACTGCCGAGCAAACTCTTTTAAAGCTTATTTCTGACGATGAGGCGGAAATAGGTTATTTAGAGACGGTGCTTGACGCTATAAACAGAGCAGAAACTCTAGCTGATATTGCTGAAATTCGAACCGAGCTTTTAGAAGAAGGCTATTTAAACGCCAAAAAGCAAAACTCGAAGCCTAAAAAAATTGACGCTAAAGGCTTTAAGGAATACCAAAGCGTTGAGGGGTATAGAATACTTGTCGGTAAAAACAACCGCCAGAATGATTATCTGACAACAAAACTCGCCTCTAAAAACGATTTGTGGTTTCATACAAAAAATATTCCCGGTTCCCATGTGTTAGTGCTTTCAAACGGAGCAGAGGTAAGTGACGAAACAATTCTTTTCGCTGCAAGACTTGCGGCAGAAAATTCCAAAGCCTCAAGCTCTTCAAATGTGGCGGTTGACTATACTCAGGTTAAAAATGTAAAAAAACCGAGCGGTGCTAAAGCGGGTATGGTTATTTATACAACTAATAAAACCGTTTTTGTAACGCCCTCAAAGGAGGAAAAGGAATGAAGCTCGGAATATCCACGGCATCTCTTTATCCTCTTGAAACCGAAAAGGCACTTACAGAGCTTTGTAAAAGCGGTGTAAAATATACAGAAATATTTTTCAACTGTTCGTTTGAGCTAGAGCCTGAGTTTGTAAAGGAGCTTTCAAAAATCGCAAAGGAATACGGCACAGAAATAACGGCTGTACATCCTACAATGTCGCTTGCTGAGTCCTTTATGCTGTTTTCTAATTATGAGCGCCGATTAAAAGAAGGACTTGATGATTTTAAACGCTATGGCGAAATTGCGGCAGAGCTAGGTGCTAAATATGTAATTTTGCACGGCGGAAAGCCCAACGGAATATTAAATGATTTAGAATACTGTGAACGCTTTTCGCTTGTCAACAATTGTGTAAAACAGGGCGGCGGCATACTTCTTCAGGAAAATGTTGTAAAATTCAGGGCGGGTGACCTCGGTTTTCTTAAAATGATGGTAGAAAATCTAGGCGATGAAATAGGCTTTTGCCTTGATGTAAAACAGTCAATAAGAGGCAGATATACGCCCTTTGATGTTATTGATGCGGTAGGAAAAAATATACGGCATCTTCATATAAGTGACAATTCAAGTAGTAAGGATTGTATGCTTCCTGGTAAAGGGACTTTTGATTTTAAAAGACTGTTTAGCCGAATGGAAGAACTCTCCTTTAGTGGCACATATATAATAGAGGTTTACCGAAACGCTTATAAAGAATATAAAGAACTCACAGAGAGTTTAAATGCCTTAAAATAAAAAAACGCGGATAGCTGAATGCTATCCGCGTATATTTTTATCTGTCAAGACCGATATAGGGTGCGGGGTCAATTCTGACGCCGTTCTTTTGAACTTCAAAGTGAAGATGATTGCCCGTTGAGTAACCGGTTGAACCTACCAATGCTATTGTTTCACCGGCTGTTACTCGGTCTCCTGTCTTAACGCCGAGCACAGAAGCGTGTGCATAGGCGGTGGAAAGACCGTTTCCGTGGTCGATTATTACAAAATAACCGTAATCGCTTTTATATCCTGCAAAGGTTACAGTGCCCTTTGCTACGGCATAAATCTTGGTGCCTCTGGGACAAGCAAGGTCAACTGCCTTATGGTTTCTGCCGTCACCCCAATAAGAAGATACCATCCAAGAGGAATTTTTATCAATAGGGAAGATGAAACCTGAAGCATAGGCTTCTGCGCGCTGTGCTGCAGATGCTTGAGATTTTGCAGTGCCCACAAGCTTTATCTGTGAAACAGGGTTTCTGGTGACCTTTGAAGATTTTTGAACCCTTGATACTACCTTGCCGTTCAAATAAATGATATCCTCTGTGGTTACTCGTTTTCCAACCTTACCCACCTTGGTTATTTTTGAATATCCGAGCATCTGGGCTGAGGTGTACTGAACATTTGTTGAAAAGGCAATCTCCTTTTCGGATGTAACAGTAGCCTTTGTCTGAACCTTAATGGAGGAAATAATGTCCTTTGCTTCTTCGATGGTATAAACATTGTCTGTAAAGAAGTAGTCGGTTATAACCTCAATATCATCAACAAAGGTGGAAACCGATTTTGAACCTTTAATATTAAAACTGTTTTTGTATTCTTCTAAATGCTTTTCTAAGTCGCCATTAGAAATATAAGCTATATTTTCACCGTTAATTCTTAAAAGGGAGGTGTAAGCTATTGTGTCAGTATTATCAATGATAGCTTTTTTTACCTCGTTTTTAGAACTCAACTTACTTTTAAGGGTTACAACCGCCTTAAAAGAGGGAGCAGCAATCTCGCCCTTCGACTTCTTGCCGAGACGCTTTTTAATGCTATTTGAAACAGAGGTGAAAACCTGCTTGTTTTTAACTGTTGCTATAACTTGTCCATTATAATTTACATCGTAGCCGATTGTAGCACCGGAAGACGCGATACAAACAAGGAATGCTGTAAGACCGGCTGCTACGAAAGAAACAACCTTAATAAGACGCTTATTTGATAAAAAGTCCTTTGCAAGACCTTTTAAATTTTCTAATAAATTCTTTGCAAGCTCTAGCACTTTAATGGCTTTTTCTTTAATGTTGTACAGAATAAAGAAAGAACTCCTTTCGAAACAAAAGTTACAAGTTTGTAATACTATTATATCAAAAAGTTACAAAATTGCAACCTTTTTTTGAAAATTTCTTTTTCTTGCATTTGAAAACCGCTTATTATATAATGTATATAAGGCAAAATCAGAATAAAATTTTCTTAAACATAAATATTATGTCCATAAATTTATGAACTTTTTAATACCTGATATTATCGGTTTTTCATACATTAAAAAAACGCTTGACCTTTTCTCTTTGTTGTGGTATAATCGTACTACCTCTGAAGAGTTCTTTTTTTTTGCAAAGAATTTTTCAACAATCCTGTGATAGCGATGTGCTTTGCAGAGTGGTATGCTCTGTGTCGTTTGATGAAGGTTGCATAGAGGGAGGCGTTTACTTTTACAACTGTCAAGTGGCCTCGTGTCAGCTTTGCAGTGCCGAGGTAAAAGCAAAAAATATTTCCGTAAAGCGGGAGGTGCCGTTATGAGAGTTAAAATCACATTGGCTTGCACAGAGTGTAAGCAGCGCAATTACAACACAATGAAGAACAAGAAGAATGACCCTGACAGGCTCGAAATGAACAAGTACTGCAGGTTCTGCAGAAAGCACACCTTACACAAGGAAACTAAGTAGGAGGCGCGAGAATGAAGATAGTAAATAAACTTTGTCAGATTTTCTCAATCGTATTTAGTCTTGCTGCTTTAGTGCTCTTCTTCACACCTTTTGTAAGCTTCAACACAGGCGACGGTGCAGTAAGCGCAGTCGGCGCACAGCTTGCATTCGGAAGTAGCGTAAAGGTTGCAGGTGAGGCAGTAGGTATTGCTCACTCTGTTAAGCTTCTTTTCTGCTTCTGGGTTACAGTTATAGGTGTTTTGTTAAGTGTCTTTTCTTTCAAATCGAAGAAGGTAAGATATGCGGCTCCGGTATTCGGTCTTATCGCCGGTATCTTTATGTTGGTAGTTGCTCTTTCAAGTCCCTATAAGTTTGTGGATTTTCGTCCCTTTACTGCTACAGGCGCTGAGTACTCAATATTTGTACTTTTAACTGCAATTGCTCTTTTAGCTTTCGCAGTAGTTGCTATAGCTTATCTTTTGGTTGACGATTATCTTGAGGTTCTCGCTTCTAAGGGAGCCAAGAAAACTATATTAAAGCGTGTAGTTCTCTTCTTCCGTGATTATAAGAGCGAGGTTAAGAAGATTGTATGGCCCGGTATTAAAGATGTATTAAAGAACACAGGTATCGTTCTTATTATGTGTCTTTTATTCGGTATATTTGTTTGGCTGTTAGATTTCGGCCTTGGTAAATTACTCGAAGTTATTTTGGGCATATAAGTTACGGAGGTAGCAAATGGCTGATTCTAATGAAGCAAAATGGTATGTTGTCCATACTTATTCCGGTTATGAGAATAAAGTCGCAACCGACCTTGCTACCATGGTAGAAAGCCGCGGAATGCAGGATTTGATTTGCGATATCAAAATCCCTACCGAAACGGTCACCGAAATTAAGGATGACAAAAAGCGTGAGGTAGAAAGAAAAATATTCCCGGGATATGTTCTTATCAAAATGATTGTCACTGACGATTCTTGGTATGTAGTTCGTAATATTCGCGGATGTACAGGATTTGTCGGTCCGGCATCAAAGCCTGTGCCGCTCACAGATGAAGAAGTTGCGGCGCTCGGCGTTGAGAAGCACAGCGTTGAGGTAGGCTATGCGGTAGGCAATAATGTAAACATTATAAGCGGACCGCTCGAGGGTTACGGCGGTGTTGTTAAGGAGCTTGATGTTGCTAACAACAGTGTATGTGTAGTCCTTTCAATGTTCGGCAGAGAAACTCCGGTTGAGCTTGAGCTTAATCAGATATCGCGTGCCGATTAATAGGTTTAGTTAATACGCAGTTAATATAGATTTTTCTGCTTATTGACCCCGACACAAGGTTTGTGTCACGGTGGGAGGGACGGAATATGACCGTTCCGCCACGCATCATAAAGTGTGATGCGGTTACCACGAATAATGGAGGTGCTAATAATGGCTCAGAAAATTACAGGTTACATTAAATTACAGATTCCTGCAGGTAAAGCTACACCCGCTCCCCCGGTAGGTCCGGCGCTCGGTCAGCACGGTGTTAACATTATGTCTTTTACTAAGGAGTTCAACGAGAGAACAAAGAACGATGTAGGTCTTATCATTCCGGTTGTTATTACCGTTTATGCAGACCGTTCTTTCAGCTTCATCACTAAGACTCCTCCTGCTGCCGTTCTTATCAAGAAGGCATGCGGAATCGAAACTGCATCAGGCACACCTAACAAGACAAAGGTTGCCAAGATTACAAGCGAACAGATTAGAAAAATCGCTGAAACCAAGATGCCCGACCTAAACGCTGCTACCATTGAGACTGCAATGAGCATGATCGCTGGTACTGCACGTAGTATGGGTATCGAGGTAGTAGATTAATTCTCTCTTCGTGGGAGGAAATTTCCGATTTAACCACTTATTGGGAGGTAAACAATGAAACACGGTAAAAAATATAACGACAGCGCAAAGCTTATTGAAACCGGTAAGCTTTACGATGTAGACGAGGCTGTTGCGGTAGCAGTAAAGACCGGAACTGCCAAATTTGATGAAACGGTTGAAATCCATGTTCGTCTCGGTGTTGACTCACGCCACGCTGACCAGCAGGTTAGAGGCGCGGTTGTTCTTCCGAACGGAACAGGTAAAACCGTAAGAGCCCTTGTTTTCGCAAAGGGTGACAAGGCTGATGCTGCTAAAGAGGCAGGCGCCGACTATGTAGGTGCTGAAGAACTCGTAGCTAAGATTCAGAATGAAAACTGGCTTGATTTTGATGTTGTTATCGCAACACCTGATATGATGGGCGTTGTAGGTCGTCTCGGTAAGGTTTTAGGCCCGCGCGGTCTTATGCCGACTCCGAAGGCAGGTACTGTTACACCTGATGTTGAGAAAGCTGTTACCGAGGCTAAAGCAGGTAAGATTGAATACCGCCTTGACAAGACCAACATCATTCACTGCCCCATCGGCAAGGTTTCTTTCGGTCCTGAGAAGCTTAAAGAAAATCTCGACGCTCTTATGGGAGCTATCGTTAAGGCGAAGCCGGCCGCAACAAAGGGACAGTACATTAAGTCCTGCGTTGTAGCTACAACTATGGGCCCCGGAATCAAGCTTAATGTTGCTAAATTCGGCGCTTAAGGTTTAAAAGCTTTTTATCCGCCGCGCAGAACACGCGGCGGATATTTTTGCCTCTTAAAAAATATTTGTAATTTTTTAAAAAAGGGTTGCATTATTAAGCCTTTTGGTGTATAATAATATTACAGCGAAAGTTACTTAATTAAATATCGCGGAG
>JAQXZE010000030.1 GCA_029227055.1 Oscillospiraceae bacterium | reverse complement strand
AAATTGCTACAACTGGGAGCTTTTGTACTGCGAGCTTTATGCAGGCGGTAAGTACAATACAAACGACGGCGCAAACTACGAGTATTCTGTTGGTCTTAACGGTCTTGGTCTTTGCTCTACACAGTACGCCTCCGAGTATATGGATGTAGAAATCAAGCGTGACGGCTTTAAGTATAATCTTCACTTTGAAAAGGGCTATAATGTGGGTGGACTTAAAAAGGAAGCCTACTCAGGCAAGGATACAGGTACCAAAACCCGTTGGAAGCCCGATATTGATGTTTTTACCGATATAAATATCCCGAGAGAATATTTCCTCGATACCCTTAAAAGACAGGCTATTGTAAACGAGGGACTTCTCTTTATATTCAGAGAGCAGCAGGGCTCAAAATTCGTTCAAACCGAAATCATATATGAAAACGGTATTGTAGACTATGTAAACGAAACCGTCAAGGAAGAGCGCATTTCTACACCTCAGTTCTGGCAGACCGAAAGAAAGGGTAAGGATCGCGAGGACAAGCCCGAATACAAGGTTAAAATAAATGCAGCCCTCTGCTTTAGCAATCTTCACACCTTAAAGGAATATTACCACAATTCGAGTTGGCTCGAATACGGCGGTGCTCCCGAAAAGGCAGTAAGAAATGCTTTTGTAGCACAGATAGATGCCTACATTAAGCAGACTAACAAATATAAATCCAATGAATCGAAGATTACTTTTTCGGATGTTGAAGAATGTTTGGTGCTTGTAGTTTCTTCTTTTTCTACTGTTACCTCTTATGAAAACCAGACTAAAAAATCTATTACCAACCGCTTTATTTATGAAGCTATGGTAGATTTCTTCCGTCATCAGTTAGAGGTTTACTTTATAGAAAACAAGGCAGAAGCCGACAAAATCGTTGACCAGATTTTAGTTAACAAGCGCAGTCGCGAACGCAGTGAGCGAGAGAGGGTAAATATCAAAAAAGCTTTGCAGACAAGCAACTCCCTTGTAGACCGCGTACAAAAATTTGTTGACTGCAGAACTAAGGATATTGCTGAGCGTGAGCTCTTCATAGTTGAGGGTGACTCTGCTTTAGGCTCCTGTAAATTAGCGCGAAATGCAGAATTTCAGGCAATCATACCCGTTAGAGGTAAAATTCTCAACTGCTTAAAGGCTGACTTTGAGCGTGTTTTCAAGAGTGATATTATAACCGACCTTATAAAAGTGCTCGGCTGCGGCGTTGAGGTTAAAACCAAATCCCGCAAGGATATGACCACCTTTGATTTAGACTCGCTTCGTTGGAATAAGATTATAATCTGTACCGATGCCGATGTTGACGGTTTCCATATCCGCTCCCTCATTTTAACTATGATTTATCGCCTTATGCCAACCCTTATAAGCGAGGGCAAGGTTTACATTGCTGAAACTCCGCTTTATGAAATCGGCACAAAGGAAATGACCTATTTCGCTTATGACGAAAAGGAGAAAAATGAAATTCTCACTAAAATAGGCGATAATAAATATACCATTCAGCGTTCAAAGGGACTTGGCGAAAACCAACCCGATATGATGAACCTTACTACTATGAACCCCGAAACGAGACGTCTTATTAAGGTAATGCCGCAGGATGCCGAGCGTACAAGTCAGTTATTTGATTTATTTCTTGGCGACGACCTTGCAGGCAGACGCGATTTTATCGCAGAAAACGGATATCTTTATATTGACGACGCTGATGTTTCTTAAAATTTTCAATTTATCTCAATGAAGGAGAGTAAAAATGGCTCCGAGAAAGAAAAAGCAAGAAGAGAAAAAGTCCACCCCTGAGATTAATGCTTATATTGCGGGTGCAGGTCTTACGGTTGAACAGCCTATAACCGAAACCTTAGAAACAAACTTTATGCCCTATGCGATGAGCGTTATAATCTCAAGAGCAATTCCTGAAATTGATGGCTTTAAGCCCTCCCACAGAAAGCTTTTATACACTATGTATAATATGGGGCTTTTAAACGGCGGCACAATAAAATCTGCTAACATAGTAGGCCGCACAATGCAGCTTAACCCCCACGGTGACGCCGCTATTTATGAAACTATGGTTCGCTTATCCGAGGGTTATCAGGCGCTTTTGCACCCCTATGTTGCATCAAAGGGCTCATTCGGTAAAGCGTATTCTAGGGATATGGCGTATGCCGCTTCCCGTTATACCGAGGCAAAGCTTGCTCCCATAGCGCATGAGCTTTTTAGTGAAATCGATAAGGACACAGTAGATTTTGTAGATAACTACGATGCTACTGTGAAAGAGCCTGTGCTCTTCCCCGTTACATTTCCGTCGGTTTTAGTAAACGCCAATACGGGTATTGCTGTAGGTATGGCAAGCTCTATTTGTCCCTTTAACTTAAAAGAGGTTTGCGAAACTACAATAGCCTACATTAAGGATAAAAACATAAATGTTGCCGATACCCTCTTAGCCCCCGATTTCCCAATAGGCGGCGAGCTTTTATACGACCGCAAAGAAATGGAAAGCATTTATGAAACGGGTAGAGGCTCCTTTAAAGTGCGAGGCGTTTATTCGTATGATAAATCGCAAAATTGTATAGATATTACAGAAATACCGCCAACAACTACCAGTGAAGCCATAATCGAGCGAGTAATTGAGCTTGTAAAGCTTAAAAAGGTTACCGAAATCAATGATATCAGAGACGAAACCGACCTTAAAGGTCTTAAAATTACAATAGACCTAAAGCGCGGTGCCGACCCTGAAAAGCTAATTAAAAAGTTATTTAAGCTAACACCTCTTCAGGACAGCTTCTCCTGTAACTTCAATATTCTTATCGCAGGCTCACCTCAGGTTTTAGGCGTCAAGGAAATTATCAGCGAATGGGTAGCATTCAGAGAAGAATGTGTTCGAAGAAGGGTTTACTTTGAGCTTACAAAGGCTAAAGACCGTCTGCACCTTTTAAAAGGTCTTCAGAAAATTTTGCTTGATATTGATAAGGCTATCAAAATTGTTCGCGAAACCGCCGAAGAAAAAGAGGTTGTTCCAAACCTTATGATTGGCTTTATGATTGACGAAATTCAGGCAGAATATGTAGCCGAGATAAAGCTCCGCCATTTAAACCGCGAGTATATTTTAAAGAGACTTGCCGATGTCGAAAAACTAGAAAAAGACATTGAAGAAATGCAGAGTATACTTGATTCTAAGTCTAAGGTTATGAAAATCATAATTAGCGGACTTAATGATGTTATGAAGAAATACGGGGCCGAGCGCAAAACCAAGATTATAAGCGCAGAGGCTGAAAGCTTTGATAACGAAGAGGAAGAGATTGATGAGTCTCCCGTAACACTCTTCTTTACAAAGGACGGCTACTTCAAGAAATTTACTCCCTTATCTCTTCGTATGAGCGGTGAGCAAAAGCTTAAAGAGGGCGACGAGATTACACAGACTGTGGAATCGAACAACGCCGAAGAATTGCTTTTCTTTACAAATATGTGTCAGGTTTATAAGTGCAAGGTTTCGGATTTTGCCGACTCAAAGGCTAGCCTTATGGGTGACTTTGTTGCTTCAAAGCTCGGCTTTGACGAGGGCGAATACCCCGTTTATATGGTGAACACCAGAAAATATGACGGATATATGGTCTTTGTATTTGATAACGGCAGAATTTCAAAGGTTCCGCTTTCAGCTTACGAAACCAAGACAAACCGCAAAAAGCTTATAAATGCTTACTGCGAAAAATACACTCTTCATACCCCAATTTTCATAAAGGAAGACGCCGAGCTGCTGCTTAAATCAACAAACGGCAGAATGCTTCTTGTAAACTCGGCATCGGTGCCCTCAAAGGTCACTAAAAACAACGGCGGTATCGCTGTTATGACACAGAAAAAAGGTCAGCGTATATATACAGCCGAGCTTTATGAAAAGGGCAGCCTAGAGCCTGAACACCGCTACCGCACAAAGAATTTACCAGCAGCCGGTAGTCTTAAACCTACAGGTACTGTAGAACAGGCAAAAATGGATATATAAAAAGGAGACCGTCCGGCAATTTTTCGCCGAACGGTCGGTCAGATAAATTACAAACGCGTAAACCTTTATCTGACATTTATAATATTTACAGAAATTCGAAAGATATACTTTTTTAAGAAAAAAATCGGAGGATTTTCAATGGATAGAGAACTTGCAAAACAGTATAACCCCAAAGAAGTTGAAGACCGCATCTATAAAATGTGGCTCGATGGAAAATATTTCCACGCAAAACGCGTAGAGGGAAAGGATACCTATACAATCGTTATTCCACCACCGAATATTACAGGTCAGCTTCATATGGGCCACGCCCTAGATAATACATTACAGGATATTTTAATCCGCTTTAAAAGAATGCAAGGGTTTGACACCCTTTGGGTACCGGGTACCGACCACGCTTCTATAGCTACTGAGGCAAAAATTGTTGAGGCTATGAAAAAAGAAGGCGTCTCGAAAGCCGATATCGGCAGAGACGGATTTTTAGAGCGCGCTTGGGATTGGAAGCGTCAGTACGGCGGCAGAATTATCGAGCAGCTTAAAAAGCTCGGTTCCTCTTGCGACTGGGACAGAGAGCGCTTCACCCTTGATGAAGGCTGCAATAAGGCTGTAAACGAGGTTTTCGTAAACCTTTATGAAAAGGGCTTAATTTATAGAGGCGAGCGCATTATTAACTGGTGCCCACACTGTAAAACCTCTATTTCTGACGCTGAGGTTGAATATGAGGAGCAGGCAGGCCATTTCTGGCATATCCGCTATCCCTTCAAGGATGGCAGCGGCTATTTAGAGCTTGCTACTACAAGACCTGAAACCTTGCTTGGAGACACTGCAGTTGCAGTAAACCCCGACGATGAGCGTTATAAGGATATCATAGGCAAAACCCTTATTTTACCTATTGTTCACCGCGAAATTCCCGTTGTGGCAGACGATTATGTTGAAACTGATTTCGGTACAGGTGTTGTTAAAATCACCCCTGCTCACGACCCTAACGACTTTGAGGTTGGTCTTCGCCATAATCTTCCGATTATTAATGTACTTACAGACGATGCCCACATAGTAGAGGATTACCCGAAATATGCGGGTATGGATAGATTTGAGGCTAGACGTGCTATTGTTGCCGATTTAGAGGCTGAGGGCGCACTTGTTAAGGTTGAGGATTACACCCACAATGTTGGCACCTGTTACCGCTGCGGCACAACAGTTGAGCCTAAGGTTTCAAAGCAGTGGTTTGTAAAGATGAAGCCGCTCGCTACCCCCGCTATAGATGCTGTTAAAAAGGGTGAAACTAAATTCGTACCCCAAAGATTTGAAAAGGTATATTTCCACTGGCTTGAAAACATTAAAGACTGGTGTATTTCCCGTCAGCTTTGGTGGGGTCACCGTATCCCTGCATACTACTGTGCAGACTGCGGCGAGATTACCGTTTCTAAAGATGCGGTTTCAAAATGCGCTCATTGCGGCAGTGCTAATATCGAGCAGGACCCCGATACACTCGATACCTGGTTCTCTTCTGCTTTGTGGCCCTTCTCTACTCTAGGTTGGCCCGACAAGGACGCTGAGGACTTTAAGCACTACTACCCCACAAACACATTAGTTACAGGCTACGACATTATTCCTTTCTGGGTAATGCGAATGATGTTCTCAGGAATTGAGCATACAGGCGAGGTTCCCTTTAACACCGTTTTAATTCACGGCTTAGTAAGAGATTCTCAGGGCAGAAAGATGTCCAAATCTCTCGGCAACGGTGTTGACCCGTTGTTAGTTATTGACGAGTTCGGTGCCGATGCGCTTCGCTTCTCCCTTGCAACAGGAAATTCACCCGGCAACGATATGAGATATATCCCCGAGCGAGTAGAGGCAAGCCGTAACTTTGCAAATAAGCTTTGGAATGCCGCAAGATTTATAATGATGAATTTAAAGGATGATACCCTTATCCCCTTAAATCCTGACGAATTTGCGCTTGAGGATAAATGGATTATTTCAAAATACAATACCCTTGTATCTGATGTAACCGAAAATCTTGAAAAGTTTGAGCTTGGTCTTGCTATTCAGAAGTTATACGACTTTATTTGGGATA
>JAQXZE010000029.1 GCA_029227055.1 Oscillospiraceae bacterium | reverse complement strand
TAATTGATTCGCTTTCTGCAGGACCTGAACTTAAACTGATAATCGAAAAATTAAAGGAATATGTTGAAGAGGGCGTCTCCTTTGATGATATATGTCAGGAAATAGAAAACTACAAACAAAACACAGGCCTTTTATTTGTGCTAGAATCACTAAAGAATTTTGCCGCTAACGGCAGAGTATCGCCTACAGTAGCAAAACTTGCAGGTTTTCTTAATATTCGCATAGTTGGAAAGGCAAGTGATGAAGGTAAACTTGAGCCGCTGAATAAATGTCGAGGTGAAACTCGTTCGTTAGAAGTTATTCTTTCTCATTTGAAGGAATTCGGCTTATCTAAGGGCAAGGTACGTATAGCACACTGTATGAATGAGGCTGCGGCTTCTAGACTTCGTGAGCTAATTAAAACAGATATGCCCGAAGTTAATGTCGAGATATCTTCATGTAGAGGTCTTTGCAGTTACTATGCCGAAAAAGGCGGATTGCTTGTCGGCTTTGAAAAAATATAACATAATATAAACTAGGGCGACATCGGCGAATTTGGATTACTTCAAATTCGCCGATGTTTTGCTTGTTTATACGCTAATTTGCAGATATTATATGAAATATATTTTTGTAAGCCAAAATATAACAAAAGAGTAAAAAAAATATTATAAAGGTGCGATAATCTTTTTAAGATGAATTTGTGTAAAATTATATTTCGCAAAAAATCATTTATTGTCTGATTTTATAAATATTATAACCGATTTTGTATTCCATTCAAAAGGGGAAACTGTTATAATATTTTAAACAAAATGTTAATTTTTTTGTTTGAAATTACATATTGGTAATTAAATTAGTATGTCGAATGCAACCATTTTGTTTAATTCGACAAGAAAAAATTGTTGATTTTGCGAAAAAACACGGCATTTTTACGGTTTCTTAAGATCTCAATTTTTTAACAACTAAAAATCCAATAAAATGCAAAAATGTAATTATATTGTAATTGAAGCATTGTCAATAACAATTTCGTACTATTTTTTAAGCAATTAATGACATTGAGTTCGGTTTCTCGTGTGTGGTATAATGAGTCTAATAATTAAAGTCATTTATATTGGGAAAACTATCACAATGAAAATCGGATTATACAGTGCAGGGCTGTGTACCTATTGGTCGCCAATACCTACTTTTTAACATATACAGAAAGGAAGTTAGTATGAAGAAAAATGTATTTAAAAAGGCATTTCTTTTGTTTGTAGCAGTTTTCTTAATGCTTACAATGTCTTCAGTGGCGGTAACCGCTGCAAAGAATGAGGTAAAGTTAAGTGAAGTCTTCTACAATGTTAACATTAATCACCCCTTCGCTTACATTGCAAACTTAAATCCTATAAGCGGTAAAATCGGTGATGAAATGTATATGATTTACACTGTTGCTGAGGTAGATGAAATTGTTGCTCATCAGCATGCTTTGGTGGGTACTGATGATACATCGCGCACCTTCCCTTATATGGATGGCGGTCTTATGCAATATAAGTCACAGGATACTACAACTATGATGAAGCCCGGCTACACCTACTTCATCAAGTTTGTAGTGACAAAAGGCGGCTTTGAGTATAAAATTGCTATGGCTAAAGGAGATGAGTCTTCATACGTTGTTGTACCGCACATGTATGGAGATGGTACTGCTAAAATGAAACACTTCGGTGTTTGGATCGATGGCGGTTCTAGCAAGGTAAAGCTCACTAATGTTCATTTTTATGATAAAAACGGAAAGGACCTTGGCGTTGCTTCTACTACTGGAGTTTCCGCTATGCGTTCTTATACTCAGCCTATTCCGAAAGCGAAGGACGTTAATCATACGTATTCTGTTTCTGTAAATAAGCAGTATAATGTTATGATAGGTAACAAGTTTAAGAATGAAACCGATAAAATGACTATAGAATATACGGTTAAGTCTTCTAGTGCTAAAAACTATCAGTCGGGTTTACGTCTTAATATGCTTGATATTTCCGGTGGCGGAAGTACACAGTTTCCCCATATGAATGTTACATACGATCCAGAGCATGTTGAAAGTACTGAAATGAGCGAAATGCTTGTTCCCGGAGCCCAGTATTTAGTTGAAATGTACTCAACGGGCACCGAAAGAGGATGGGACTACATAGTTCAGCGTACCTACAAAGGAAAAACCGAATGGTTTAAGTTTACTATTGCAAATTATGGTATCCCTTCTGCCAAGAACTTTGGTTTCTCTGCTCTTTTCTTCGGTGAAGGACCTTACCATTATTCAACTTTTGCTCTAACTGATGTACGTATTTATGATGCTAATCATAAAAATCTCGGTGTCCAGTCTAATATAGCTGCCGATATTGTACATCACGGCGAAATGATAAGCTATGAAAAGTGTGATTCTTTATATTATAATGAAGAAAAGGATACTTTCATTGCAATCTACCCTGATAAAACTATCGAAGTCACAAAAGATGGAATTACAAAGCAGGGTAAATATACTGTTAGAGATGAAAAAGTAGGAAGATTAACGGCTACTTTCGGCAGTAAAAAAGAAAATTATGAATTTTTCCTTGCTTATCTTGTAGACTCTGAGGGCAACCGCTATGACGCATTAGGAAGATACAAAGCTTCCTTCGTTACTGGTACCGATGACAAGATAGAAACCCAAATTCTTTCGAATGAAAACGGATATAAGGTAGTAAAGCCTAAGGACCCCAACATGAGCGGTGATGAATTTGTTGCTTGGGTAACGGGTGATGGTCAGGAATTTGATTTTAATAAGGTTGTGACATCAAGTGTTACGCTTTATGCGAAATGGAAGAATGGCGCGGGTAATACCTATATTTCTGTTGAGGGAGAAAAGGTCTCTGTAAACTTTAATCCCTATATCGCTATAGGACTTTCGATATTAAGTGCAGCAATAGCGGCTGTAGCTTGTATCATGATAGTAAAAAAGTCTAAAAAGAAAAATGTTCAGAATTTATAATGAGTGAAAATCTTCATTTTAGTTATAGATGAATTCAATCTATTTAGCAACTTTTGCCTAAGGGCATAAAAATAAAATCTTAAGGAGCAAATATTATGAAAAAGATAGGCAGATATATCTCTTTTCTTCTAGCACTAGTTATGCTTTTTACCTGCTTTGTAGGCTGTGGTGGAAAGAATATAGGAAATGTAGCGGGAGGTAAAGAAAATACCTCTTCTGATATTAAGATTTGGTATTGGAATTCCGGCTTCGGTTCTAAGTGGATTGAGGCTACTGTTAAGCGTTTTAATAAGCTTTATCCCGAATACAATGTTAATCTTCAGCTTACGGCTTCAAACGCTGCTATGGTAGCTCAGCTCGGTCAATCAGATATTGATGATACGGATATTTATTTTGTTAATTGCCCCTCTAATTATAGAAAGTATTTAGAGCCCCTCAATGATGTTCTCGAAATAAAGGCAAAGGGCTCCGATAAAAAGGTTGGCGAATATTTTAGGGCGAATTGGCTTGAAAACTCAAAATTTGCTGATGGTAACTGCTATCTTCTACCTGCCGTAGGTACTGTAGGATACTCAATGGTTTATAATAAGGATATCTTTAATAGATACGACCTGACTGTCCCGCGTACAACACAGGAGGCTACCGTTGTAGCCGATACTCTTTTAGCAGAGAAAGTTCCTGCATTCGTTTCTTTCCAAGGCGCAGGTTATTGGCAATATGCGGCATATGTATGGTATGCTCAATATGAGGGATTAGATTATGCGCTCAATACTTTCTTTGCTTGTAAAGACCCAAAAACAGGTGAGTCTCCCTCTAAATCAGTCTTTACTGCAAAAGACGGCAGATACGAGATTTTAAAGGCTCTTGAGGGTATGTTAGATTCTAAATATATTCTTCAAGGTTCTAACTCCTTGTCACATACACTTATGCAGACATATTTTGTTCAAGGCAAGGCTGCTATGATGTACAATGGTTCTTGGCTTGAAAACGAAGCTAAATCTGCAGGTAAGATGGATCACTTCGGCGTATTCCGCCTACCGCTTATTTCTACTATTACAAATAAGCTTTCAACCGTTAAGAATGAGATAGATTTAAGGGAACTTATATCTGCCGTTGATAGCGTTATTGATGGCGAAAAGACCGAAAACGATTATAAGTCCGGTACTGGCTATAAGGTAGCCGGCAAAAACGTTTCGGCTGCTGACTGGAAGCATATTTTAAATGCACGTCGCACAAGATACGGCAACTCAATTATTTCAGGCTCCTTTATTCCTAAATATTCAACCGCTAAAGAGGGCGCTAAGCAGTTCTTAGCCTATATGCTTTCAAAAGAAAATGTTAACGCTGTAGCAGAGGAGCAGCATTTCAATTTCGATGGTATTGATCCGCAGAAAGTTCAAATTAATACTTCCGGTTGGAGTGATTTTGCTAAAGAGTATTATAAGATTGAGTCAAGTTATACTGTAGGTATTGCAGAATCCAACATTGCGGACCATAGAATCTTTTCTGAAGGTGGTGCAACCTTGTTTGCAGGTGTTGACTTTATTCCTCATTTTCAGACAAATAATGCTACTGATAGATGGACAGCTGAAGAAGCGTGGAGTAAAATTCAAAGCAATGTAGAATCCAAATACTTAATTACCTGGATTGCTAATATCTCGAGCTGATTATAGGAGTAGACATTCATGAAGACGTATAAAAAAATAATATCTCTTCTGGTATGTGTTGTCCTTTTATTTAGTTTTTCTGTTACGGCTTATGCGGGTTCGATTGTTGATACGCTTGACAAAAGTAGTTTTGACCCGGTATTATCGCCTCAAAAATGGCACAACGTTAATCAGGACGTTACTGCAAAAGACGGAAAGATTATTTTTCCTAAGGAAAGCAATGCCAATACTAAACTTGTGTGGAAGACCCCTACTGCTAAATCCTCGTACTACAAAAAACTTATTGAGGGCGATCTCACAATTAAGTTTACAAAGCTTCCCGCAAACGAAACCTTTATATTAGGTTTTGCCATGAAAGGCATTGAGCCTAAGGTTGGCGGACTTGGAAATATAGAGGTTCAGTTTAAGAATAAGGGCGGTATATATGTATCGGTAGTTTCTTATGCTTCCGGTGAGGTTACTCTTGCAGCCCCTAAAAAGGTCGGCTCTGTTAATTCTAATTTGAAAATAAGCTTTTTAGCTAATACTAATGATACCTTTACTCTGTCTGTTAACGGCGTAAGTATATGTAAAAATTTAAACTTAAAATCTTCGGCTGAAGGCCGTGTCGGCTTTATGCAAACCGGTAACTGCGGTGCTGAGATTTCTGATTTAAACTTTACCTCCTACGCCTATGATGCCCCTGAGAACGTTAACATCTTTGAAGATTTTAACGACGGTGAGTTTAACGCAAATCTTTTCACAACCTCAATGCCCCTATATTCACAGTTTCCTGCCTTTGCAGATATCCGTGAATACAACGGGCATAAAGGTTTGTTTTGGAAAAATGCGCGCTGCGTGTATTTTTCTACAAATTATTGCTACTCAAATTTTGAACTTTCCTATGATGTAGTTTTCCAGCAAAACTATGATATTTTAAGTGAAGACGGTAGGCTTATTGCAAAGGCAACGCCGCAATATTTTGTTCGCTTGGGCTGTGATGCAAATCAAATGACCTATGTTAATTGGTCAACTTCGGCCTATGCAAAGCAGGTAGTTCTCGGTAATGGCAATCAGTTTGTAGTTTCCGGCGGCGATAAGCATTATGGTTCATTTACAAAACCGGGATTTAATTTCTTTGACGAAAAAACATCTGAAAAGGGATATACCTTTAAGATTAAAATGGTAGACGGTGTACTTACAGGATATGCCAAGTGGCTTAGTGAAAAGGATTTTGGGGACCCGATATTTGTAATTGACGAGAAGGAAAATCCAACTCCATATGGATTCGTTCAGATTATCGGTGCTGATAACACCACAATGATGCTTGATAATATCAGGGTTACAAATCTTGATAATGACCCCAATTTAATTGATGTTGAATTTAAAACTAATAAACAGGAATTGCCTAAAGACTTCAATTATGTTCCGTTAGAGGATGTCTATATGCCTGAAACGGATGCAATAGAAGAAGCAGGATTTAATTTCTATATAATAACAGTTGTTGTGGCCTTAGTTTCGGTAATTGCAGTTGTGGTTACTCTATTAACTACATCAATTATTCGTAAAAAGCGTTTAAAGAAGGCAGGTGAGACCGCAGATGAATAAGATTTTATTTAGGATTTTGGCTTTATGCCTTGCGATTTCTCTTTGCTTTTGCGGTTGCTCTTCTTCGGAAAAAGTTGTTATAGAGCCTATGAAACCCGAAAAACCGGACGTATTCAGTTTTGATTTTATCGGTGGAAACGATGTTATGGTAATCGCAGGATTTCTCGGTCCCAGACCGGAAAGTTGGAGTATGAACGGTAACACTAAACCTAATACTATAACTGACAAAACTTTCTCCGCTTTAGCAGAATGCGGTATCAATTATTTGACCTATAATGAATGGCAAATGGTGGGAGACGCTACCTCAGAGAAGTATGCTGACGACTTCTTTAAACTTGCCGAAAAATATGGAATTGCTGTTTCTCTTATGGCGCTTAACGATAAGTATTCTTCTTTAAAGCTTGCCGACGAAAATCTTAAACCTTTTAAGAAGTATGACAACTTTGTTTCGGTACATGTAACAGATGAGCCTTCGGGACTTGATTACTTTGTAAGCTCCGAACGTGAAATCGCCGTAGTTGCCGAGCCTTATTTTAAGATTTTAAATCAACTCGGATATTTCGGTTACTGTAACCTTTTCCCGATTTATGACTATTCTCAAAAAGAGGCTTATGACGATTATCTAGAGCGTTTTATAACCCTTTGCAGTCCGAAAACGCTGATGTACGACCATTACGTATTCGAAAAGAGAAATTATTCTACATATTTCTATAACATGTCGGCCATTCGTACCGCAGCCGAACGCCATAACATTCCTTGGTGGCAGTTTATTGGCGCTTATACAGATTCGGGTTACGATAATATAAATGAGAATGAGTATCGTTGGAATATAAATACCGCTTTAGCCTATGGTGCTAAGGGAATTCAGTATTACCCTGCTATTCAAAATGACCTTGACTTCCAAGCTAATGAGGGTGACCAAAACCTTGCTCTTTCTACTACGCGTATCGGTCTAATCGGTGCTTTCGGTACTAAGACTCGTTTCTGGTACTATACAAAACCGGTTAACGAGCAAATTAAAGCAGTTGACCATGTGCTTATGAACTCAGTAAATAAGGGCATACTTGCAAACGGTGAACTCGCAAAAGGATATTTTGACAAGGTGGCACACCTTCTTAAAGGTAATTCTTGGCGTGAACTTAAGGATTTCGATGGAGAGACTATGATTGGCTGTTTCAACTATAATGGAAAATCCGCCTTCTATGTAGTCAATAACAGCTTTGAGTATGCTCAAAAAATTAACCTCGAATTCCATGACACATACAAACTTTCCGTTATCCAAAGGGCAGAGGAATCATTCTTTGAAACCGATAAACTCCTATTGGATATGAAAGCTGGAGAGGGGGTACTTGTAGTCATAGAATAATCCTTTAGTTATATCTCTAAAATTTTTAAATTTAGGAGGAAAGAAAAATGAAAAAGCTATTGGCAATTTTGTGTGCAGTAGCATTAGTTTTCTGCTCGCTATTTACAGGCGTTTTAGTTTCAGCAGAAGAAGCAACACTTACACAAATCAAACCCTCTGCAATAGGCGCTCAGGGCAAATTTTGTGTAGGTGACGTTTGGGCAAATATTAACCAACCTTTTCTTAATGCTTCTTTTAAGGCAAAGGTTGATGTTAGTATCGCTACGGGCGCTCATGACATTCGTTTTGGTAATCCTTGGCAGAATTATTGGGTTGGTTTACAAATCAATTTTAACAATAACAAGATTACCGCTACTAACGAGTTCGGTTGGGATACAAGCGGAATATTACTCGACAACTTTGATACTACCCAACCGTTTGACATTGAAATCACCTCTGTTGCTGTTGATAATGAAGGCGACGGACAGTTTAACGATGTTAAGTTCAGCGTTTTCGCAAACGGTATTTCTGCAGGTTCAGCTACCGTTAATAACATTGCTGAATCTCATTGTCCTTATTTGAATATAGTTATGCCCTTTAATGTTATGTTATGGGATACAGACTATGCTATTAATCCTGCACTTGTAGCTTCCGATGTAGAAGCTGTTGACACTATAACCTTAGCTGATTTCTCAAACTTTAAGCCCGGCGCTCATTATCCTAATTCTGAAGCTTGGTATGAGCTTGAGGATTACGGCTTTGGAACCAAAACCATTTTCAATAATGTTTTCGAAGCTGATGTTCTCTTTGACAGAGATGGCTTTATTAAATATCCGATGTTCCAGCAAAATGAAGCAGCTATCCTTCTTTCAACCGATGGTAAAAACCTAATTCTTTCTGATGCCGGTACAGGTTTAGTTCCCAGTGATGAGAGCGGAAGACTTGCTACTATCCCTGCCGAAGATTTCGGTTATGATGTCTTTGTAGGTAAGACTTTTAACTATAAGGTGGCTTTTACATTAGTTAATAACGATAATGAAATTCTTATTGACGAAAACGGTGTGATTTTAGACGAAGACCTTAAGAACGACGTTAAAATGTCTTATTATATCAACGATAAATGTGTATATTCTCGTATACTAAACGGTTCTGTTGGTGGCGACGGTTTAGGTACCGCTATTACCAACGAAGAAGGCGAAATAGTTGATTATGAGTATACCCTTGTTAATGGTAAGAATTTATTCTCTGACGCACGTGGCGAGGCTAATTTCTTCGCTGCAAACAACGGTATATTTAATCTTCCCGAAGAAAAGCTTCCCGTTTTAAACGAAGTTACTTTCGCTGATCTTACCGATCTTAATGGAGCTCCTATAGAGTATAAGGCTTATGACGGTTGGTGCTTTACTAATCTATTCCCCGCAAAAGATACAACCCTTAATACCGATGTATATATGGCAAACAACGGCTCTATTTTCAATTTAGATTATGCTGAAATCGGTTTGTATGACGGAAGAGTTGTATTCAACAATTTAGACGATAGAGGATATGATGTAAACATCACTCCCGAAGATGTTTCTTACCTCAATAAGCAGTTCAACTTAAAGATTACTACTCAGTATATCGACCTTGATGGTGAAGGCATTCCAAATGATATAAAACTCGGTGTGTTTGTTGACGGTAAGGGTAAGTTTATTTATATTGAGGAAGGCGTTGTTGACTATTATAAGAGACCTTTCGGTATAGTACCCGGTACTGAAATCAGAGAACCTGACTATGTTCCTTCCGGATTACAGCAGGTAACAATTGCTGACAACAATGTAGCTGCAGGCAATTATGATCTTTCTTCTCCTGGTGCTTCAATAAACTGGAACAACAAGACCTATACTTATAGCTTGGTTGGCTCAAGACTTGAAATGGATATGTCTATAGCAAATGCTGACCACGACTTTGATTTCACCTATGGATTCGGTGCTGGTGAAAATGAATGGCTTGGAATAAAAACATCTTTCAAAGCAGGCAAAGTTTCTTTGAATCACGGAGATGGCTTATTCATGGATCAGACTGAGACCCATGTACATGCTGATTTACCTGCCGCCGGAACACGCTTTAAGTTTGAAATCACCGTTGAAAAAGCAGATGCCGACCTCAATAATGACGGTGTCTATAACGACCTTCGTTTTGGCTTCTTTATTGACGGAAAGCATATCGGAAAAGGCTTTGCACATTTTACTTCAAATTTTGGAGCTAAAAATGATGAGATGAAGGAAAGTCCTTCCGGAATTCGTTTTTATGCTAATGCTCCTTCAAACATAACCTTATATGAGCCCGCTTCAAGAAGCGAAAACTTTAATTGGGATGAGTTTGAAGAGGTAACAGTTGAAGATTTCGGTATTGAGTCTGGAACTTATGTTACAAAATATCCTATCGTATTTAATTCCGGCTTAACTAAGGCTTCCGGTTATTCCTTAAACGGTAAGGTGTTCAAAACTAAGTTTAAATTTGCCGAAGGCGATGATGCTGTCCGTTTAACTCTTATGGGCTATGACGGTTCTTGGTCTGTATTTATCGGTGCTAACGGATATCTTGGCATTACTATTTATTCAGATGAGTCACAGCATAAGAGACATAGCGTGCATGCATTACCCGATTTCCGCACCGGCGAAGATATGGATATAGCTGTTACATATAAATATGCATACGGCTCTATGCAGATTGGTGTTTGGATTAACGGCAAGCTTCAGAATAACAGATTCTATAATCTCTGTGGCTATGATATGAGCGGACTTTTCAATGCTATCGGCGTTTATTCAAATGTTGGTACTGCTAACGTAATAGGTGAACAAAACCCTGTATACATTAAGGAAAACACATCTGACGATAATAGCTTTACAATTACTCCTGTTGAGGGTAAGACCTTAACAGTAAACGGCGCCGCAGTTAATGCTGAGACTACCTATACTGCTATCGGCGAGTATGTAGTTAATACAACTGCTTCAACAGGTGCTTACGACTTTACAGGAACTAAGACCTTCGTTATCTTTAAGGATAAGGATTTCAATGGCGACAATGCAGTAGATATTCTTGACTTCATTATCGCTAAGAAGAACGCAGCTAACACTCGTCCTCTAAGCGGTGCTGTAGCACTTGCTGCTGCCGGTAAGACCGATGCGGCTGACCTTATCACACCCGAAGAGCTTATTGCTATTAAGCGTGCAGTTCTTTTCGGTTAATTTTTAAAAAAAGTTGATATTTAACTTTTAATCTTTGAAGGGTGGGGGAACCCCCACCCTTCAAGGAAATTTCCGCTTATTAACGTTGCTTTAAATTTTTAAAGCTAAAGCAATGTTAATAAACGAAAATTTCAAACCAATTAATAAGGGAGTGTTGGTATGAGAAAAATAAAAACTCTTATAAGTGTTTTGTGCGTGGTAGCTTGTCTTATGGCTACAAACTTTATTCCAGCGCAAAAAAACCTAGTTTCTGCAAGTAATTATAGTACTTCGCAGCTTACTGAACTTTATCCTGAGGATTTTGGTATTAGTAACGGAAGAAGTACCGATTGGTTTTACGCTCCTCTTAAAAATGGCGGCTCCTTATTAAATACAATATTTACTGTTGATTTCAAACATAGCGGCACAGATTATTGGTTTATATATGCCGCAAGTGAAACCTGGAAGGGCTTGAATTTTTCTTTTGAAAACGGCAATTTGTATTTAAGAGATCTTTCAAATACGCTTTTTAATGGCGAAATTGAAACCCTGTCTTGTGAAATTGCGGGTGTTAATTTCAGCGAAGAGTTTTTTAGATTCCAGATATCTATTGAACCCTATGCCTATCATAGCGATGGTGTTGTTAACGATATAAAGGTAGGAATATACTTTAATTATAAGCTTTATGATGATAAATATTTCTATCTTCCCAATACACTTGATAAGCTGGGAAATGCTATTTCTTCCTTAACAAAGGTTTATGGCGGTAATAAACGCTGCTATGTTGATTTTTACTCTCCAATAAGAGCTGACGGAGAAAAGCATATAGAGCTTACCCCTTCAGATATCGGATTTGAAGATGGATATGTAAACGGCTCTAAAGATATCGGTATGGATATTGGTAACAAGCTTTTATCTACAAGCCTTGCCCTTAATAACACAGATAATTATTTTGACTACGCAGGAATTAAATTTTCTACCGATACAAGCGGTGGTTTAGTGATATCTGATTCTAACGGAAAGTGTGGCTTTGAAACTACAACAAAATATCCTAATTCCTCACTGAATCTTAATAATATTGTTCCGGCCGATGTAGGAATGAGTAATAAGCTTGTTTCATCCTGGCCTGTAACCTATAAATATAATGCAAACACCTTTTCGGGTGGCGGTGTTTACCAAAAATTCGGCACACTAACTAACACTTATTTTGCCATGAAGATTAATCCGGTAGGATTAGGCGCAGAGGGTACAAAAAATTATATAGACCTACGCCATGCCTGTTCGTCAGGCGGTTGGGAAGGTCTGATTACGCATATTTATGACGATAAAATTAAGCTGATCTCAGTTTATAATTCTCATTCTACATTTCAGGAAATATCTGTTTCGGATATAGAAGGTATCTCAAGTTTTAATAATGCAACATTTACGCTGGGTATTAGTCTTCGTTATTGTGATTTTGATTGTGACGGTGACTATAATGATGTTCAGGTTGGCATTTGGATTAATGAAAAGCTAGCTCAAAACAAGTATGTTTACCTCCCTGATGTTGCCGATAAGCTTGGAAACGAAATACATATTTATGTTCCTGATAGCACACAAAAAACAAAGGTATCCGTATACCCAACATCAAGTTCTATTGTTAATAATACTCAAATTTCAGGACTGGATACCGCCTTTACTACTTTGGACCTTGAAATTGCTACTAAAGCGAGTGATTTTGACTTTGACGGCAAATCAGACCTTAAGGCTGACATATTTGTAGACGGTGATTTTTACAGAACAATTATAATTGCTGATTATAAATCTAAGCTAACGAATACGCTAAGCGTTAATGCCTATGTAAAGTCAAAGGAAAAGAGAATTTCTTATTCTTCCGAAGTCTTTAGCGATGTTGATTTTAATTCCAGCGGGAATATCGCCACTTCGCAGTATATTCTGTCCGATGAAAAGATTTTCTCATCCAATTTAAGCCTCAAGGATATAAATTCTAAATTTAATTTAAATTTATCTCAGGCTAATAACGTTTTATCCTTTGCTGATTTCGGTATCGCTGACGGTACCTATAATCATACTACTCGTACTTCGGGGAATATAGGCGCTTCTTTAAATAAGAATTGCTTTAGTGGAAAATTTAACTTTACAGGTAGTACATACTTCTATTTTGCCGGCACATCGGCTTATAACGGAATTACATTCGATATAAATTCAGGCAGTCTTCGTATAAGAGATGCTGCAGGTAATCTTGTAACAAGAATTTTTCCGAAAAACGCAGGTATTCAGAGCTTTATTTCAACTGAATTTGTTTTAGGCTTATCCCTTTATATCAATGATACAGATTCTGATGACGCTTCTGATGATGTAAGCTTAGGTGTTTGGTTTAATGGTGTATATTATAATTCTTTTGATATAAAAGATGCTGCTTTAAGCGTAGGTGGTTATATTTCTTTAGATTCTGCGGGACCGGCTTATAATATCACTGTTGCAACAAATATCGCAAAATACGATGATGCAAACCTGCCTTTTGCTCCGCCACAGGATGACATTATTAATCTCAATATTACCCGTGACTCAAATAATCCTGTTATAAGCGGATTGTTTGAAAAGACACTTACAGATGTATCATCAAACGGAGAATTTGCAATTGATCTAGAGGCTAAAGCCGTTAATCTTGATAACGATTTTTCGAACGACCTTTCGGTTAAGGTTTATATAAACGGCAAGCAGGTAAACAAGCGAGAATATTTCATTAAAGATGTTGCTTCGGACAAAGATTTATCAAAAGTTACCTTAACAATTACAAATGTAAATGTTGATACAAGCAGTCGTTTACCGGAAGATAGTCTTGATTACGAACTTTATAATCTCCACGAGGGCGATTTTTGGCTTATCGCCGATGGAGAGGTAATGATTAATCGTGAGGGTGGACACTTTACCAACGAAAAAATATCAACCCCAGGTGAGTATGTAATTGTTCGCAAATATCATGGTAAAGAATTTGTTCAAAAGGTTCAGCTTTGGAAGGGCGGCTATCTAAACAGTGATAATAATATCGATATTTTAGATTTTATTGTTGCAAAGAAGTATATGGCCGGCTTTGATACTGCTGAATATAAATGTAGGGGTGCTGACACAAACTTTGATGGGGAAGTTACTCCTTCTGACATGATTAATATTAAGCGTATGGTATTGGGACTTGAAAATCCCCCTGTTTATACCAATTACGATAAATATTCTACTGTCGGTAAAACAACAATGCCGATTGTGGGCTTTCACGGTCCGGTAGCTCCATTTATTTACAGGGAAAATGTTGGAACTGATGAAAATCCGCAAATGAAAGATTATTTAACCAACAATCTTATAACAAAGAGTGTTTATAAAGCAATAGCCGATCTTGGCATAAATATGATTTCCTATATTGAAAATTCTGGTTTTTCAGGATCTACAGAGGAAAACTTCAAGCTTGCTGAAGAGTATGGTATTGCAATCAATCTTCATTATAGGGAGCCCGGTGCATCAGATCTTGATTTTGCAAACTATATTGGGCATGTGGGAAATTATACATCCTTTAAGGGTCTGCATGTTGTTGATGAACCTAATACATTATATTATCCGTCCGCATCAACAACCGAGCGGATGAGTGGCTTTGCGGCTGATTCTGTAAGAGCAAATAAATTCTGCAACCTTTACGGTTATACGAATCTTTTGCCGATGTATGCTTGGATGGGTATTGAAGGTGCTACCCAAGCAGAACGAAATGCTAACTATGTAAAATATTTAGAGGAATATTGTGAAACATATAAACCGAAGATGATTTCTTGGGACCATTATGTATATTCTACAGGTGATAAGTATCATTATTTCAACAATATGAATATGGTTAAGGCTGCCGCCGCTAAATATAATCTTCCTTTCTGGGGATTCGTACAGGCGGGAGACGATAGTGGACGAATGCAAAACCCAACTGTTGTTACCGAGAGTCAGATGCTTTGGAATGTTAATACCCAGCTTGCATACGGAGTAAAAGGAATGCAGTATTTTACTCTAATTCAGCCATATTATTTTTCTTTTGATGCAACAAATGATACCGTTTATGATTTTAATCAGTCGGGTCTTATAGCTGCCAACGGCACTAAAACAAAGTATTATTCAATGGCCAAAAAAGCCAATGACCAAATTATCGCCGTTGACGAATATTTGATGGAGGCAGATTCAAAGGCGGTTTTGGCTGTTGGAACAAATACTCAGGCAGATACTGCTTGTAACCTTACTTCCTATGGTGCCGTAAGCTCGGTTGTTTGCGATAACAATGCAGACGGTGCAATAGTCGGTTGCTTTGATTATAAGGGTAAGCAAGCCTTCTATATTGTAAATTATGATAGTGCAGCTGCACAAAATATTACATTGCATTTCAATAATACATATAACCTAAAAGTTGTATCTTCTGTTATTGATACTATAGTTTCGTCTAATCAATACACAGCAACTTTAGGTGCCGGTCAAGCGGTTTTAGTAGTACTTAATTAGTAAATCATACCTTTAATTTTTAGGAGGAGAAAAATGGCTGATAAAAAAATCATAAAATCTTGTGAAAACATCAAGTTACCCGGTTCGGACGGCGTAATGCCTATTGCGGGCTTTTATGGTCCTCACAGACCTTTTATAAGAGAGGGTTATACCACCTTAGATTATATGGATGAGAAATATTTTAAAATGATTAAGGATTGCGGTATTAATCTTGTAAGCTATATTGAATACGATTATGCTAATAATCCCCGTATTTTCCACGAGTTTTTGAGTTTTGCCGAGAAATACGATTTAGGCTTCTTTGTAACCGATAGTAAGCTTAGTGTTGATATGACCGAAGAGGAATTCTCTGACCGCATTGCCGAATATGCTTCCTATAAATCCTTTGCCGGAATGCATGTTACTGATGAGCCCTCTACTGACTATTTCCCGAACAAGCTTGAGGGATTTGACCAGGCGCTTTACCGTAGATTTGTTAGTAATTATGCTCCAATTTCTACAAGAATCAACAGTTATGATAATATGGTCGGTTATACCAATCTTCTTCCAAGATATCATTGGATGGAATCCAAGATAGATGATTACGAGAGATATGTAAGAGAATATTGTGAGACCTGTGGTCCTAAATTTCTTTCTTATGACCATTATGTATTCAGCGCTTACTATGAAGGCGAAAACCCTGAGGCCTTTAAATATTTCTTTGAGAATTTTTCTGTTATATATAAATGTGCAAAGGAATATAAGCTTCCTATCTGGGCGTTTGTACAATCAGGAGGACAGTGGGATGCCTTTAAAAAAGACCTCAAGTGTCGCTATTATCCGGATGCAGCAGAGACCTTGTGGACTGTTAATGTAAGCCTTGCTTACGGCTGTAAAGGTATTCAGTATTTCCCCATAATAGCAATGCCTCTCGGTGTTATAAGGGCAGACGGTACTTATGATAACGACCGTCATGGTCTTATCGGTCCCGATGGCTTGCCGTCACGTTATTGGGCTTATGCAAAATCAGCAAATGAGCAGATTCGCATTGTAGATGAAATTTTGCTGCAGTGTGAAAGTGAGGGCCTTATCTCTACCGGAAAGGCTGCAAAAGATACTGAAGGACTTCCGGAATTCTTTAAGTCGGGTTCCTTCCGTCAGCTTAAATCGGTTAAATCTGGTGAGATGGGTGCTATAATCGGCTGCTTTGACTTTAACGGTAAGACTGCACTTTATGTAGTGAACAATGATGCAATTGAGAGACAAGAGATTACCCTCGAGTTTGATGATGAGTATACATATTCGCTTCTTGCAGTTGGTACCGATAAAACAAAAACCGCAAAGATTTGTGATTTGAGCCTTCCTGCAGGTGGGGCGATGTTGATAGTTATAGATTAAAAATCAATAAGGAGTTTAATTATGTCTAAAATCTTAGCAAGGGGCATTCAGTGGATAACGGTTATAGTATGCTGTGTTACGCTTGTTTTGGCGGGTGCTTTTATTGCACCGAAACCGATTGATGCGGTCGCAGGTATTGAACCGGATTCCTCCTTCAAACGTATTTCTTTTTCTACTTTTGGTATTGCCGACGGAGTTTATGATGCTTCAAATTCTTCTTCAAGCAGTCCCGTAACAGGTAACTTCCCCAACTCATTCGATAAGAAATATTTTTCTGCCGATGTTATGTTTAAAGGAAGCGGTGCTCAAATTGTTTTGGCTGCTGACTCTAATGGTAAGGGCCTTGCAATTAACGCAACTAATGCGGCTATGCTTTCTACTGTCTATGACGGCACCATAAACAGAGTTATGAGGCCCATGTTACCTGCGGGCACTATTGATTCTTTTAACGAAACTAAATTTAATCTTGGTGTTTCCTTTGAGGTTATTGCTGCCGATTCTGACGCAAGAAAAAATGACCTTAAGGTTGGCGTTTGGATTAACGGCGCTCTTTATAGGGACGATTACTTTATAATTAAGAATAAAGTTGAAAATTTCGATGCCCATAACGCTGTTTCTATTGTGTGCAACCCTCTTACATCTGTGGAAATAAAATCAGCGGATGATGTTGCTGTTCTTCCTGATAAGTCTATGGAGATGACTTCTATTAACCATTTCTATGTTAAGGACGGGGTATACGGAGTTAATGGTGGAAAGGCATCTGCTGGCGGTGTAAGGCCGGTTAATATCAATAGTACCTACTTTACAACAAATATTACCTTTTCCGCTACTGAGGGCGCTGCATTCCGCTATGCGGGTGATGCCTCTGCTCCCGGTCTGTCGGGCCTCTCCTTTGCTCTTAAAAATGGTAAGTTAGTTCTTAATGATGCTGCAAGCATTTTAGAATATGAATATACCTTTGAGGCGGCAAAAGCGGGACTTACTGCCTTTGCTAACACAAAATTCAAGCTTGGTATTAGCTTTGAATATGTTGATGCTGACGAAGATACAAGGCTTGATGACCTAAAGCTTGGTATTTGGTTTAACGATGTTCTTTATGAAAATAAATTTATT
>JAQXZE010000028.1 GCA_029227055.1 Oscillospiraceae bacterium | reverse complement strand
GAAAATGCAGTTCAGCACGCACAGGGAATGACTCGCCTGATGCTTCGTGTTTTCACTCTTGGTAACACAGCAATTTTTGAAATTAAGGATAATGGATGCGGTATTAATCCCAAATATCTTGAAACATTATTTACAGGATATTATACATCTGAAAGTGAGATTGCAGATAGCCAAAAGAAAAATGCAGGCATAGGACTTTCGGTTTGCGCTACCATTATTAAAGCGCACGGCGGTAATATTACAGCTGAAAATATGAAAACAGGAGGTGCGGTATTCCGTTTTGAACTTGACACGGAAGAAGTAAAATATGATACAGAACAAATATAAAATTCTTCTTGTGGAAGATGAAAAGAACGTCCGCAATATTGTTGCGACAATGCTTGAAACAGAGGGTTACCAAACAATACTTGCAAACTCTTGTTCCTCTGCTAAAACATTATTTACTTCGTATCTGCCTGAGCTTGTTATTTTGGATCTTGGTCTTCCGGATATGGATGGAATGAATTTTCTCGAGTTTGTGAGAAAAGATTCGTTGATTCCGATTATTGTTTTATCTGCACGTACAAATGAATCTGATAAAATAGCCGCATTAGATGGTGGTGCAAACGATTATATTACCAAGCCCTTTAGTTCGGGAGAACTTTTGGCCCGTGTAAGAGCTGCGCTTCGTAATAATCGTTTTAGTGCAGATGAAGGTAGATTGCCGGGTGGTAAATTCACACTAAAAAATTTAGAAATTGACTATGACGCACGCCAAGTGTTTATAAAGGGCGAGGAAATACATCTAACACAAACAGAATATAATATCGTTGCTCTCCTTTCCGAAAATTGCGGTAAAATGATAACATATGCCGCAATTATTAAAGCCACTTGGGGTGACTATCCTACAGAAAACAACATTAAAAAACTACAGGTTAATATGGCAAATATTCGAAAGAAGTTCGGCGACAAACCCGGTGAACAAAACTATATAGCCAACGAGTTAGGTGTTGGTTATCGCTTAAATACATAACGAAAACGGCATTGAAACAGTTATTGCTTCAATGCCGTTTTAATATTTACCATGTCTTAACTCGAAAAATGTTATATTTAATACAATTGGGTAGTTTAGATATAGGATAACCCCTTTGAAAGGAGAAATACTTATGTTATCTGCAGAAGAAATTATGCAACTGTTAGGTAGCCTTATTTGGTTGCTTGCAGGTGTTGGCGTATTCATTGTCGGCATGAACTTTATGGGCGATGCCTTGGAAAAGAGTGCCGGTCACAACATCAAACAATTTATAAATAATTACTCATTTATATGTTATCGATTTGCTCTAACAAACAAGCGGTAGCATTTTTTATTAAAACATCACCTCTTGAACGTTTGAGCAAGAAAAAATGTTACCTATCATTCCTATGGAAAAAGTTTCCAAAAAGGTAATCTTAAATTGCGACAAAAAACGAGGCTTTTTATGTTTAAAAGAGAGTTATCTATAAATTTAATTAAAATTATTGATCAAAAGAATTTAACAGTTGAATCGGTGTCAAGACTTGCTAATTTATCAAGAAAATATGTATCAAATATAATTAGCGAAAAGCAAACACCTTCTATTGATGTCTTAGAAAATATCTGCTCAGCTTTGCAGGTCGAACCAAACGACCTTTTAATCGGCGAAAAATCAAAACAAATGGGTAAATCAGAACCATTAGAAGTGACTGAAATTTTTAAAGAAGCAATGAATGAGCGGTATCATACACTTTGTCCCAGATGTAGCAAACCACTAGTACGTGACAATCAAGCCTATTGTGATGCATGCGGTCAACGTTTAAGTTGGCGAAAATTCACAAACGCTACCGTCAAGTCTAATGAAGTTGAAAATAGTAAATTAAGGTGATTATATGAAAATAAAATATAAGCTGAAAGTAGAAAGAATATATGGCATTTCTGCTATTGATGAAAAAGGATACATATTGTGTTCGATTTCAACTATCGGCAAAAGCAAAAGGGAAGTTGTGAATCTTATAAAACTTTGTAATTCTGAAAAATTAGAACCTGTTCACCTTAAGGACGTTATAGAAGATACATTTTATTAACAAAACATTTATTGATTTTTGTAAACAAATATGTTAAACTGATAAAGCAACACATCAAAAATGAATATTATTTCTACAAACAGCACATTTTAATTTGGTAAAAATGCGCCTGTTTTCTTTGTGCTTGTGCGTAGAAATATTCAAAGATGTGTTGCAGCAGTTTTGTAAGGTGCATTTTTCGGTGTGCAGTTTCAACGCTGCGCACTTTTTATTTTTAGGAGGAAGTTTGAAATTAAAAGAAAATGTTCGAAATGCGGTACAATTTATGATGGCAATTTTTGCCCGAATTGTCGTAAAAGAAGTAAAAAGCAGGTTTCTAAAGGAAGAAAGATTGCAGGAATGATTATTGGTATAATCGGTTTGCTTATGATTTTTTCTGTAGCAATCAATTGGGAAGAAACGCCTCAAGATACCGTCACCGTTTGTAATAGCCATAATATCACGCTCCTTTATTTACCAATCAGAGTCAAGCCATTCCTGTTGCTCTGCGGTAAGATTTCGAGGTAAATCAATTAGTTTTTTATTTTCTTTATAAAATTCTTGTTCCCAATACTCAAGCCTTTTGCCTTTTTGTCGCTTACTGCGGATTGATATAATATTGGAAAAAGTACACTCGCCAATTTCCATATATGCACCAATGAAATCGTACCAATGTGTGTAATGGTTAATGTCTCGTACACTATAACCAAGTACGCGACTAATAGGAGGTGCGAGTTGTTTGAAGTCGTGTTGCTAATCCATAATCTGCGGCTTTTCGGGTTCTGATTGTTCGGTGTCTTCTTCGCCGTTGTTAATAATCTTCATCATTTCTTTTGCGGCGGTTTCCAAATCCTTGCAACCTGTCAAGTCTTCATAGAAAATGAATAAAGCGCATCTAATACGGTTGTCTGTTTCCAAGTCTTCGTCATTTAACGCGGCTATAACATCAAGTACAACACGATAATCGCATTTGTTACGTATAGCATAATCTATGCCTTGTATGTTGATAGTAAGGGGTAAATTCCACATTATTTGCTATACTTTGCTATATGTTTCGCCATATTTTTTTCGACTTCGGCATTTGATTTATTTACAGCTTTTTGTATTTCGGGTGTGATAGCCGATAAAAACTGCATAATAAAATATTCGCCGTTTACAACTGCAAAAGGTGAACAATGTTTAAAGACGACAGAAGAAACATCGCTGTCAAAAGCGGTATTTAATTCTTCATAGATTATATTTTTGGTTTCTGTAACGATTTTTGCGGTTTTTTCAGCCTTTTCAGTTAAAGCTTTTACTTGTTCATCGGTCAAGTTTATAAAGTCGTCAAGATTTTCTATTTCAACGGGTTCGCCGCTGTTAGAAAGCTTGAAATCTTCAAATTGCATGCTTTCTAAACGCTTTGAAATTTTGTCCTTTGCAGCCATAAGTCGTGTCGCAAGGTCTGGGTCGTTTGGGTTGAAGTAAATGTTTTGCTTGTCGCCGTTATCAAATTCAATAGGGAATGCGATTTTACCTGTACTTAATTTTATAGCCATGTTAAATAATCTCCTTTTACAAAAACCACCCCACCAAATCTTGAACTGCCCCAATTTGTACTGTCCGCACAAATTGGGGCAGTTCATCTTATGGCAAGGTGGTTTTTTCTTTATTCTTCTTCGTCAGTAGTATTTTGGTGGTAGCTCTTGTTTCAAAATTATGGCTTAAGAAAAAGCCATCACCAATCTTAATGATTTTATTCTCGGCAGGGCTTGGAATGCTCCTGTATGGGATGTAACTTTAGAGGGAGGGGGAAATAATATGAAGATTGCTATTATCGGTCTTGGAACAATCGGCAAGACGATACTCAAAAATCTTTCGGTTGAAGGTCATACCATAACCATCATCGATGAAGATAAAACAAAGATTGAAGCTCTGATAGAGAAATATGACGTATTTGGTGTTGTCGGAAATGTCGCTTGTATGGACATCCAAAAAGAAGCCAAGATGAAGGATGACCTTGGCATTGCAATGATTGTTAATCCCGAGCAGGAAATGGCAAGCGAGATATTCAATATTATTAACCTGCCGTCTGTTAACGGGATTGAACATTTTGCAAATGGTAGAGTATCTCTAGTTGAGGTTGCTGCAGAAAAAGGTTGCCGTCTTATTGGCGAGACACTGATTTCTCTCGGTCAAAAGCTTGCAACAAAGGTTCTTATCTGTGCCGTGCAACGCGGCGATGAAGTAATAATCCCTGCCGGCAGATTTATAATTCGGGAGGGAGATAGAATACATTTTACTGCTGATGCAAAATCACTTGGTGATTTTTTATCGGAAGTGAATCTTGTGAAATCACCTTTCAAAAATGTTATGATTATTGGTGGCGGACGTATCGGATACTATCTTGCCGATGCATTATCTAAAAAGAAATATGCCGTTAAGCTAATTGAAGATAACCCTTATGCCTGTGAGGAATTGGCAGAACTCTTACCCCGTGCAACGGTAGTTTGCGGTAATGGTACACAGCACGATGTTCTGCTTGAAGAAGGCATTGAGGCGATGGATGCTTTTGTGGCTCTTACGGATATTGACGAAGAAAATATGATTGTATCTATGTTTGCCAACAAGAAAAAGGTTAAAAAGTCTATTACTCAAATTAAAAACGATGACCTTTACGGTATGCTTGATGAGTTGGGCATAAACAATAATGTTTCGCCTAAACACATTGTAGCAGGCAGAATTATTAGTTATATCCGAGCGCTTGCAAATACGGTCGGCAGTAGGCTTGTGACCTTATATCAGCTTGTTAATAATCAGGTTGAAGCTTTGGAATTTGCTGCAACGAAGAAAGAAGCTTTCTATGATAAGCCGCTTCGGGAATTGAATATGAAAAAGAACTCCCTAATTGCCTGCATTATCCGACAAAATGAAGTGATTATTCCTGACGGTAATTCTGAGATTCATCTTGGAGATAACGTTGTGGTTGTAACAACTCATAAGAATTTCGACGATCTTAATGACGTGATCGAGTAAGGTGGCGTTGTTATGGAATTGAGGAAATTAGGCAAAATCTTAGGTAAGATTATGATTTTAGAGGCAATACTTATGCTTGCGCCTCTTACGGTTGGTTTTATATACAAAGAGTCCTTTATACATATATTAGCGTTTTTAGTCCCTATCATTGCTTTGACGGTAATTGGATTTTTGCTTCAAATACCGAAGCCCAGTCGACACAACCTTTATCAAAAAGAGGGCTTTGCGCTTACGGCAATGGTTTGGATTGTAATGACACTATTCGGTGCTATCCCGTTTGTAATTAACGGCGCTATCCCAAACTATGCTGATGCCTGATTTGAGATGATGTCGGGATTTACAACAACAGGCTCAAGTGTTATTACCGATATAACAGCGGTATCTCATTCCACTTTGTTTTGGAGAAGTTTTTCTCACTGGATCGGTGGTATGGGTATCCTTGTATTTGTGCTTATTTTTATCCCTGAAAGTAACGACGGTTCTTCAATGCATCTTCTCCGTGCCGAAAGTCCGGGTCCGCAGGTTGGCAAAATCGTTTCAAAGATGAAGGTAACAACGAGAATTTTGTACCTTATTTATCTTGGTATGACCGCACTTCAGATTATTATAATGTGCTGCGGTACGATAACGGATTACAGTGCTATGTGCAATGATTTAGGTGTCGAGGCAGCCACGGCTTAGTTTAATGAATTTTGAATAAAATAAACCCTATAACTAAAAAACGACTGTATTGTCGAGATTGTTCTCGATAATACAGTCGTTTTTTTATTTACCAGTTGCTACCTTTTTACGGCATCTTAAATATTATTGTTTTTGTGTTACTAATATATCCGTTTTATGTAATACTCGCTATCAATAGCATACATAATTTCTTCTATTTTATGTAGACTATAGAGTTCTCCTTTATTTGTAGTTTGAACAATATCAAAGGTGATGTCCATATCCCACCAAGAGCCATCAAAGTAAACTCGATTCCAAGTATGGTGGTAGTCAGGATTATTCCGCTTATCACCGTCAACAACATAACAAGGGATATTTTGACTACGGCAGAGAGCGGCAAACAGATGAGAAAAGTCATAACAGATGCCTTTTCGGGTGCTTATGGTTTTGCGAACATTGAAATACTGTATTACCGGATTACAGTCATAGTCATACTCGAAATTATGTATCATCCATTCATATATTGCTTTTACTTTTTCTTCATCAGTATCACAGTCGGCACAAATTTCGTCTGCGAGTTCCATGGTTGCGGTATCCCACAGCGTTGCCTGACCGTTGGTAAGAGAAAGATTATCCTGTTTGTAGACGAAAATATATGCTGAGAAAAGCAATAACAAAATTGTAGCAGATAATACGAAAACAAAAATTTTCGTCAACAAACTATCTTGACGAGTGGCGTTGGTAAAAGCAACAAAATACATAAAGACAATGCCAAGTGATATGATTGCTAAAATGGGAAATACTCTACGGCAATAAATTGCATAAGCAATATTCATACAAGAAATGAGTATCAGTGAAATATAAACTGTCGATCTCATTGCTTTTTAATTTATCTTAACTGTTAAAAATAAAGTTGGTAGAGCCGATAGTAGATAGAATACTTGTAGCGTGGGAGTGAGAACAAGAAAGTCTCTCAAGTAAAATCCCAATATTAAATTATATGTAAGTGCAATGATAAAGAAAACAAGTCTTGTTGTATTAGCTTTAGAAGCGTTTTCAGTCTTCATTTCAAATCTCCTTTATGTACGAAATCCATTGAAACAAAGAAGTGGCAGTACAGAGCAACTAACTCTGTACTGCCACAAACAAAGGCTATTTAACATCTTTTAAGAAAACAACAAACCCGAACGTTTCACCGATTGGTAAAAGGTTCGGGTTTAAATGCTTTGGTGCCGCTGGCCGGACTTGAACCGGCACGGTATTGCTACCGAGGGATTTTAAGTCCCTTGCGTCTGCCTATTCCGCCACAGCGGCATATCTAATATATTATATTATCTTTGCCGTTTTGTCAAGAGATTTTTGCGAAATTTTCTGACATTTTTATTTTAAAATCTTTTTATAGGTTATAATAGTTTTATTGATAAAAAATCTTGTTTTTAGAGCCGAAAAATGTTATACTACTAAACGGAATAATTTTTATCGCCGCTTTTATGCTATGTTGGTATCATAATTTTAGGCGGCAGAACGGAGAAAATTATGAATTCTAATAAAATTGTAATTACAAGTGACAGTACGGCTGACCTTAGCCCTGAGTTTAGAGAACGCTATAGTATTGTAACTATACCGCTTAGCATTACACTGGGTGATAAAACCTACAGCGACGGTGTTGATATAACTCCTGACGATATTTATGAATATCAAAAGAAAACAGGTCTTTTCCCGAAGACCGCCGCTATCAATGTTGACGATGCTATAAACTTCTTCAAGCCCTTTGTAGACGAAGGGAAAACAGTTATTCATTTCGGTATCAGCTCCGAAATGTCTTCTTCATATAATAACTGCCGCCTTGCCGCAGAAGAGGTTGGAAATGTTTATGTTATCGATAATAAAAACCTTTCTACAGGTACAGGTCTTTTAGTTCTTGCGGCAGCACAGATGGCAGCTGACGGTGTTAGCGCTGAGGAAATCGTTGCAAAAATTAATGAGTTAGTACCCTGTACAGACGCTTCCTTTGTAATTGACGAACTTGATTTTCTTCACAAAGGCGGAAGATGTACAGCGCTTGAGATGTTCGGCGCAAACCTTTTAAAACTCAAGCCCTGTATTCAGGTTAAGGACGGCAAAATGGGTGTTGCTAAAAAATACAGAGGTAAATATTCTGAGGTCTTAAAGCAGTATGTACGCGAAAAAATCGCTAATCCTGACGATATTATTACAGACCGCGTTTTTGTAACTCACTCAGGCTGTGACCCCGAAGTTATCGACTCTGTTGTATCTATAGTTAAAGAATCAGGCATCTTCAAAGAGGTATTTTTAACAAGAGCGGGTTGTACTGTTTCTTCCCACTGCGGACCTAATACACTCGGTGTTCTCTTTATCCACAAATCACAAATCTAATTTCTCTGCATAGTATAATGCAGGGGCGATATTGAAGGATATCCTTGCATTTTGGCGGTAAAACGGTTTTATCTTTAGGTACCGAAATCATGCCCCTTTTATATAAATTCCCCGTCTTATTGATTTAAGACGGGGCTTTTTATTTTTCCAATAAGATATTTTGATAGTCTTATAAGAACAAAAATCAGCAAAGCTGTTTTTATAAGTGAGCCTGAAAACAAAATAAAGTATGAAAACGCATCTATTCTTGTAAAAACAGAGCCTACGCTCAGTGCCCCTACCGCATCAAAAAGCGGAAAATCCAAGGCGTATGAGAATACACTTCCAAAAATAAGTATTGGAATTAAGCCCAACACTATCAGCAATATCCCCGCTGAAAAAACACCGTAATACATACTCTTTTTATATTCTTTTTCATTAAAAAGGTGAAAACAAAGGGGTAAAAATCCTACGGAAAAACCGCTTTGCAAAAATATTTTGTAGTCTAAATTCAGAGGTAATTTAAATATATCATTAAAATTTTCTTTATTAATTTCACCCAATGATACAACAATTATAATTGCAATAAAAAGGACTGAAATAGCTAGAAACACCGTTGCGGTTTTTTTGTATGCTCTAAAGCCTTTAAGGGCGGTATAAATTCCGAGTGCCAAGAAAATCACCGAAATCATCAGAACAGAAAACTCATTTAAAGCAAATCTTTTAAAAACTCTTGAAAACAAATTCACTGTATCTATCAGACAATATAATGCATATAGCGACAAAAAAATTGCAATCGCTATTTTTAAAAAGGGCTTTTGTTTAATAAAAACTACTATTTTCTTATCAAAAAAGGTAACCAAAATTAAGAAAACAAGGGCAGTTAAAAGAACCAAAGATAAGGATTTAATGTTTAAGTTGTTTGGAATTTTGCAGACGCTCTCTCCGAGCCAAAAAAGCATAGAAACCGAAAAAATATCCGCTTTTAATCTTTTTCTTTCCATCAAACATCACTACCCTTTAATTTCGGTTTGTAAAAAATTATGCGTTCCTTTTCATTAATAGAATATCCCTCTTCTTCTACCGTTATATAAGGTACGCTGACATCTTCCCTTTTTTCCTTAATTTTGGCTTTTATCTTATAAAAACTGTTAGGATATTCTTTTTTTATATATTTTTCCCACTGCTTAAGGGTGGTAGGCAGCTCGTACCCGATAGCAATTGCCGAAGTGGTTTCCAAGCCTAAAAGCGCCTCTATATCACTAACTGCAAAAATCTCTATAGACTTTGTTATATCGGGGTTATAAAGAGCAAAATCGGTAACTTCTAAAAGGCTTTCCTTTGACAGATTATCTGATACCAAAAGTACGGCACAATGATTTAGGAAAAGAGGTTTAGTAAGGGATTTATGGAGTATTTTTACGGCATCCTCTACATTCTTACCCTCACCGCTTACAACAATCCTCTTTACATTTTCGTTCTTTTCCTGAGCGTTTACGGCAATTATTTCGGCAAAAGCAGTAAGGGTTTCCCCCTCTTCCTCAAAGCCGATGGCGCTAACCATATATTCCATATCGCTCTCTTGGCTGCCGTCACACCCACATAAAAAAGTTAAAAAAAGTATACTGAAAATCAGAAATATACCTTTCTTCATTTTTTGTTCTGCCTTTCCATTCTTACTTTATTAAAATTGAAAATAGGTCTTGTCCTCATAAATGGCCAAGGCGCCCTTGTAAATATATCCTTAAAATTCTGCTTTTTAATATGCTTTATCGCCTCCGTTTCGTCTACACCGAAGGATTTTAGTGAAAAAATCTCGCCGAGTAAAAGGGTGAGCCCTATAAAAAATCCTAAAAATCCAAAAATTGAAGACAATATCGCAAAGCCTATTCTAAGATAAAAAACAGCGCCCTTTATTCGTGGCACCATAAGACTGCAAATACCGCTGAAAGCCACCGCAATAAGCATCGGTGCGCTTACTATCTTTGCCTCTACCGCCGCCTGACCTATTACAAGTCCGCCTACAATACTAAGAGCGTGTCCTGAGCCTTGCGGCATTCTAAGACCCGTTTCCTTTAAAATTTCAAAAATAAGGATTAAAACTATACATTCAAAAACAGAGGCAAAGGGTACACCGCCCCTTAGCTGCGCTATTGATATTGCAAACTCTGTAGGCAGAAGTTCTCTGTTAAAGGTTATAAGTGATATAAAAACGGCAGGCACCGAAAAGGATAGAAAAAAGCATAAATATCTGAGTATTCTTCCTACCGACGATACAAAGAAGTTAAGATAATAATCTTCGTCCGACTGAAAGTTCTCGCTGAAAAGATACGGCAAGGTCATAACTACAGGTGTTCCGTCAACAACTAAGGCTATTCTGCCCTCTAATATTGCTGCCGCCGCTATATCGGGGCGCTCGGTTGAGCCTGTAGTTTTAAAAATTGAAAATGGGTTGTCCCTTATTTGCTCTGCGATATAATTGGTATCTAAAATACCGTCCATATCAATTCTCGATAGCCGCTTTTTTAATTGTTTTAACATTTTAGAGCTTACAAGCGTATCAAGATAGCAGATAAAAACAATTGTATCGGTTCTGCGCCCTATTCTTTGCATTTCAACGCAAAAATCGGGTGTTAAAAGCTTTCTTCTTATCATTGCTATATTCAAAAGTGCGGCTTCGTCAAAGCCCTCTCTTGGACCTTGTAAAACACGCTCATCTGTAGGCTCACTTATTCCCCTTGTGCGCCAACCCTTAGTATTTACGATAAGAATTTCACAGGAGCCGTCTATAAGCAGTAATGTATCGCCGTAAAGTAATGACTGCAAAGCGTCAGAAAGATTGTCCGTTCTTTTTACCTCTGAGGCAAAAAGCACCTGAGCTGATATTGCCTGTGCTATATTATCCGCAAAATTCGGCTTTACTGTAACGAGAGGTCTTACCACCGAATCATTAAGCATAGCTACATTTACCATACCGTCCATATAAATAATGGCATACTCCCTATCAAAAGAGAGTATGCTTTTTGTACGCATAATGGCATCTTTTTTAAATATATTTCTGAAAGTAATAAGATTTGCCTCAAGAGAGGTATCGAACCTTACATTTTCATAATCTTTACTTCCTACCGCCATTTTTTGCTCCTTAATCTAAATTTATCTCAAAATCCAAAACGCGAATTCCCGATTTAGATATTTCAATCGCATTTTTATATTCACCAAAGCCTATAAGTCTTATGTTTTCATAGGCTTTGCATACCCCTATACTTCCGAAAACTACCGAAAGCAAAATAACCGAGCTTATAGCCGTTGTTCTTAAAAAAACCTTGATATTCTCTTTCAACTAAATCCCTCATTTTAAAGTATTAAATACGCTGACAAGTGCGTTTCCTACAAGTTCTGCAGAATATTTTGCTTCCTCTAATGTGTTGGCATCTGTCCCCATTTCGAGAAGTATTGACCCCGTCGTAAGACTTTCATTATAATTTTTCGAGGTTAAGCTAAGCGGACGGGCAAGAGATGGATACATAACCTCAAAGGTTTGCTGAATTTTAAGGGCAAGCTTTAAATTTTCCTTCCATTTAGGAAAATTCTTAACCGTTCCGCTTTGACTTCCCATTACAAGCATAACCTGAGCCGCCGTCTTTCCGTTTATATCGGCACAGAGCTTTACCTTGTCGCTTTTGCCCGATGATATTGCGTCTCTATGCATATCAATTACGATTTTAATGCTCGGATATTTTTTAAGATATGAGCAAATAGTATTTGCCGCCCTTGTATAGCTTCCGTTATAGGCGGGATAGTCGTGCTTTGTTTTATCGTGAATGGTTTTTATTCCCGCCGAGTTTAGTTTCTTCGCTACTATATCGCCGAGGGCTACCATATTCTGTTTTTCATTAGTTCTTCTTGATAAATCGCTGCCTGTATAATAATTTCTGTCCTCTAGCATAAATGACTCTGTTGTATGGGTATGCATTATAAGTACCTGAGGCTGACTGTTACTTTTTAGTTTAAAGCCTAAATCGCTTTTTAAAAGAGATTTTATATCTATATTAAGTCCTGTACTGTTTTTAAGGTAAAGATTATTATAGGAAAGTGATGCAGAGTTTGGCGATATAAATTGCTCTAGTATTTTTCCTTTAGCATCAGCACTGGCAGATACTTCTTTTGATGCAGTATTATTACTGCTCACATTACTTTGTACCGACGACGCGCTTTCAGAGGACTTTTGCGAGCCTGGCTGCGACTGAATATTCTCTTCAATATTTAGCGACGCCGAAACAAAGAGAAAATCATCTCCATTACTGCTAAAAAGCACCTCAAAGGATAAAAGGGATATCATAACAGCAGAAATCAGCAAGACTGCTATGCTTCTTATAACACCTGATTTTCCGCCCATAAAATCCCCTCCTTTTTTCTTTACCGATATATTCTATGCTTTGTTAAACTTCTTTATACCGCTAAATCAAATTTAAAAGGATATTTTCATCAATATTGGGTTGCAAGAAAATATTAAGTGCAGAAGCTAGAAGAAGAGACGATTTTGTTATAAGATTATCTATATCTTTAGGGGTTACTATCATATTTTCTTTGCCTGAAAACTTACATTCCTCGTATACCCCGAATTTATATTTTGAAATATCAACAACAGTAGGTATACCTATAGAAATAACAGGCACTCCCAAGGTTTTTTGGCTTATTTCTTTTCTCGAATTGTTAACACCCGAGCCCGGTGATATACCTGTATCAGTGAGCTGTACTGTGTTACAAAGTCTATGCGGCTTTCGGGCGGCTAAGGCGTCCACCGTTATAACCGCCGAGGGTTTGATTTTTTCTACTGTAGCCATAATTATTTCTGCGGTTTCAATACCCGTTTTGCCGAGTACTCCGGGTGTTAAAACCGAAACTTTTTTGAGACCCTTAAGACCTATAGAATTTGCAAGGCTTCGACTTATATGTCGAGTAGCTAATATTTTATTCATAACAAGCGGACCTAATGCATCGGGGGTTATATCACTGTTTCCAAGCCCTACAAGTAAGATATCGTCGGTACCTTCAGGCAAAAGCTTTTTAACAGAGTTTACAATACCTGTTGTGAGCTCATCATAATCTGCAAGCTTTTCAATGCTATCAAATTCAACTGTTATATATCTGCCTTTCGGTTTTGAAAGTTTTCTAGCTGCAGTGTCGCTTATAATTTCGGTAAAAGAAACAGAAATTTCTCCGTAATCTCTGTTTTCAAAACGAGCACCTTCAATTTCTCCTCGGCTTTCCTTTTCTTCAAGCACTAAATCGGTACGAATTCCCATAAAATCACCCTTAGTATTTTGGCAGGAAAACCGAAAAAATATGCAAAAAAATTACCCGTAAGGAAATTTCCTTACGGGTAATTTCGTTTTTGAATTTAAATTACTTTAATTCAACAGTAGCGCCAACTTCAGCGAGCTTAGCCTTGATAGCTTCAGCGTCTTCCTTAGAAGCAGCTTCCTTAAGGGTCTTAGGAGCGCCGTCAACAAGTGCCTTTGCGTCAGCAAGGCCAAGACCGGTAATCTCACGAACAACCTTAATAACCTTAATCTTCTCTGCGCCTGCGTTAGCAAGGATTACGTCGAATTCAGACTGCTCTTCAGCAGCGGCAGCAGCGCCTGCTGCGGGTGCTGCAACAGCAACAGCAGCTGCTGCGGATACACCGAACTCCTCCTCTACTGCTTTAACGAGCTCAGAAAGCTCAAGAACGGTAAGAGTTTTTAACTCTTCAATCATAGCTGTAATTTTCTCAGATGCCATTTTAATTTTCCTCCATTTAATATTTTTTTAGTTTAGTTTTTAAAATTTATTATTCTGCAGCTTCTGCAGAGCCATCTTTATCAACAATAGCTTGAACAGCTCTTGCGAATGCGGCGATGGGAGCCTGGAATGCGCTGAGTACTGTAGCCAAGAGAACTTCTTTGGTGGGAAGCTTTGCAAGGCTTTCAATAGTAGCAACGTCAACAACCTTACCATCAAGGAAGCCTGATTTTACTACAAATTTTTCGTGTGTTTCTGCAAATTTGCAGAGAACACGTGCAGCAGCGGTATAGTCCTCATTAGAAAGGGCGATAGCGGTTGTTCCCTCAAGAACGTCCTTCATTCCCTCAAGGTCAGTACCCTCAATAGCACGTGCGAGAAGTGTGTTCTTAACTACGAAGTAGTCTACACCGTTCTCACGGAGTTCCTTACGAAGCTTTGTATCATCAGCAACGTTAGTACCAGTATAGTCAACGATAACACCTGTAACTGCGGCATTAAGCTTCTCGGAAAGTTCAGCAACGATTTGCTGCTTTTGCTCTAAAACCTTAGCGTTCGGCATTTTTTCACCTCCGAAAAAAATCAAAAATGTCCATCCTCGGACAGAGAATGGACATAAAAGTACAATCAAAAATGTATTTATGCTCACCTCGGTAGGCGCCGTGCTTACAACCATAAAGGTTACCTACTGTCTTTGGATTACTAAACGATTATATACGATAGTTTACGATTTGTCAAGCATTTTTTAAACTAAAATGTAAAAGAAAATGCAAAGATAGTGTAATATGCTTCCTATAACCACGAAAATATGAAAAACTGAATGCATATATCTATGCACCTTAGCGCCCGCTATCCCATAAAGCACTGCGCCTATTGTATAGGACACACCGCCTAAAAGCAAAAGTATAAATCCACCCTTTGGAATTATAGAAATTGCTGTTTTGCCCGGAATTACAATACACCAACCTAGCACCAAATAGCTGATAACTGAAAATATGCTGTATTTTTTAAGGTCAATTGCATTGAGGGTAATACCGAGGGCTGAAACGCCCCACACAACACCGAATATAGTCCAAGCCAAAAATGGCTTTTCAGGTCTTATACAGCAAAGCATAATAGGTGTATAGGTGCCCGCAATCAGTATAAAAATACTGCAGTGGTCTATAATCTGCATTACCTTTTTTGCGGTTTCGGGGATAAGCCCGTGATAAACGCTTGACATTGTATAAAGTATAATCATAGAAAAGCCGAATATAAATGAGCTTACAATTTGGTATGCGCTATGATTTAAAAAGGACTTTATAACACAGGTTGCAAGGGCTATAACACCGAAGCCTCCCCCTACTATATGGGAAACCATATTAAAAATTTCCTCGCCTCTTGTATAGTCGGGAAGCTTGCGGTCTTTAAGTTTTATTCTTTTTCTTGCCATTAATTATCACCCGAGCAATTTATGTATCATATCGGGGCCGTGTTCAACAAAGATACCCGTTTTAGCGGCATTTTCCTCTGTAAATGAGCTAACACCCGTCTTTTCGGTTTTACTGTCATAAATCAGATACGGTACAGGCTCTGAAGAATGAGTTTTAGTGGAAAGCGGAGTTGGATGGTCAGGCATTATGAGTATGCGGAAATCCTCGCCGCAAGACTTTAGATACTCAAAAATCGGTTTAAATGCGCGGTTTTCGATTTCCTCGATAGCTAAAACCTTATTTTTTGCCTCTCCTCTGTGACCGCACTCGTCGGGCGCTTCAAAGTGAAGATAAACAAAGTCAATACCTCTCTTGAATGCATCTATTGCAGCCGCTGCTTTACCCTCAAAGTTTGTATCAAGATATCCTGTACTGCCCTCAACCTCGGGGGTTTCCATATTGGCGCATTTGCCGATACCTTTAAGCAGGTCAACCGCACTTACAACGCAGCCCTTAACGCCGTTAAGCTTATAAAAATCCTCCATCTGAGGACGGGTACCCTCTCCCCAAAGCCAGATAGAGTTTGCAGGGCGAAGTCCCTTTTCCATTCGGCTTACATTTACAGGGTGATTTATAAGGATATCATAGCTCTTCTTCATAAGGTCAATAAGGGGCGCCGCATTTTCACTTTTACTTAAATACTCGCCTACCACTCTGCCGCTTATATCGTGGGGCGGTGTCATTTCACCTAAATCGGTAGTACCGTTTGATACTACAAGACAATGGCGGTAGCTAACTCCGCTGTAGAATTTATAAATCTCGTTTCCGAGCTTTTCTTCAACCGTTTTAATAATTTCGGCAGCTTCCTCAGTAGAAATATCTCCCGCACAGTAATCAACCATCGTTTTATCGCCATAGTTTTCCTCATCCGAAAGGGTTACAAGATTACAGCGCAAGGTTACATCGGTATCCTTCAAATCAATACCGATGGACGCCGCCTCTAATGGTGAGCGGCCTGTATAGGAAACAGTAGGGTCATAACCCATAACAGAGAGGTTCGCAACATCGCTGCCGGGCTTTAAGCCTGCCGCAACAGTTCTGCACATACCGACTTCGGATACTAAAGCTAAGCTATCGATAAGCGGCTTTTTAGCGCACTGCATAGGGGTTTTATTATCAAGCTCTGCAAAGGGTATATCTGCCATACCGTCACAGAGTAGCACAAGACTTTTCATACAAAACTTCCTTTCAAAATTCATTATATAATTATACCAATTTTTACAGTTTATGTAAAGGGTGAATAATATATTTTTTTATTAATATTGTATTGAAATAATATGCGTTTCGTAGTATAATGAATAGGTAATAATCACAGGAGGATTTCTCATGCTTAAAAAATTAGCAGTTATACTTTTATCTCTAACCTTTTTGACCTTAACGGCTTGCGGCAACACTACAACCGAAAAGCCTGCCCTTTCGAGCAGCGGTACTGAAAGTACTCCGGCACCAGAGCCCAAGCCTACATATTATATGAATTCACTTACAGGTGAAGTTGATTTAAGTCTCGAAGTATCTAAGCGCCAACCCGTTGCAGTTATGGTAAACAATATAAATTTTGCTCAGAAAATACAAACGGGACTTGAGAATGCTGATATAGTTTACGAAACCGAGGTTGAGGGTGGTATCACTCGTTTAATGGCGGTTTATCAGGATATAAAGAGTGCAGGGAAAATAGGCTCTATTCGTTCAGCAAGATATGTATATGTTGATTTAGCCTTAGGTCACAACGCAGTTTACATTCACCACGGACAAGACTCAAGATACTGCGGACCTCACCTTAAAGACATTGAGCACTACACCGCAGGCACAAACAACTGTGCAAAGCGTATACAAAACGGTCTAGCATACGAGCATACCTTGTATGCAGAGGGCAAGAGCATTTATTCTTGCTTTATGAAGAATAAGAAATTGAAGGAGCGTCCTGCTTGGCAAAACTTTGCAGACCCCGAAGAGAGTATCACACTTAGCGGCGGCACCTGTACAAAGCTAGCAGTTCCCTTCTCTGACTCTTATAAAACAGGCTTTAACTACGATGCTAATAGCGGAAAGTATACAAGACTTTTCAATGGCACAGTTTTAAAAGATTATGTATCAGGCAACCCCACACAGTTTAAAAACATTTTCGTTTTACTTACTAATATTTCCAACTATTCAGACGGATATCACCGCAATGTAAGTCTTAAAGGCGGCAACGGTTATTACATAGTAAACGGTACATATACACCTATTAAATGGTCAAAATCTTCGAGCACTGCGCCCATCAAGTTTACTAACACCGACGGGACAAGCCTTACTGTAAACACAGGTTCTTCTTGGGTTTGCATCGCAAGAAAAGATATAAATGTTACATTTGAATAAATAAAAAACATTAAACGGCTGACTTTAAGGTCAGCCGTTTTTTATATTCTTAGTAACTCTTTTGCGTTTTTATAGAGTATTTTATCCTTATCTTCATCGGATATAGGCAAAGCTTTTATAGCGTTTATTTCTTCGTCTGCCCTACTCCAAGGCGAATCCGAGCCGAAAAGAATTTTATCTGCACCGTGAATTTCTAGAATTTTTAAGAATTGCTCTTTTGTATAATACTTAAATCCCATCGAGGTATCAAGATAAATATCACTGCCTGCAAGATACTCTGCAACCTCGTCCCATTGTTGCTGACCTCCTAAATGCGCCGCAACTATTTTTCCTCCGCCTAATTCCTTTGAAATTTTTGCAAAGGCTTTGGGGCAACTTTTAAAGGGTGGCTTGTAAGCGGGGTCAAAGCCCGCGTGAAAAAGGAGTATAAGTCCTTTATTTAAAGCATAATCATAGATTTTCAGCATTTCCTTTGAGTAAACCTCAAAATTCTGATATTCGGGGTGAAATTTAAGTCCCTTTAGCCCCAAAGAAACCACAAAATCGATATCCGCTTTATAATCTTCTGTATGAGGATAAATTCCTCCAAAAGATATTATGTTTTCACAGCATATATCCCTTGCCCAATTATTTAAGGTATTTAGTTGAGAAGCCTTTGTAATTACAGGCTGAACTACCGAAATATCAACACCGAATTTCTCCATATTATTTTTAAGACCTGAAAGTGTACCGTTACTGCAGGGCAAATATTTACCGCCGCTGCCCGCAACTAAGGAAGCTATGGCACGCTCGGCTATCGCATCGGGAAATGCGTGGGTATGAAAATCTATAACCATACTATCACCTTTGAATAAAAAAGATTTAGTGTATCGAAAAATTTCGCCACACTATTATTCTAACCTAAAGCCGATAAATTATCTAATACCGTAATTTTCGATTATATAGTCCATATCCTTATCGCCTCTGCCTGAAAGGTTAATAAGAATGGAGCCGTGGTCCATAGTTTTTGCAAGCTTCATACCAAAGGCTACTGCGTGAGCGCTCTCAATGGCAGGGATTATACCCTCAAGACGAGCAAGCTTAAAGAAAGCGTCAATAGTCTCATCATCATTTATAACATCGTATTTTACTCGGCCTATCTCCTGTAAAAATGCGTGTTCAGGGCCTGAAGACGGATAGTCAAGACCGCTTGCTACCGAGTAAACCGGTGCAGGTTCACCGTTTTCGTCTTTGAGCATTATACTGTTAAAGCCGTGCATAATGCCCTCTGTACCGTATTTTAAACTTGCGGCGTGGTCGCCTAAAGTCTCTCCTCTGCCCAAAGGCTCAACACCGTAAATATCAACGGGGTCGTTAAGGAAGCCTGCAAAAAGACCTGCCGCATTAGAGCCGCCGCCTACACAAGCAACGATAGAGGTCGGCAAATGACCTGTCATATCGACAAACTGCTCGCGAGCCTCAACACCTACAACGCTCTGAAAATCGCGAACCATCATCGGAAACGGATGAGGACCTAAAACCGAGCCTATGCAGTAAATCGCATCATTATATTCTTTGCTGTATGCGTCAAATGCTGCGTCTACAGCCTCTTTTAAGGTTTGAAGACCGTGTGTTACCTCAATAACATTAGCGCCTAAAATTTTCATTCTTGCAACATTGGGAGCCTGTTTCTTTATATCAACAGAGCCCATATAAATATCGCACTGTAGACCGAAATATGCAGCCGCAGTAGCTAGTGCTACTCCGTGCTGACCGGCACCTGTTTCGGCGATAACCTTTTTCTTGCCCATATACTTTGCAAGCAATGCTTCACCCATACAGTGATTGAGCTTATGAGCGCCCGAATGGTTTAAGTCCTCACGCTTTGCATAAAGCTGAACCTTGCCGCCGAGCGAATCGGAAAGCCTTTCAAGATGGGTAACAGGGGTAGGTCTGCCCTGAAATTCCTTACGGATTCTTCTAAGCTCTGCTATAAACTTTCTTGACTGACAGATAGAATAATATGCCTCTGTAATCTCTGCCATAGCGCTTTTAAGCTTATCTTCTACATAAACTCCGCCGTATTTACCGAAAAAGCCCTCTTTATTTGGATATTCTTTAAAATAGGTATCAAAATCAACATTATTTAATTTCATTTTTATTTCCTCCGAATTAACATATTAAAAAACTAAAAAGGTTTTAAAATGCGCCATCGTTTAGTGAGCAGTAGCATAAAACTATACCTCCAAAAATAAAAGTCCCATCCCTATAAAAAGGGACAAGACTTGTAAATCCTGCGGTACCACCCAATTTGATGAATAATATCATCCACTCTATCCGTACTGACATACGGCACGCATTGTAACGGATGCGCTCCACCGTCGGCTACTACTAACTTTTACGCTTTCGGCCGCCCTCATAAGCCCATTCCCGATAAATTCCGCTATTACCTTTCCACCAACGGCAACTCTCTAAAAGCATCTGTAAATCGGTACTACTCTTAATCACAGGTTTAAATATTAATTTCTTGTATTTTAACATACAAAAAATTCATTGTCAATAGCAATTTAGGTGTTATTTAATAAAGGTTTTATATCCGTTTCCATACTGAACACAGCGAGAAACTCGACTTAGAGTAGCCGAGGATATATCAGTTTCCTCTATAATCTTATTATATGTGCTACCCGATATCAGAAGCTTTGCGGCTCTAACGCGCTGCGCCATCTGTTCAACCTCTTTGTAGGTGCAAAGGTCCTCAAATAGAGCCTCGCAGTCCTTTTTGGTTTCAAGGGACAAAATAAGGTCATAAAGTTCACTTATCATCTGAGTTTTTAAAGATTTATTATCAGACATAATCTAAAAACTTCCTTATATGTTTTCGTAGGCTTTGTTTAAAAATGAGCGTGTTTTTGAAGATTTTGGGTTATCAAATACTTCTTCGGGCGTTCCCATTTCTTCAATAACACCGTCTGCCATAAAGATTACCTTATCGGCAACATTTTTAGCAAATTCCATTTCGTGAGTAACAATTATCATTGTACTATCCTTACTTTTAAGTCCCTTTATAACCTTTAAAACCTCACCTGTAAGCTCGGGGTCCAAAGCGGAAGTAGGCTCATCAAAGCAAAGTATATCGGGGTTAAGCGCCAATGCCCTTGCGATAGCAACACGCTGCTGCTGACCGCCCGACAGCTGACAAGGATAGTTATCTACCTTTTCCGAAAGCCCCACTCTTGAAATAAGATTACGCGCTTTTTCTTCAATCTCTGCATCAGAGGCCTTTTTCAGAAGAGTTGGAGCAAGCTTTACATTTTCGATAACTGTATACTGCGGAAAAAGATTAAAGTTTTGGAAAACTAGTCCGAAGTGCAATCTGTTTTCCCTGATTTTTCTATCGTTTATATCAGGCTTTGCGCCGTCAAATAAAAGCTTTCCGTCTACCGAAATTGTGCCCTCGTCTGCTATTTCGAGGAAATTAAGACAACGAAGCAGGGTTGTTTTTCCGCTTCCCGAAGAGCCGATAATTACAAGCACTTCTCCCTTTTCGAGCGAAAAGTCAATCCCCTTTAAAACTTCGGTTTTGCCAAAGCTTTTCTTTATGTTTTTTACTTCTAAAACCGACATATACTAACTCCTAAAATAATCGAGCTTCTTTTCTACTTTTCCTAAAACTATTGTAAGGATACCCACAAAAACAAGATAGAAAACACCTGTGTAGAAAAGCGGCCAAACAAGCGCCTTTGTAGCGGCAAGCTCCTTTGCCTGTTTAATGATTTCACAAACAACAATACAGTTTGCAAGGGCTGTATCCTTGATAAGTGTTATAATTTCATTAGACATAGGAGGCACTATACGCTTAATTACCTGCTTTAAAACGATTTTTCTGAATATCTGAGACTTTGTAAGACCTAAAACATAACCCGCTTCGTACTGACCGCGTGATATACTCTCAATACCACCTCTGTAAATCTCCGAAAAATAGCAGGCATAATTAAGGGTAAAGGCTATAAGTACTGCGGTAATTCTTCCCGCATCGGCAACTCCGTAATTCATAAACATATATCGGTCTATCTGACTGAAAAGCGGAAATTTAAACAATAATCCCGGAACATAATAGATTATAAATATCTGTAGCATCAGCGGAATACCTCTGACTATCCAGACAATTACCTTTGAAATGCTTTTTATCACCTTGAATTTGCTCATAGAACAAAAGGCTATAGGCAAACCAAGCGGTGCGCCGCAAAGCAGCGTCACCGCAAAGATTAGCAAGGATATTAAAAAGCCGTCCCAAAGGAATGATGTTACCTCTAAAAAAGACATTCTAATTCTCCAAAAAGTATGTTTTTATATATTATTTCTGATCAGCGAAATCTTTGATTATAGAATTTGCAACCTTGGGATATTTCTTACCAAGAGTATCAAGAGTGCCGTCCTTGGCTAAAGCCTCGAGCTGTGCATTTACCTTAGCAGTAAGCTCACTGCCCTTCTTAAAGCCTATAGCATAATATTCAACATCACTTGTAAGTGCCTCAACAACCATAAGGTTTTCATAGTCGCCCTTGCCACAGTAGCTGTTTGCAAGCTGTGCGTCTAAAACTGCAAAGTCAACTGTACCTGATTTAACCTCGAATAAGCAGTCGGTCTGCTTTGTAAAGCCCTTGAAGGTTGTGCCCTTAAAGCCCTCAGCATAGGTCTCACCTGCAGAGCCGCTCTCACCTGAACCGAGCTTACCGTTTAAATCAGCAGCAGTCTTAATGCCTGAATCCTTCTTAACAACTACTACCTGACGGTTTTCCATATAGTTGTATGAGAAATCAACCTTCTCTGAACGTGCAATACCGTCATCATCAGCGCTGTTTGCTGTAAAGCCGTTCCAAATGCAGTCAATTGTGCCGCCGTTAAGGTCTGTATACTTGTTTTCCCAAACGATTTCCTGGAAAAGAACATCATAGCCGAGGTTCTCGAAAACTGCTACTGCAAGGTCGGTATCAAAGCCGATAAGCTTGCCGTTTTCGTCCTTGTAGTTCATAGGTTCGTAAATTGTGTAACCAACTACTATTGTAGGCTTCTTGGCATCTGCTTCACTAGATGTGTCCTTGTTTTCGCAGCCTGCAAATACGGTTACAAGCATAAGTACTGCTAAAAGTAATGCAAATAATTTTTTCATAATTTTTTCTCTCCTTGAATTTTGATTTGTGATTACTTCACAATCGGTATGTTCACATTATACTTCATCGAACTAAAGTTGTAAAGTGTTTTTTGAAAAAATTTTTAATCTTTGTGAAAAACTTACATATAAACCGCCTTTGCTTCAACACTTCATTGTGATAATGTGATAAATTAACCGACTTTTCTCCTCTTTTCTTTGATTAACACTTCAAAAAACTTGATATAGCTTTGCTCTTGTGTTAAAATATCAAATAAAAAGGAGGTATAAATCATGGAAATAGTTCTTATTACCGCGCTCGGTGTAGGCGGTGCTACAGCATTTGGAGCGCTTATAGGTTTTGTTTTTAAAAACATATCACATAAATTTTTAGATATCGTGCTTTCCTTTGCGGCGGGTGTTATGCTTTCGGCATCTATATTCGGTCTTATCATACCATCCCTCGAATACGGACAGAAGTATAATGTAATAATAACCGTCGGCGGTATTTTTACAGGTGCTTTGTGTCTTAATCTTATAGATAAGCTTATCCCCCATCTTCATAACCCCTTAATCGGCGATTCTGAAGAGCATAAAAACAAATCTATCGATAAGGTGTTGCTTTTTGTAACTGCAATCGCAATACATAACCTGCCTGAAGGCGTTGCCGCAGGTGTAGGTTTTGGAACGGGAGATACAAAACAGGCCCTTATTATAGCGGGCGGCATAGCACTGCAGAACATACCCGAGGGTATGATTATTATAGCTCCAATGCTAGCCTCGGGAATATCAGCTAGAAAAACGATTATCATTGCTCTGCTTACGGGTGCAGTTGAAGTTTTCGGAACATTTTTAGGTTATTTTGCCGTAAATATAACAGGAGTCCTTCTTCCCTTCCTCCTTTCCTTTGCGGGCGGATTTATGCTTTATGTTATAAGTGACGAAATGATACCCGAAACCCACTCGCACGGCAACGAACGAGGAGCCACCTTCGCGCTGCTTATAGGCTTTTGCGTTATGCTTGTAACCGACCACCTATTTGGTTAAGTATGCAGCCAAAATGCTTCTTGACAAATATGATTTTGAATTGTATAATTTATATACAGCAAATAAATATAATACGCTCTATGCTACTGACGGGTTATGCGGACTACCGCAAGGGAGTATGGGGTGAGCTTTAGTCGACCGTCTGGGCAAATCGTTTTTTATAAAATCGATTTGCCCTTTTTTGTTAAATTCGAACTTTCTTAGAATGAGAGGTAATGATATGGAACACATAAATTGGAATGGATTTAAAAATGGTGTCTGGCAAAACGAAATCAATGTTCGCGATTTTATTCAGACAAACTATAAAGAATATACAGGTGACAGTGAATTTTTAGCCTCTGCTACTGCCCGTACCTCTGCTATTATGGATAAGGTACAAGCCCTCTTTAAGCTAGAGCGCCAGCGAGGCGGCGTTTTGGATATCGACACCGAAACCGTAACCTCCCTTACCGCATATAATCCCGGATACATAGATAAGGATAACGAGCTTATTGTAGGCCTTCAGACCGACGCTCCCCTAAAGCGCGGTATAAACCCCTTTGGCGGTATTAGAATGGCAAGACAGGCTTGTTCTGCATACGGCTACAAGCTTAGTGAAAAAATCGAGCAGGAATTTCAGTACCGCACCACCCATAACGACGGTGTTTTCCGCGCCTACAACGAAGAAATGCGTCTTGCAAGAAGAAGCCATGTTATAACAGGTTTGCCTGACGCTTACGGCAGAGGCAGAATTATCGGCGACTACCGCAGAGTAGCGCTTTACGGCGTTGACAAGCTTATTGCGGAAAAGAAAAAGGATAGCGCAGAGCTTGATAAATCTTCCTTTACAGACGAAAAAATAAAGCTCAGAGAAGAGCTTTACCGCCAAATTTTATTCCTCGGCTATTTAAAGGAAATGGCGCAGATGTACGGCTATGATATAAGCGAGCCTGCCGCTAATGCCAAGGAAGCTATTCAGTGGACCTACTTTGCTTATCTTGCCTCTATCAAGGAGCAAAATGGTGCCGCAATGTCGCTTGGCCGTGTATCTACATTCTTAGATATTTATATTGAGCGTGACCTTGAAAACGGTACACTTACAGAAGAAACCGCTCAAGAGCTTATGGACGATTTTGTAATCAAGCTTCGTCTTGCCCGTCACCTTAGAACCCCCGAATACAATGAGCTTTTCGGCGGTGATCCGATGTGGATTACCGAAGCGGTAGGCGGTATGGGAGAAGACGGAAGAACCCTTGTTACCAAAAACAGCTTCAGAGTTCTTAATACTCTCTATACTTTAGGCTCATCCCCTGAGCCGAACCTTACAGTTCTCTGGTCTAACAGCTTGCCCGAAAACTTTAAAAAGTTCTGTGCAAAGGTGTCGGCTGATACCGACTCTATTCAGTACGAGAATGACGATATTATGCGTCCGCTTCACGGCGACGATTATGCAATTGCCTGCTGTGTTTCTGCTATGACAATCGGCAAGCAGATGCAGTTTTTCGGTGCGCGTTGCAATCTTACAAAGCTTCTCCTTATCGCAATAAACGGCGGATATGATACCACAAGTGATATTCATATCGGACCTCAAATGCCGGTTCTCAGCGGTAAAAAATTAGATTTTGACACCGTTATGGAGCGCTACAAGATTTACATTGCTTGGCTTTCACGCCTTTATGTAAACACAATGAATGTTATCCATTATATGCACGATAAATATGCCTATGAAAAAATTCAAATGGCGCTTCACGATACTGATGTTGAGCGTCTTATGGCGTTTGGTATAGCGGGTCTTTCGGTTGTAGCAGACTCTTTGAGTGCTATTAAATATGCCGAGGTTTCTCCTATTAAGGATGATAACGGATTTATAATTGACTTTAAAACTGTAGGCAATTTCCCAAAATTCGGTAATGACGATGACAGGGTTGACCTTTTAGCAAAGGAAATGACCCATCTGTTAATTACAGAACTTCGCAAAACCGAAACCTACCGAAACGCTAAGCATACGCTTTCTGTTCTTACTATAACCTCTAATGTTATGTACGGCAAACATACAGGTTCTACACCTGACGGCAGAAAGTCGGGCGAGCCCTTTGCACCGGGCGCTAATCCTATGCATAACAGAGAGGAAAACGGTGCCTTAGCGTCATTAAACTCGGTAGCAAAGTTAGATTATGATGATTGCCGTGACGGTATCTCGAACACCTTCTCAATAACTCCTGAAGCTCTAGGCAGAAGTGAAGAAGAGCGATATAACAATTTAGTTTCTATCCTCGACGGATATTTTAAGAAGGGTGCTCATCACCTTAATGTAAATGTATTAAACCGAGAAACTCTTATGAAGGCTTATGAAAATCCCGAAGAGTATCCGAACCTTACCATTCGCGTTTCGGGATATGCAGTTAACTTCTGCAAGCTTTCTCGTGAGCATCAGCGTGAGGTTATAAGCCGTACCTTCCACGAGGCAATGTAATGGGATATGTTCATTCTATTCAGACCCTAGGCACTGTAGACGGCCCCGGTGTTCGCTTTGTTGTGTTTTTGCAAGGGTGTAATTTAAGGTGCAAGTGCTGTCATAACCCTGATACTTGGAGTATTAAGGAAGGCACCGAATACACCCCCGAGCAGATTGTATTAAAAGCCCAAAATTACCGCGAGTATTTCGGAAACGAGGGCGGTATTACAATTTCGGGCGGTGAACCTCTTTTACAGAGTGATTTTGTAAGAGAAATATTTACCCTATCTAAAAATGATGGAATTAACACCTGTCTTGATACTTCGGGAAGCATTATAAATGATAATACCGAAAAACTGCTCGCTGTTACCGACCGTGTACTGCTCGATATAAAGTACACAACCGACGCACTCTACCGCGAAAATGTAGGTTGCAGTATCGGTTCGGTTTTAGAGTTTTTATCGCTTCTCGAAAAGCTAAAAATTCCTACTACTCTGCGTCAGGTTATTATCCCCTCAGTAAACGACAGCAAGGAAAATATTTTAGCACTAAAAAAAATTGCCGAAAGCCATAAATGCGTTGACAAAGTCGAGCTTTTACCCTTTAGAAAAATCTGTCAGGTAAAATATGATAATATGGGTATTGCCTTCCCCTTTGGCAATTTAAGTGAGCCGACAAAAGAGGCTATGGAATTTTTAAAATCCTTATTATAATTTAAACCTCGCAATTTGCGAGGTTTTTTATTACAATGTTTTTTATAAATTACAATTATATAATTGCAGTAAGCTTTAATTTGCTGTATAATAGGAAAAAGAACGGAGGGGTTTTATTGATAGACTTTCTTTATAACGATAAATTTATTGTTGTTTGCCTAAAACCCGTAGGTGTATTATCAGAGCCCTTCGACAGAGAGAAAAATATGCCCGAGCTTTTAAAGCGTCAAACAAAGGCGTATAAAATAGATGTTATCCATAGACTTGACAGAAATGTCGGCGGAGTGATGGTCTATTCAAAAAGCAGTAAAGCTACCGAAATTCTTGCCAAAATGATGGCGTCTCATAACTTTGAAAAAGAATATTTGGCAGTTGTAAACGGCAAGCCCTCCCCCACAGGTGTTATGGAGGACTATTTATTAAAGGACAAGAAAAAATGCAAAGTGTTTGTTGCAAAAAAGGACACAAAGGATGCAAAATTTGCAAAACTCGAATACACCGTACTCGGTGAAAAAAACGGCTTATCCTTAGTAAGAATAAAGCTTCATACCGGAAGAACTCATCAAATCCGTGTTCAGTTCGCATCCCGCGGATTTTCTCTTGTCGGCGACACAAAGTACGGAAAACAGGATACAAAGGATAACGGCAAAACGCCTATCGCCCTTTACTCTTTCAGGCTCGCCTTTTCGCACCCCATCTCAAAAAAGCAGATTGAGGGATTTAGTCTGCCAAAACCAAACGGTCCGTTTGCGCTTTTTAAAAAGGAATTAAAGGAACTCGAAAATTATAAAATACCAAACTAGTAAAACAGGAGATAAACTATGCTCGCTAATTTCCATACACATACTAAGTTTTGCGACGGTAAAAACACTCCCGAAGAAGTCATACTATCCGCAATCGAAAAAGGCTTTTCGGCAATCGGCTTTTCGGGGCACGGATATACCGATTTCGATTTAGAAACCTGTATTAACGATACCCCTGCCTATATTAAAGAAATTTGCCGTCTTAAAGAGAAATATAAAAATGATATCGAAATTTATCTCGGCACCGAAGAGGACGCTTTATCTTTAGTTGATAGAAGTAAATACGAATATATTATCGGATCTTCGCACTACCTTTATATAAATAATCAGTATCATCCTCTTGATTTAAGTCACGATTACTTTAAAAAGTGCCTTGAGCTTTTCGATTTTGATGTTCTCCGCTTGGCAGAAGCATACTTTCGACCCTTTTGTGAATATATAACCTCAAGAAAGCCTGATATTATAGGCCATTTCGACTTAATTACAAAGTATGACGAACAGGGTGAAGCCTTGCTTCTGAATAACGCAGAATATAACAAAATCGCCGAAAAATACATAACAAAAGCCGCTAAAAGCGGATGTATTTTCGAAGTAAATACGGGTGCTATCGCCCGAGGACTTCGCACTACCCCCTATCCGAGCACAAATTTACTATACACACTTAAAAAGTTAGACGCGCCCATTATTCTCTCGTCCGATAGCCACCATGCCGATACCCTTGATTTTAAGTTTGATGAAACCAAAAGCTTTCTTCGCGATATTGGCTTTACTAAGCTTTTCACTTTCCACAATGGCAAGTTTATAAGTTATGATATATAATTGTAGCAGATGCAAAAAAGCATCTGCTATTTTATTTACTTATAAAATATTTTGTGGTATAATGTATTTGTAGAGATTTGTTTTGTTGCATTTTAAGGGTATTAAAAGGAAAATTAATCTATATGTCTAATTCAAAATTTAAAATTACAAAACTTGCTTGCTACACGGCGTATTTTACGATGTCGTCTGTGTTTTGTGTACCGCCGATTTTGTTCGTAACATTCCGAGAGCTGTTTGGAATTTCTTATACTCTTCTCGGCACGCTCGTATTGGTGAATTTCTTTACGCAACTTGGTATTGACCTTATATTTACGGCGTTTTCAAAGCATTTTAATACAAAAGCGATTGTCAGGATTACGCCTCTAATTACAGCTGCAGGACTTTTTATGTACGCATTAATACCTACCCTGTTTCCAAATATCGCTTATATCGGATTACTGATTGGTACTGTTATATTTTCAGTTGCGTCGGGCTTGTCTGAAGTGTTGTTAAGCCCTACAATAGCCGCTATTCCGTCGGACAATCCTCAAAGGGATATGAGTTTCCTTCATTCCCTCTACGCCTTCGGTACCTTCACTATAATTATTATCAGTACGCTGTTTTTAAAGCTTTTCGGTGCAGATAATTGGATGTATCTCATTATGTTTTTGGCGTGTCTGCCCGTCATTTCTGCCGTAATGTTTATGCTCTCCCCGATGCCTGATATGAGCAGTGATACATCAGGCACCGTATCGGCAGACAGTACAAAACGACGCACTATCGGGCTTGCGCTATGTGTAGCTTGCATTTTTTTTGGAAGCTGTGCTGAAAACACTATGGCCAACTGGATATCTACATATGTGAAAAATGCGTTAGGGGTAAGTAAGGTTGTTGGTGATATTTTCGGGGTTGCAATGTTTGCAATTCTCCTCGGAATTGCTCGTATTACCTATGCTAAATTCGGCAAAAACATCTATCGCACACTGCTTATCAGTATGATTGGTGCCGCCCTTTGCTATCTTGCCGCAGGACTTTCATCAAATATTATAGTTGCCTTCATTGCTTGTATTATGACAGGCTTTTGCACCTCTATGCTATGGCCCGGTGCACTTATTATGATGAAGGAAAAGATACCTAACGCCGGAGTTGCAGCCTTTGCCTTGATGGCGGCAGGCGGTGACCTAGGGGCTGCAATATCACCGCAGCTTTTGGGTATTATTGTTGATAATGTATCGGTAACTGATTTTGCCCTAAATCTCAGCAATACGCTGCATATTTCAGCCGAGCAGGTGGGACTTAAAATCGGCATGCTTGTAACTTCCCTCTTCCCCATAATTGGAATTCTAATCGTTTTGGCGATTATACGATATTTTAAGAAAAATTCGGTGAAAATATAAACTTGTATTTATATGTGAATTTATATAGTAAAAATGACAGAAAATAATTAAAAGGTAAGGAGTGAGAATATGGCGGATAAGTTTATTTTAAAAAGCGCTTACAAGCCTACAGGCGACCAACCTGAAGCCATTGATGCTTTGGTTAAAAGTATTGAAAACGGCAACCGTGAACAAACGCTTCTCGGCGTTACAGGTTCGGGTAAGACCTTTACAATGGCTAATATTATCGAGCGTGTAAACCGTCCGACACTTGTTCTCGCTCACAATAAAACCTTAGCTGCACAGTTGTGCTCTGAATTCAAAGAATTCTTCCCCGAAAACGCGGTGGAATACTTTGTTTCCTAATACAAGTTTTGCACCAAAAAGCATGATAAAATGCCGATTTAAATGGCTTTTTAACACCAAATAACACAGAATAACACTGTATAAATCAAATGAATTTGTGACCTGAATTCGTGTAATGTGAAATGGATACTCAAATTTAAACAGGAGAAATAGATGATGAAAAAATTAATTTGTATTTTACTATCACTAATACTTATATTTACTTGTCTTGTTGGTTGCTCTAAAAATGAAGCTACAAAAAAATCAGAAGATTATATCACCAAAATAATAGGAGAAAACATCCTGAATAGAGATCTTGCAGAAGCTTGTTGTTTGAACGGTATCGTCAAAATCGACTCTATTACTTCAGGACTTGATACATATTCTTTTGACACCATCCTGTTTGATCTTGGAAAAGGTGAAAAGCTTTGCGAGGTTTCTTTTTCGGATGGCGCTTGGGTAAGCGGTTTGACCCAAAACGGATTTTATGCCATCAACACCCTTGCAAAAGAGCTTAAGATATATGACAGATCGGGGAACATTACAAACGAACGTGTTTTTTCGGAAGTAAGTGAGCCGATGCACTTTTGTGCTTTAAGCGAGAACGCAAAATATTTTGTCTATACAAATCCTTCGGGTACGCAGGCAACGGTCATCCATATGGTGGACAACAGCCGCTGTTCCATTGACTTGGATTCTCCCCCTCGTGGCGTGCTTTCTTTCAAGGACGATGTCTTACAACTTGTCAGCATAAGCGGCGAGGTGTTCGCATTGGACATAACAAGGGAAAGCTATACCCTCACGTTGGCGGACAACAGAATCAATCACTTTTCTTCCCATTATTGCATCGGTGAGACAGAGAGTAATTTCCTGTTGGCAAATGCTGACGGATGCTCCTATATTCCCATATCGTCTGCGGATGAAATTGTTGTCGGAATGGGAGAACACGGCTTTGCAACAACCTGCGTTTCCCAAAACAAAAATCAGCTGAGATTCTATGACCTGAACAAGAAAACCCTTTCCTATTATTACCTAACCGAACCAGTTGAAAAAATATGTTACATTGACGACCAAAACGTATTGGTAGTAACTGGTTCCTCCATGGAAAAACATCATAAAATCATTCTGTGCAACCCCACATCTCCTGAAGAACTAACCGTATTGTCGCAGGATACCGTCATTAATATCGAGCCGGAATACAGCACTCCCTCGGAGGAGACCACATCCCCCAGTAAACTAATTAGCAACGTGCCTGCTATACATCAATTCCCCGAGTTTCCCACCGGTTGCGAATCGGTTGCGGCGGTTATGGCTTTACATTATTTTGGAAATCAAATTTCAGTAGAGACGTTTGTGGATGAATATTTGCCTACAAGCCGTGCTTTCTATGTTGAAAACGGAATGAATTTTGGTCCCTCTCCCTATGAATACTTTATCGGTAATCCGAAATCCGCGGCTTCGTACGGTTGCATGGCACCTGTGATTGAAAAAGCACTTCATGCGTGCATCGGTAATTCCGAATCTGTCAAAAATATAACTGGCATGTCGCTGGAGGAAATATGTGACCAATATATCGACAAAGATGTTCCGGTAATTCTGTGGGCGACCATCAATATGTTGGAAACCAACCCAAGAAACTCTTGGTATTTAAGCGATGGAGCGCGTTTTACCTGGCCCGGAAACGAACACTGTATGTTGTTGGTGGGATATGACGACACTAAGTATTTCTTTAATGACCCTTACGCCGGAAAATTAGTAGCTTATGAAAAGTCATTGACCGAAGAACGGTTTGCCGAGCTTGGCAGTCAGGCTCTTGTCATTTTGCCTCAATAGCCTCTGCCATTTTCAAAACGGAGAAAGGAGTGAGAACGTGCCGGATAAGTTTATTTTGCACTCGAAATTTAAGCCTACAGGTGACCAACCGCAGGCTATTGAAAAATTAAGTCAAGGCATTGAAAATGGCTTAAAAGAGCAGGTTTTGCTGGGTGCAACGGGTTCGGGTAAAACCTTTACCATGGCGAACATTATAGAAAGAGTTAACCGACCCACCCTTGTTCTCGCTCACAATAAAACCCTCGCCGCACAACTGTGTTCGGAGTTCAGAGAGTTTTTCCCCGAAAATGCTGTTGAATATTTTGTTTCCTATTACGATTATTATCAGCCCGAGGCATACATTCCGGGGACAGATACCTATATCGAAAAGGATTCTGCAATTAATGACGAAATAGACAAGCTTCGCCACAGTGCAACCTGCGCTTTAAGTGAGCGCAGGGATGTTATAATTGTAGCGTCGGTTTCCTGCATATATTCGCTCGGCAACCCGATTGATTATAGAAATATGGTTATTTCGCTTAGAGTTGGTATGGAAAAAGGCAGAGACGAGCTCATACGCAAACTTGTAGACCTACAGTATGAGCGAAACGACATAAACTTTGTGCGAAACAAGTTTAGAGTAAGAGGCGATACGGTGGAGGTCTACCCTGCTTACTCTTATGAAAATGCGCTCAGGATTGAATTTTTCGGTGACGAAATAGACAGAATATGTGAAATCAACACCCTGACGGGTGAGGTTAAGTCTATGATTTCCCACACAGCCATCTACCCCGCTTCCCACTATATTGTACCTCAGGACAAGCTTGAAGAAGCCCTTGCCGAAATAAAAGAAGAAATGGAAGAGCGTGTAGAATTCTTTATAGAAAACGAAAAGCTTATCGAGGCACAGAGAATCCGACAGCGCACAGAATACGACATAGAAATGCTGCGAGAAATCGGCACCTGTAAGGGAATTGAAAACTATTCTCGCGTTATGGCGCGAAGACCTAAGGGTAGTACACCCTCAACCCTGCTTGATTACTTCCCTGACGATTTTTTACTTTTTGTAGACGAGTCCCATGTAACTCTGCCGCAAGTCAGAGGTATGTACGGCGGAGACAGGGCGCGAAAAGAAAATCTTGTAGAATACGGCTTTAGACTGCCATCTGCCTTTGATAACAGACCGCTTAATTTTGAAGAATTTTACAGTCACATAAATCAGGCGGTATTCGTATCGGCAACCCCCGGTGAGTTTGAAAAAGAACACTCAGCAGAGATTGTTGAACAGGTAATAAGACCTACAGGTCTTTTAGACCCATTAGTATCTGTTCGTCCCTCTGACGGACAGATTGACGACCTTGTTTCCGAAATCAATATCCGCACCGCAAAAAAAGAGCGTGTGCTTATAACCACCCTCACCAAAAAAATGGCAGAGGATTTAACCGATTATCTTGACAACCTTGGTATAAAGGTTAAATATATGCACCACGATATTGACACTATCGAGCGTATGGAAATCATAAGAGATTTGCGTCTTGGTGAATTTGATGTTTTGGTAGGAATAAACCTGTTGCGAGAAGGTCTTGACATACCCGAGGTATCCTTAGTAGCAATTCTTGATGCCGATAAAGAGGGCTTTCTTAGAAGCGAGACCTCGCTTATTCAGACAATCGGCAGAGCCGCCCGTAACGCAAACGGCGAGGTTATTATGTATGCCGACAGCGTAACTCCCTCAATGGAAAGGGCGCTCTTTGAAACCGAGCGCCGCCGAAAAATCCAAAATGACTATAACCAAAAATTCGGCATTGTACCGAAAACAATCCTTAAGGATGTAAGGGATATAATAGAAATAGGAACAAAAGCGGTTAGTGAAAAGTCTTATTCTAAGATGTCTAAGATAGAAAAAGAGGCTGAGATTAAACGCCTGACTTATGAAATGAAGCAGGCGGCAAAGATGCTCGAATTTGAGCTTGCCGCAACACTTAGAGATAAAATCACAAGGCTTCGAGAAAGCAAATAAAATCCTTTAAAGATGGAGGAAACCCACTTGGCAAGTGATAAAATTATTATAAAAGGTGCGTGTGAGCACAACCTTAAAAATGTTGATTTAACTATTCCGAGAGACAAGCTTGTTGTATTTACGGGACTTTCGGGAAGCGGAAAATCCTCTTTAGCGTTTGATACTATCTACGCTGAGGGTCAGCGCCGCTATGTTGAGTCCCTTTCGAGCTATGCCCGTCAGTTCTTAGGTCAGATGGAAAAGCCGAATGTTGAAAGCATTGAGGGCTTATCCCCTGCCATTTCAATCGACCAGAAAACCACCTCTAAAAACCCCCGTTCAACTGTAGGTACGGTTACAGAGATATACGATTATCTGCGTCTTTTGTATGCGAGGGTGGGAACACCACACTGCCCCGTCTGCGGCAAGGAAATAAAGCAGCAAACCACCGACCAGATTGTTGACACCGTTTTAAAGCTACCCGAGGGCAGTAAAATTCAGGTTTTATCCCCCATTGTAAAGGGCAGAAAGGGCGAACACACAAAGGAACTCGAGGGTGCTAGAAAATCGGGATATGTAAGGGTTCGAATTGACGGCAATATCTACGACCTTTCGGAAGAAATTAAGCTCGAAAAAAATAAAAAGCATTTTATTGAGGTTGTAGTTGACCGTCTTGTAATAAAGGACGGTATCAGAAGCCGTCTTAATGACAGTATTGAAACTGCTGTCGGTTTATCGGGAGGACTTATTGCCGTTAGCGTTGCAGGCGGAGAAGAACTGCAATTTTCTCAGACCTATGCCTGTGACGAGCACGGCATCAGTATACCCGAGCTTACCCCTACAATGTTTTCCTTTAATAACCCCTTTGGTGCCTGCCCTGTTTGTACGGGACTCGGTATGTTTATGAAGGTTGACCCTCGTCTTATTGTGCACGATGAAGAAAAATCACTTCTTGACGGCGCCATAAAAGCTTCGGGATGGGGTGTTAATTCTTGGTTTAATCCCGATGCCAGCACCATAGCTACAATGTACTATAACGCCATTGCCGACCGCTTTGGCTTTGATATTAATATTCCTTTTAAGGATATCCCTGAAGACGCAAAACAGATGATTTTTTATGGCTCAGGCGAAGAAAAGCTAAAGCTTGTATACAACGAGGATTTCGGCGGTAAGGTTCACTATGCCGCTTTCGAGGGAATCATAAACAACCTTGAGCGCCGCTACAAAACAACCGGCAGTGAATATTCCAGAAATGAAATTGAGGCTCTTATGACCGAGAGCGCCTGCCCTGAATGTAAGGGAAACCGTTTAAAGCCCGAATATTTAGCCGTTACAATAGGCGGCAAAAATATAATGGAATTTTGCGATATGTCGGTAAGCCGTGAGCTTGAATTTATGGATACACTCACCTTTTCTGAGCGCGACACTATGATTGCAAAGCCAATACTAAAAGAAATAAGAGAGCGTTTGTCATTTTTAAAGAGTGTAGGTCTTGATTACCTTTCCCTCTCCCGTTCTTCAGGAACGCTATCGGGAGGGGAGAGTCAGCGTATACGCCTAGCTACTCAGATAGGTTCTTCTCTTATGGGTGTGCTTTATATCCTTGATGAGCCGAGTATAGGTCTTCATCAAAGGGATAACGAGCGTCTGCTTGCTACCCTTAAAAAGCTGCGTGATTTAGGTAACACCCTTATTGTTGTTGAGCACGACGAGGACACTATGCGCGCGGCAGATTATATAGTCGATGTAGGTAAGGGTGCGGGAATTCACGGCGGAAATATAGTATTTTCGGGAAACTTAGACGAACTCGAAAAGGCAGAGGACTCTATAACCTCAGACTATCTATTTGGAAGAAAGAAAATCCCTGTACCAAAGACAAGAAGAAAAGGTAACGGACAGTTCCTTACCATTAAAGGTGCCACTGAAAACAACCTTAAAAACTTAGACATTAAGCTTCCCTTAGGCGAGTTTATATGTATTACGGGCGTTTCAGGAAGCGGTAAATCTTCCTTTGTAAATGATATTTTATACAAGGTTTTGGCGGCAAAGCTGAACCATTCTAAAACTGTACCGGGGAAATATAAGTCGATTGACGGAATAGAGAATTTAGATAAGGTAATTGATATAAATCAGGCGCCTATCGGCAGAACGCCCCGCTCAAACCCTGCAACCTATACAGGTGTTTTTGCGGATATCAGAGAGCTTTTTGCCTCTACTAAGGACGCCAAAGCCAAGGGCTACACCGCAGGCAGATTTTCCTTTAATGTAAAGGGCGGAAGGTGCGAAGCCTGTCAGGGCGACGGCATTTTAAAGATTGAAATGCACTTTCTTCCCGATATTTATGTGCCTTGCGAGGTGTGCTCAGGTACACGCTATAACAAAGAAACCCTAAACATTCGATATAAGGGCAAAAATATATACGAAGTTCTTGAAATGACGGTTGAAGAGGGTATGAACTTCTTTGAGAGTATCCCCAAAATCTACCGAAAGCTCAAAACCCTTTATGATGTAGGACTTGGATATATTAAAATCGGTCAGCCCGCAACTACCCTTTCGGGCGGTGAGGCTCAGCGTGTAAAGCTTGCAACCGAGCTTTCAAAACGCAGTACAGGAAAAACCATATATATTCTTGACGAGCCCACAACGGGACTTCACACCGCCGATGTTCATAAACTGATAGAGGTACTTCACAAGTTTGTAGACGCGGGCAATACTGTGCTTGTTATTGAGCATAATCTCGATGTTATCAAAACTGCCGACCATATTATTGATTTAGGTCCCGAAGGCGGAGATAAGGGCGGAACGCTTGTGGCTGAGGGCACACCTGAAAAGGTTGCCGCCTGCAAAAAATCGTATACCGGTCAATTCCTTAAAAAATTACTTTAAATTTACACATTATTCACCAATATAGTCTTTAATAGCGGTATTATGATACAAAGGTACAAGGGGGGGAATAGTATGTTCGGCTATATAAGAATAGCAAAGCCCGAGCTAAAGGTTCGGGAATATGAACTCTATAAAGCCGTATACTGCACCCTTTGTAAGCGGCTTGGCAAAAGCTACGGTCTTTTATCAAGACTAACTCTCAGCTACGATTTTACCTTTTTTGCTCTGCTTAAAATGGCTATGACCGACGGCTGCGATAATTTTCATCAGAAACGCTGTGCCTTTAATCCCCTTAAAAAATGCAATTACTGTGATAATGATATTGCTACCGAGATGCCCGCAGCGACGGCTATGATAATGCTTTATTATAAGATTAAAGATAATATTGCTGATGAAAAGGGCTTTAAAAAACTGTTTTATGTTCTTCTAAAGCCTGTCTTTTCTGGAGCTAGAAAAAAGGCTAAAATGCGATACCCCGAAATTGAGGATATTGTAAAACGGCTTATGGATAAGCAGTTTCTTCTCGAAAAAAACGGGTGCAAAAATATAGACGAAGCCTGTGACCCTACAGCTACTGCCCTATCTGAAATTTTGATGCTTTGCAGTGATGATGCTAATCAAAAGAGGGTTTTAAGCCGACTTGGCTACTGTCTTGGCAGATATATCTATATGCTTGATGCCGCCTGTGATTTAGAGGAAGATAGAATTAAAAACAGATATAATGTGTTAAACCGAAATGAAATTTCAGATACAAACGAATATATAAAATCTGAAATTTATCCAAAGCTATATTTTTGTATAAATGAAGCTTCAAAGGCTTTCGAGCTTTTGGATATTAAAAAATATAAGGATATACTCGGCAATATTATTTATTTAGGACTTGAAGATACCTTTAAAAAGGAGTTAAGCAAATGAAAAATCCCTATTCCGTATTAGGCGTTCCAAAGAATGCTACCGACGAGGAAATCAAAAACGCCTACCGCGAGCTTGCAAGGAAATACCACCCCGATAATTATACAGATAATCCCTTATCGGATTTGGCCTCTGAGAAAATGAAGGAGATTAACGACGCTTACGATGCTATTATGAACGAGCGAAAGGGTCGCACAAATAAAAATAACAGCTCTTACAATTATTCGTCGGCATCCTCTTTCCCTGAAGTCAGAAATCTTATAAATCAGGGTAGACTTGAAGAGGCGCAAGAGGTTTTGGACGGCGTTGCCCCCAATATGCGAGATGCAGAATGGTATTTTCTGAACGGAACTGTTCTTTATCGCAGAGGTTGGTTTGACAGTGCCTTTACAAGCTTTGCAACCGCTTGCAGAATGAACCCCAATAATCCCGAATATCAAAATGCATACAGAAACGCTCAAAGGCAGTCACAAAATCAGTATAACCCATATAGAAGCTATGGAACTGCAGCTAGCTGTAATTCTTGCGACTGTTGTACAAATCTTCTTTGTGCAGACTGTTGCTGTGAATGTATGGGCGGCGACCTTATCCCCTGCTGCTAACATTTAGGGTGGAGGTTTTATTTTGAAAAACACTTCAAAGCTAACATTCAGCGCTATAATGTCAGCCCTTGCGGTAATTTTCGTAGTAGCGGCGTATTTCCCCTATTTAACCTACGCTCTGCCCGCGATTGCAGGCCTTGCCGCGATGGCAGTACTTATCGAAACAGATGCAAAATGGGCTACTCTTACCTATATTTCTTCGGCGCTTATCTGCTTTTTTGTAGCAGAGAGTGAGGCAAAACTGCTCTATATCTGCTTTTTCGGATATTATCCTATAGCAAAATATTTTATAGAAAAATTAAAGAACTCGGTATTTGAATGGATTTTAAAATTTATTTTTTTCAATGCCGCAGTATTAGCCGCATATTTTCTCTTTGCAGGACTATTCAAGGTATCTGCTGAGGACTTCGGAATACTCGGTAAATACGGCTCATATATCTTTTTGGGCCTTGCTAATATCGTATTTGTTTTATATGATATTACCGTTTCAAGAATGGCTGCGGTTTATATGTTTAAGCTACATTCGAGGATTAAAAAGATTTTTAAGGTATAAAAAAAGAAGACTGATATGGGTCGTACTGTTGAGGACAGTACAACAAGATACAAAAACACCCGTAGTTTTTTAATATTCTCTTTCTTTGTTAGTCAAGTTGTGCTATAATACAACTAACCGATAAATAAGAATTTATAAAAAAGAGCAGAACACAATCGTTCTGCTCTTTCGCTTTAATGGTGATGATGGTGGTGATGCCCAGAAGAAGTTGCGCTTAATTCCACATGGCAATTCTCCTCGTGGCAATGTTCATTTTCTGCTTCAAGTTCAAGTGTTGCATGACCTATGCCGTGTTCCTGCAATTCCGCACGGACTTTTACTTTGATTTGGTGAGAATCAGAATTTGTTACAATGTGCATAGTTGCGTAGTTGCTTTGACCATCCATACTCCAAATGTGGATGTGGTGAACATCCTGTACACCGTCAATCTCAGCAATGTGTCCTTTAATTTCCTTAACATCAATGCCATGAGGTGTTTTTTCAAGGAATAGGTCAATTGCCTCTTTCAAGTTCTTAATAGCATTTACAAGGATGAATACCGCAACACCAATGGACATAATCGGGTCAATGAGGGCAAAATCAGAAAATCGCATTACAATAGCACCGACCAATACAACCACCCATCCAAGCACATCTTCAAGCATATGAAGATTGACAGCTTTCTGGTTTAGCGAATCACCCTCACGAGTGAGAAATACTGCACTAAAATTAACACATACGCCGATAATAGCAAAGATAATCATTCCGTTATAGTTGATTTCTGTGGGTTCGATAATTCTGTTGATGGCATTGAAGATAACCATAACAGAACCAAACAGAAGAATCAATGTAGTGATTACACTGCCAATAATAGAATATCTTGCATACCCGTAAGTATATTTTTCGTCAGGTTGCTTCTTACTTTTCTTTTCAAAGAAATAAGATATGCCGATGCTGACTGCATCTCCAATATCGTGTACAGCATCAGAAATGATGGCAACACTACCAGTAAAGATACCGCCTGCAAACTCAAAAATGGAAAATGCCAAATTCAAAATAAAAGCAATTAAGATATTCTTCTCTGTTTTCATAAAACCCTCCTATTGACTTCCTACAATGTTGTGATACAATAAGTTCTGTACTGAACTCTTTGTTCATTATTATGCAGGATAAATTAGATGAACACAATATGCAGATTGTCGTTGATGTAAGATACTGAACATTTTCGCAAAACTGTATGGAGGAGATTATGGATAGAAGACAAAGAAAAACACGAGAGGCGATTTTTTCTGCCTTTATTGACTTGTTATCAAAAAAAGATTTCGGACAGATTACTGTGGGGGAGATAATCACCCATGCAGATGTGGGCAGAGCAACTTTTTATTCACATTTTGAAACAAAAGACTATCTTCTGAAAGAACTATGTGAAGAATTGTTCTGCCATATTTTTGATGCGACAAATAACGAACAATCGGAACACAGACATCTTTTTGATTGTGATGCACCAAACTCTGTATTTTTGCATCTTTTTCAGCATTTGCAGAAGAACGATAATAATATTCTGGAATTACTGTCCTGTCAGAATAACGAGTTATTCCTGCTGTATTTCAAAATCAATCTCCAAAGGTTGGTCGTAAGCCAACTGCCGTTATTTGAAGCGAGAAAAAGCGAAATATTACCAGACAGTTTTTGGGTAAACCACATAGCATCTACTTTTATTGAAACTGTTAGATGGTGGATTGATAACGGAATGAAAGAATCTTCTGAAACAATAACAGAATATTTTTGTTTAGCAGTGTAAATTCCAATTTATCGAATAGATAATATTTTTTAGAAAAGGGTTTTAGGTTCTCCTAAAAAGTGGAAAATGTGATATACATTTTCCCTGCTTGTTACGGTATGAGACAAATATTAAACGGATGTGTAAAAATTTTGCACATCCGTTTTACTATCTCAAAAAATAATTTGATTAGTGATATTGTGAGACAGGTCTCACAGTGATATTTTTGATAAATCAAAAGTGATATTGAAACCTTTCGGTTTCAGTGATATTTTATCCGCCACCAAAATTTGCGAAGCAAATATCACTCGGCGAAGCCGAATATAACTGCGAAGCAATAAAACTCGCCGCAAGGCGAATAAAACTGGCGTTGTATCCTTACGGACACAACGCCTATCAGTCTTCTTTTTTGTTTTCTAAATCAATATTACTTTCAATATATTTCGGGTGTTTTTTTATGCAGAAACCCAAGATTGCCATAACCTGAACTACTGCGGCAACTATGTAAATAAAGGCGTTTTGCGGTATGGTAAAGGTTGTAAAAATACAGGTAGGTATCGACCAAATAAGAGCAGATACCGAAATAAACAACCAAATCTTTTTCCACCAAATAGCAGTAAAGACTATAGCAATTATTGCCGTTACGGGAATTGCAAATATGTAATAATGCCATGCAGGGAAGTTTACATTAAGCAATTCTGTTATCCAATTTACAATTATTGTTAAAAGCCAAGGGGAAACCAATGCCAAAATGGTAATTATCAGTTTATTTCTTGAAACTAAATGACGCCTGAAGGGCTTATCTGAAACAAGGTCATTAGGAGTTACCTCAAAAATATCGGCAATCTGCATTACTAGATACAAATCGGGAATACCCTCAGCCCTCTCCCATTTGGAAACCGACTTATCAGAATAATTAAGCTTTTGAGCAAGTTCAAGCTGAGTCATACCCGAGGCTCTGCGAAGCTCGTTTAGTCGGTTTGCGAAGTTTATACGCAACTGTTTTTCGCTGATTATCATTAACATCCTACCTTCAAGACCGTATTAGTTATTTATATTTTAATATAAATTCCAAAAATAATCAACCGAAAGATTTTAAATTCTTTGTAAACTCAGTCTAAAATATCCTTTAGCCTTTTAAGAAGCTGCTTTTCTGTTCGGGAGACCTGCACCTGTGTCATACCGAGAGCCTCTGCGACCTTCGACTGAGTGTAGCCCTCATAATACCGAAGTGTCATAAGGCTTCTCTCCTTTTCGCTTAAGGCTTCGAAGGCTATATCGAGGCTCAGCTTATTAGAAAGCTCGTCCTCTAGGCTTTCACTCGGAAGGTCAAGCTCCTTTACGCCGTCATCCGAATTATAAGTCAGAGAAACGGTAGGTCTTGCCACACATAAAGCCTCTGTTATTTCTTCGACCTCAACGCATAGTGCGTCGGCCAGTTCCCTTACGGTAGGCTCACGGCCGAGCTTATTACTTAAAATATCCCTCTGCCGCACGGTTTTCAGGGATAGCTCTTTAAGGCTTCGTGATACCTTGATAGCACCTGTATCTCTGAAAAGTCTTTTAACCTCTCCCATTATAACGGGAAAGGCGTAGGTTGAAAACATAAGTCCGCGCTCACTATCAAATCCGTCTGCCGCCTTTATAAGACCTATACAGCCCGTTTGATATAAATCCTCATAATCAATACCTCTACCCATAAAACGCTTACAGATAGAGTGTACTAATCCCAAATTTTCTTCTATAAATTCATCCCTTTTTTCTCTTTCCTTAAGCATTTACCGTAAATTTAGGTATAATGCGCTTAACCATTGTAACGGTCGTCCCCTTACCGACCTTTGATTTTACGGTTATGCCGTCGGTAAAGCTTTGCATAACGGCAAAGCCGAGTCCCGCACGCTCTCCCCCGACTGTTGTGAAAAGCGGTTCCATTGCCTTTTCTACATTTTCTATTCCGCAACCGTTATCTCTAATTTTAATCCTTATTTTATTACCGTCTATTATTTCGCAGGTTATGTATATTTTACCGATACCGTCCTTGTAAGCGTGAACGATACAGTTTGTAACCGCCTCGGATACAGCGGTTTTTATGTCGCTTATTTCTTCGATTGTGGGGTCTAGCTGAGCCGCAAATGCCGCCACTACCGAACGCGCAAAGCCCTCATTTGAGGAGCGGGACAGTAAATTCATATTAAACTTATTTGTAATGCTCATTTTCTTCTCCCTTTTCTAATGTGGTAATTATAATTTTGCAAGCTTTTCAAGACCTGCAAGCTTCATAACCTTATGAATATTTGGCGGCGCACCTGTTATATGCAGATCTGCACCACTTTTTTGCAAATTTCTGTATCTTCCCATAACAAGCCCTATACCCGAACTGTCCATAAAACTCACTTCGCTAAAATCCAACACCAATAAAGTCGGCATATTCAGTTCTACCGCACTGTCTATGCACTCCCTCATTTCTCTTGCTGAATGGTGGTCTATCTCTCCGCTTAAATAAGCCGTAACCACTTCACCCGTAACATTAATCCTTACCGGCATTTAAACACCTCTTTTAAAAAAATAACGGACAAGCCTTATATTATATAATAAAGGTTTGTCCGTTAAATTTATGTCGTATTAAGTTGTCGAAAAATACTACTTTAGGTCTAATAAAAGCGGTCTTATTGCCGAGGCTAAATAAAGGGATCCAAAAATCACAACCGTTTTGTTCTTATCCCCTGAAAGCGTCCTTTTTAGCGCCTCTTTGTAATCCTTTTCGCTAGAAGTATCACTGCAATATTTTTTAGCAATAGCCTCTAGCTCTTCGGCTTTTAAAGACCTTCTTTGTCCCTCAACCTCAACCACTATTACCTCTGAAAAGAAAGGCAGAGTTTTAGCTAGCACTGCTTCGCAGTCCTTATCCTTCATCATTCCCACTATAGCAGTAGCATTTTTAATGCTTTCAAGCTGTCTTGATAAAACCTCTGCCGCATCGGGATTGTGAGCGCCGTCTAGAATTATTCTGCCGCCCATAAAGGTTTCAAATCTTGCGGGGTGCTCGGCTTTTTTTATACCCTTTTTAATGCTTTCGAGTGACACCGCAATATCAATATTATTAAATAATTCTATTACCGCAAGGGCGTTATCAATCTGAAATTCACCCTTTAATAAAGTTTCATAAATCTCGCCCTTATAAATAAACTTATTGCCCGACAAATCGCTTTTTAAAATTTCGAGTTCCTTTAAATCGGGAATTATAAGGTTTTTAGCCTTTTGCTTTATTACCTCTAGTGCCGACTGTTCTTGAGAGGAGAGTGTAACGGTATGTCCTGTTTTTATTATACCGCACTTTTCTAATGCAATTTGCTCTATTGTATCACCTAAAACGGCGGTATGGTCAAGACCGATTTTAGTAATGACCGATGCCAAATTATCCTCTAAAGCATTGGTTGCATCAAGTCTGCCGCCAAGCCCCGTTTCGATTACTGCTATATCGCACTTTTCTCTTGAAAAATAAAGAAAAGCAATAGCGGTTATAAGCTCAAATTCGGTAAGCTCTACCCCTGTATTTAAAACCTCTTCGGTAAGACGGCCGAGTTTTTCCTTTTCGATAAATTCGCCGTTAATTCTTATTCTATCCCTGAAATCGAGAATATAGGGGGAAGTAAAAAGCCCCGTTTTATAGCCCTGCTCGGTTAAAACCTCGGCTGTCATAACAGCAACCGAGCCCTTTCCGTTTGTGCCCGCTATCTGTATCGAGGGAAAATCGTTTTGAGGATTAGAAAGCTTTGATAAAACCTCTTTAATGCGTTCTAGTGTTGGTGGCAGAGAAAAATTACCGACAGAATGTATCTTTTCTAAAGCTTCGTTATATTCCATCAAATTCCCCACTAACACATTTTTATAAGGCGTATATAAAATTCAACTGCGCTCTTTACCGTTTCTATCGGTATACGCTCGTTATTGCCGTGAATTAAGGCTCTCTCCTCATTTGAGAGCGCCATTGCAGAAAATCTGTAAACCTTATCGGAAATTCTGCCGTAATGACGGCTATCAGAACAAGCAACCATTAAGTACGGAGAAACGATACAGCCTTTCCAAGTCTGCCTTATGGCTTTTGCTACCTTTTCGTAAGCATCACAGTCTATTCTTGATACTCGACTAGGGTTCATTCCGTGAAGAATGTTTACCGAAACATTCTCGTCTCCTACAACCTTTTTAAGATAGTCGAGAGCCGAGTTCATATTATCTTCGGGGTTTAGTCTTATATTAGAAACCATAGACGCTTCAGGCGGAATAACATTAGAGGCGTCACTACCCTTCATTTGTGTAAAGGCTACTGTTGTACGCATAAGAGCGTTGAGCTCTCCTCCGCTTTTTTTGCATATCAAATCGAGCACAGGCTTAAAGCAGAAAAGATTAGCGAAAATCATTCTGTAAAGGAAGGTAGAATGTCTGCCTAGCGTATCAAACATAGCGGCAACGGGCAGTGTGAGGTGAGACTTAAAGGGTTTTGCCTCTACCCTCGTACACGCCTTTGACAAAATACCCACAGGTGTATGCGGTTTTGGGGAGGAAGCGTGTCCACCCTGAGACTTTGCCTTATACTCTACATCCATCATACCCTTTTCGGCAATTCCTATAAGACCGCAAGAGCCCTTTACACCCGGAAATACATTTTCTACTACCGCACCACCCTCGTCGAGCACTAATGCGGGTATTATATTTTCTTTCTCAAAATAATCAACTATATTAACAGCACCCTTGCCGTTAACCTCTTCGCCGCCCGAAAAGGCAAGATATATATCGTTTTCGGGTACAAAGCCCTCGGCTATGAGGGTATCAACCGAGAAAAGCGCCGCACTGAATGTAACCTTTGTATCAAGGGTACCTCTGCCCCAGATAACGCCGTTTTCAATAATGGCGTCAAATGGCGGTTTTTCCCAAGCTTCCTCATTTACAGGCACTACATCGTAATGCGCCATTAAAACAGTAGGCTCGTTATGATTTTTGCCCTCCCATTTAAAAAGCAGAGCTCTATCTTCAAGTTGCTTGTACTCACATTTTTCAAAAATATTCGGATAAAGCTTTGGCAATTTTGAAATTAGTTTTTCAAATTCTGCATTATCTTCAAGAGACGAGTCTCTATAGGAAACTGTTTTACAGCGCACAAGCTCGCAAAGGCACTCTACCGCCTTATCCAAGCTAAAGCTTACTTCGCCGAAATCTGTCTCTACTTCTCTTTTGGGCCTGAAAGCGAGAGTTCTTATTATCAGCACCGCCAAAAACGAGACGATAACTGCTAAAACTCCTAAAAAAATTTCCATTTTTATAAAACTCCCTTTTTATACATTATACGCGCAACCGCAATTGTAAATACAACGCCTACAGGCACCATTATTCCTACCGTACCCGCATTTAAAGCAGGAACAAAAATAAATAATGCAAGCATAAGGATTATGGGTGCTATCGAAAGCTTTAGATTTTTGGAAACAAAAACTACTGCAAGTCCACCGAATAAAGCAGGTAACATTTGGTCAAAAGCAGGCTTTAATACGGGAGACTCTAAAAGAGGTGTTAAAGGAATTATGAGGATTACACCCAAAATTATAATAATTGTTGTAACTATACTTGAAACGGCGATTGATATGGTAGAAATAATTTCTCCATCTTCGGAATTTGCCTTAACTTTTGCACGCTCCATCGCATCAATAGCGCAAGGAAGCTTGAGGTTAGAAATATTACCCGTTACAAAAGAAAGGTAAGCTCCGCCTGCGCCCAGCATCGGTATATATGTAAAAATTTCTACAATTCCTACCGCCCAATACATCGGCACAATAGCAATCATGGCTTTTGTCATAGCCTTCCACTGCGGAAAAACGCCAAACAAAACCGAGACTATAATCGGCACTGCTAATACTGCGAGGCATAAAATTATTCCCCAAACAAAGCCGTCACGGTGAACACTTTCAAGATATGTAAGAGATTTTTTACTGTTCTTCATTTTTTATGCCTCCTTATCCTAAAAGATTTGTTACAGGGATAGCTGCCGCCATACCCACTACAAGACTTATCGGCAAAGCATAGTCAGTAAGCCATCTCTTTTTAAGTTTAATGGCAAGCAAACCGCAAATAGCCATAACTACAGCCGAAACTCCCATTACTAAAACGGGGATAAGACCCGAAGTATCGCCCTTGAATACATTGGATACATCGCAAAAAACATATCCTAAAAATGCCGATATCATACCGAGGAACATTGCATTTGAAAAGATTTCTCCCCACTTTTTATCGCGCTTTTCCATATTTTTAACGCCTTTTTGTATCCTCTTTGTAAGAAAGGGTACAAGGATAAGGCCTACTATAATACCGACAGTCATTACCCATAAAACTGTAACAAAGGCAGATGGGTCGGTTATAGTGTCGCCGCCCTTTAGTCCTAACGCCTCAAGGGTTGTGTTTGCCGCAATTGTTTCATAGGAAAGCGAACCGATAACAGAAAGTCTAAGCCACGGTATCGGTATACCTAAACTCTTTGAAAGGGTTATAACACCTACCAAAATCGCAACTGCAGGCGCTATTGTGAATATTGCCGCAGAGCTTATAGTGTTTTTTATAGTAGTTTTCTCAATACCTAGTTCCTTAGCTCTTTTTACCGCCCTTATTAAAAAATAAACGGACTGACCGAGCACCAGTAAAATTACCGCCGCTACCATTATAAAAAGAATTGGATGATTAACGCTGAATTTCATTTACCCAAACCTCTCTCTTTTATTTTTATATTAATAATTTACCACAAATTTTTATCTTCTTCAACAATAAAATAAAAAGGCTCGAGCAAAGAATTTATATTCCTTGCTCGAGCCTTATAATTTAGGGATAAATATCTTCAAAAATAGGGAAAACATTCTCTAGTTTTGCTTTATTTATATCATTTTCGTCTGTAATAGTCCAACCAACACTCTGCATTTTCCAAAGCTTAGTGCAAATTTTGTTGCTTATGCTAGCGCGATCGGAAAATTTGTATGCTATAAAATCGGGACGCGTTAGAAAATTTGTAAAAAGCCCTGTCATCAAAAATTTTAAAACAAAGGGCGCTTTTGTTGTTTTCGATTTATAAAAATTTTCAGAAAGCTGTCCCCTTATAACCTCGGGTTTATTCTTATAAAACCAATAAATACACCTTGGGTCGAAGCTTTCTATACAATATGCGCCGCTATATCCCTTTAGGGTTTCATACACCCTCTCGCACAAATCATTTACATTATTACCGCTTGTTTTAAGTTCGATTATTAAGGGTGTTTTGCCGTCTACCAACGAGAGCGTTTTTTCAAGTGTCGGTATCGTTTCGGCGGTTCCCTCAAGAAAATAGTTTTTTAAGTCTTCAGACTTTAAGTCCTCTACCTTAACATCTACACCCGCTGTTCGAAGCAGTGAAGAATCGTGTATTATTGCAAGCTCGCCGTCACTCAAAAGGTGAACATCAAATTCTATACCGTATCCCTTATCCACTGCGCGACTAAAAGCCGCCAAACTATTTTCAGGTACATTTGTTTTATTATGAAGACCTCTATGGGCATAATAGTAACCCTTAAACTGTGACCAGTCTGCAAATCCTACTCTGCCCCTCAAGGAGAAAATGTAGAATATTATAAAAGCTATTAAAATTAAAAGAATAAGCGCTATAATTTTCATTATAAAATTATTCCTCTCAAGCTTCCGTATCAAAGGCTTCAAGTCCCTTTTTAGCCTGAATCTTATTATCGCCGTGATGTACATTACACATAGTGATATAAGCTAAAAAGACGAATATTGCAGCATAGGGGAAGAGTGAACGGTAGCTTACATTTTCAAGAAGCCAACCTGCAATAACAGGGGTTATTATCTGTGCCGACATACTGAAAGTGTAATAAAGACCTGTGAATTTTCCCACATCGCTTCCCGAACACATTTCTACAACCATCGGCAAACTGTTTACATTGATAGATGCCCAAGCCACTCCCACAATTGCAAAAAGCAGATATAAAACGGGGCTGAACTTATCAAACGCTACTGTATATAAAAAGGCTGCCGCAAAGGCACTTGCCAAAAGCATTACGCCAAACTTTATAGTTTTGCGTCTACCTATCTTACTTGCAATATTTCCTACGGGGATATAACTTATTATAGCGCCTGCAGTAGCCACTGTAAGACACATAGTTGCCTGTCCTACTGCCATATCCCACTGGCTTGTTGCATAGGTGGTAAACCAAGTGCTTACCGCATTATATCCTATAAACCAAAAGGCGATAGAAACAAGCAAGAAGCCAAGGCTTCGCTTTACCTCTTTAGGCATTACATACTTTTCGTCTTCTGTCTTAACCGATAAATTTTCTTCAGGATGTTTCTCTTCGTATAAAGCCTGTTCTTTTAAGAGCTTAGGCTCATTAACGAACAGCATTATTATAACCACGGAAAGCACCATAATGCCTGCCACAATTATGAAAATCGGAAGGTAATCTATATGTAAAAGACCTTCTGTTCGGGATTTTGAATAAAGCACGCTTGTAAGTATAAGGTAAATAACACCGCCAACAGCACCCATAAGATTAATGATGGCATTAGCCTTACTTCGAAGCGGCTTTGGTGTAACATCAGGCATCAATGCTACAGCGGGACTTCTGTATGTTCCCATTGCAACAAGAATTAAACCTAAGTTAACGATAAAAAGAATTGCCTTATATTTACTAGGGGCTGCATAATAGCTGTTGTCGAGCATTGGCAGTCCCATCATAAGAATAACCGAAAGCAGTGTTCCGAAAAGGATAAATGGGCGTCTTTTGCCCATACTGCTTTTGCATCTATCCGATATTCCGCCAAAAAGCGGCAACAAAAACAAGGCAAGAACATTATCTGCAGCCATAATAGCGCCCGAATATGTTTCGGGGATATTAAATGTTTCGGTTAAAATCATAGGTACTAAGCTATCATACATCTGCCAGAAACCGCAGATAGCAAGAAAAGCAAAGCCTATAAGGACTGTGCGTTTTGTATTAAGTTTCATAAAATATCTCCTAAACTTTTTTAAGCCGAAGATTTTCATCGGTTATATATAATATAACACCTTTTTATGATTTACTCAACACTTCTTTTATAACAACATCAACAATCTTATCTATATCGTTTTGTGAATATCTACCTTTGCCAACAGAGCCGAAAAGGTCCATCTTCTTCATTGTTTCCTGCTTAATAGCTTCAACAGCCGCAGGAATAAGGTCAATAATACCCTTATCCATATTTGTAAATCTGCTAAACTCTGCCTTAACAGCAGCAACATTTATGTCGGTAAAGATATTTACCTTGCTAATACCCTCTTTAATTGCCTGTCTGAAATCGTCATCGGTAAGACCCGAGCCGCCGTGAAGCACCAACGGAACATTTACGGTATTAGCAATAGTGCGGATGCGCTCAAAATCCAATTTAGGCGGTAATTTATATGCACCGTGAGCGTTTCCTACTGCGATTGCGAGTGCGTCAACACCTGTTTTCTCTACATAATCCTTTGCCATCTTAGGATCGGTAAAGAAAGCCGAAGGGTCACTCAAATGTGAACTACCCTCTGCCGAGCCCTCATTATCACCAACATGACCAAGCTCACCCTCAATTGTAGCGCCAAAGGAATGAGCAATCTCTGCCATTTCCTTTACCTTTCTTACATTTTCATCGTACGAATCTGTTGAGCAGTCATACATAATCGAGGTAAAGCCGAGCTCAAGAGCTTTAAGGCAGCTTTCCTTTTTAAGACCGTGGTCAAGATGTATAACAACCGGAACACTTGCCTTCTTAGCCATTGGAAGAAGGAAGTATGATAATTCTTCAAGCGGTCCGTACGGGAACAAAACTTCAGCTGTTCCCATAATAACGGGAGAGCCTGTTTTTTCTGCAGCGGCAATAATTCCTCTTGCAAGCTCAAGGTTTACAGCATTAAATAATCCAACTGCATATTTGCCTTTTTTGGCATTATACAGAACGTCGTTCATATTTACTAACATTTGTTACACCTTACTTTATTTTATCCTCTAAAGCGAGCATAGTTTTCTTTAACTTCGCTTTCGCATTTTAGTCCGCTTGTAGCATCTGCCGTACTTAGCGCCATAATCGCACAAGCTTCACCGAATTTAAGAATTTCCTCATCGCTAAAGTTTTTATAAATACCAATAAGAGCACCCGCACAAAAAGCATCTCCTGCACCCGTTGTGCCCTTAATATAACCTTTGGGCAATTCACAGGAATTAACACAGATATATCCGCTATTTGATAAACATACCGCCTTTTCGGGCATATGGATAATAACCTTTTCGCGAACACCGAGTTCCCTTAGTTTATTTGCAATAAGCTCAAGGTTTTCGTCATTAGGTTCCATACCGGCAAGCTTTCCTGCCTCAATCTCATTTACGATAAGGTAATCTGTAAATTCAAGGCAAGGCAGTAGAAGAGAATATCTATCCGAATTTTCGCTAACTAGGTCAATAGAGGTTTTCACCCCTAATTCTTTTGCTTTTTTAAGAATGATAAGTCCGTCGCCGTTATCAACCTTTTCTAGCAACAAGAAATATCCAAGGTGCAAAATTTTCGCATCAAGGTTTTCAAAATCAATATCGCTAAACCCGAAATCTGCACTAGCACCGGGGTATGTAAAGAAAGTTCGCTGACCGTTGATAACGCTCATAACCTCGGTAAAACTGGTAGTGCCGTTTTTTTCTTCAATGATACCGTTTACCTCTACGCCGTTCTTAGAAAGCACATCTAATACATACTTTCCGTTTTCGTCGTTCCCTACTTTTCCGATTGCGCTAACCTTAATATCGGGACAAATCTTTTTAAGGTCAACAGCCACATTAGGTACACAACCGCCTACCGATTTGCTGACATTTACGATTTGGGTAAGTTCACCGCTCTCGGGATACTTCTTTATCTCGTTAATCTCATCAACAAGGATGGTTCCCGCAACGGCAATACCTGTTTTTTCTTTCGTATTTATCATATCTTTAATTACATTCAGCCACTAATGGACCTGCAAGGTCTTTGTGGAAGAAGAGTCTACCCGGCAAGGTAGGAATATAAGAAGATGTAATCCAAGGGGTTGTACCGTAACGAAGAGTCATCCAAAGGGAGAGACCCTGCCACTGCATACCTCTGCCGAATGTTCCGTCCGCACCGCCGATAGCGTAGTCTGCCTTTAAGAATAAACCGGGACCTATTGTATTAGCAGTACAAGGAACTAGTGTTGTTCTCGACTTAAAGCTTGTAAGAGCGTTCTGCTCGATAGTAATCGGGTGTAGCTTTGCACCGATTCTATAAGGCTGCTTTGCCCACTCTTCAGCTGTTTCATACTCTGCTGCAAAATGAGGCTCCCAGAATGCGATATGGCATACTCTGCCGATACCGTATACTAAAACCAATTTTGCGCCCTCTGCCTTTAGAGCACCAATCTTTTCGGGGTATGTAGGAAGATTTTCCTTTGTTGCAAAGTTTCTCTGGTCCTTCGGTACAGTAAGCTCACCTAAGGGATTGAAAAGTGCCTGTTCCATAGCGTACTGGAATGAACCGGGGTTATCTGAAGAAAGGGTGTTACCCTCTGCGTCTGCCCATTCATCCATATTAAAGGTATAAACATGCTCGCAGGAAACCTTCCACTCCTTAAGGAAGTAAACCACCCATCTGTACATTCCCATAGGACCTACAGGAAGAATAAAAGCAATCTTTTCGTTTCTTTCCTTTGCAAGTTTAATCTGATTTGCAATTTCATGACCCATATATACTTCAAAGTCATTCAAATTATCACACTGAATGGGGGTAAAATCCTTATTCCAGTGAGCCTGACGCTCTGTTACCTTTTCGGGTGCATCAATACAAGCATCGATTTTTTCAAAATCCCATCCTGCAGGATAAAAGCCTTCTAGCAAGCTTCCCTTGACTGTTGAATTAAAATCCATAATATTTTCCTCCTTTTTTTAAATTACGGTAAATACCGTTTTGTTGTACCTTTTAAATAAACCTGACACTGCTTAAAGCCCTCTGCATAATCTGCTCCGCACTGGAAGCCTCTATATCTGCAGCAGACCTTTACCATATCAGGAAAATCGATATTGTCGTGGTCACGCATCCAAACAATCTGCGATTCGTGACAGTTTAACATTTCAAGCTTCTTATCAATAAAGTTTGTAACATCTACATATTCTGTGGGGTTAAAGTTAACACCGCAAAGGGTGTCCATATAGTAAACAGGGGTAAGACGCGATTTCCCGGGATGCTCCATATCATAATGCGGAAGTGTTGCTGTAAAGCAGGCATCAAACACAAGCTTCGATGTGGCAACATGGTCGGGCATATAATCGTCAGGGTCATGTGTAATGATAAAATCGGGATCTACCTTACGGATAATGCGAACAACCTTATCCCTTGATTCCTTATTATCATAAATTTCAAGGTCGTCAAAACCGCCCCACATTACTTCAAAGCCGCCAAGTGCTCCACTTTTTTGAGCCTCTGCCGCCCTCATCGTTCTAAGCTCATCGGGCATAATAACTTCGTGGCCCTGATTGCCGCTTGATAAATGACATACAACAACCCTGTCGCCGCGCTCTTTACACTTTAACAGTGTTCCCGCACAGGCTATCTCCATATCATCGGGATGGGCTGTAACTACTAAAACCGTATACATAAAGACCTCCTCTTTTATATTTATTTTAATTATAACAATTTCCTCTTTACAATAGAATACAAAATCGGTTATAATGTTTATAAAATCAGACAATGGAGAACTTTTATGAAAGATAATTTTACACGGATTAGTTTTGAAAAAGTCTTTAATATCGAAAAGATTATCACTCTTTTTTATATGGAATTATCCAAAAATTTTAATCATGAGGGCGAAAGACATAACTTTTGGGAAATGGTGTACATTGATAAAGGCGAAATGATATGCACCGTAGAGGATAATCAGTTCATCCTTAAAAGCGGTGAGATCGTTTTTCATAAGCCTAATGAGTTCCATAATCTTTCGGGAAACCGCGACACCGCCTCAAATGTAAGTATTCTCACATTTGAATGTAAAAGTCGGGCTATGAAGCACTTTGAGGGGAAAATTTTCAAGCTAAGTTCAGAGGAAAAATCTCTTTTATCCGAGCTGTTTTCAGAGGGGTTATCCTGTTATCGCCTTGAAGATGAGCACAATCCCCTTTTGCAAAAGCTAAAAAAGATTGCCCCGTCTCCCTTTGGAAGCAGTCAGATGACAAAAAATTTGCTTGAGGTTTTCCTTATCAAGTTATCGCGTAACACCGATGTAATAGCAAAGAAAAATAGACAAAACTTCCTCATTGACGATGTTGATGTTCCCTACGATGTAAAAGAAATTTTAGATTATCTTAAGAGCCATATATACGGAAAGATTAAAATTAAAGATATTGCCAATCATTTGGACAAAAGCGAAAGCACCGTAAAACAAATTTTTACAAAATACCGCGATGGCGGAATTATCAAATACTATAATGAAATTAAAATTAAGGAAGCTAGAAAACTTATCCGCGAGGGCAAGCTTAATATAACCCAAATTTCCGATTTGTTATGCTTTGATAATCCGCATTACTTTTCAAAATGCTTTAAAACGGTTATGAAAATGTCTCCAAGTCAGTATAAAGCTTCTATTATGAAATAATAAGAAAAGGGCAAAACTGAAAATTTCAGTTTTGCCCTTTTATATTACCAAATAAACGGTATTAAACGATATTTCACTTTTTTCTTGTATTCTAAATACCCGCGAAGTTCTTTTTCAAGCAATTTTTCCTCATTTTTTATTCTTTTAACTATTATGAAAGGATAGGCAAGGAAAATCAAAAATGAAAATACAGAACCTAAAACAATAGTCATAGATAAAAACAAAAGCAGGGTTGCACAGTACATCGGGTGGCGTACAATTCCGTAAAGTCCCGTATCAATAACCTTTTGGTTTTCTTCCACCTTAACAGTACGGCTAAGATATGTGTTTTCTCGAAAAACCTCTGCATAAAGAATATATGCCGCAAGAAAAACTATCGTCGCCGCTATTGAAACGCCTTTTGGCAGAGGATACCAACCAAAGCGAAAATCAAGTCCCGCCACTATAAAGCCTGAAAGGAACATAAGACCGCTAAGTTTCACAACAGTGCTCTGCTCCTTTTGTTTTTCTTTGGCATCTAGACGCTTTTTTAATAGTTCAGGATTTTTAAACATCAAGAAAATTCCCGCCAAAAACATCGGTATAAATAAAATACCTAAAAATAACCAACCGTTTTTAAATGAGATAGTACCTGCGGGAACAAAAATTAAAAGCGATACCAAAATTACACCTAACAAAAACTTTGTTATCGCTTGTAAAAATAATTTTTTGGTCATTTTTTTACACCTTTTGCCGACTTAATAAAGCTACCATATGTTGTCGAAAACATATCCACCTCTGCTGTTATAGGGAACATATCTATATTCATTCAAGCAATACATTCTCTTTGTTAACACTAAATCCATTTATTACTATAGCCCTCGAAATCCAGGCACAATTTCAATTGACTCATTCATGATATCAATTCCACTATGCGATTCTTTTAATACCACCATTTTTGTATTGCACTTCGGGCAATTAGTACTTTCTAAAAGCTCCTTTTGACCTTTTCTACGATAAAAATTGCCATCCGAATCTTTTGAGTCTTCTAACCATGTAAACTGGTGCCCACATTTCGGACATTTAATCTCATAAAAACAATACATATTTACCTCATAGTTACTAGATTCTGCAAAAGTATAACATTATTTTCTCGACAGCAGACAGACTGTCTCCACATGTATAGAGTGTTAATGTTGCTTATCATATCCCAAACCCCACAAATAAGCGTTAAAATAGAGCCGAGATTATTTTAAATTCTCGGCTTTGTTTTTTATCTATCGGTTATATGCAATTCTTCTTTTAACGCTATTTGTAACACTTGCGAAAAGTTTATATTTGCTTTTTCTGCCTCGTAGCATAGCCAACTTGGTATGGTGCAATTTTTCTTAACTACCTTTTGTTCGTTCTTTCGTCTATACTCGGCAAAGTCTACATCTACAAGCGAAACAAAAGAGCCGTCGTTTGTTTTAATGTCTTTTACAGCACAGGGAGTAGGTAATATTTTACCGTCGTCCTCCATATCAATACCCATTAACCCTATAGCGTCACGTGACATTATAATAGCCTCTGTTAAATCTGCGCCTTGTGTGTAAATATCAAAGTCGGGAATATAGACAGTATAGCCGTTTGTATCGGGTGTTAAAATAACTGGATATGTGTTTTTCATAGTTTACCTCCTAATATATTATAAGTAGGCAAGGGGGAATTATTTCAGCCCCCGCCTCTTAATTATTGCCTTTGCTAACATTTCGTTAATTTCACGGTGGCGTGGTACTGTTTCCGTTTGTTCGCCGTTGGTGTATAAGTCGTGACTCCCACCGTTTCGCTTTAAATACCAACCGTTTTTCTCTAATATTTTTATAAGCTCTGTGCGTTTCGTTTTTGCCACCTCCTGTTTACATTTACTATTATACGCCTTGAGTGCGTATTTGTCAAGAAATTTATAAATAAAAAAAGAGGGACAAGGCGTTAATACCTTATCCCTCTAAATTTATGCGTTGTTTTGCCTCAGTAGGCTTTTTGTTTTTCTTTACGTGATTTATTCAAAAAGAATAAAAACCCCACACAGCTTAAATCTCGCAACGTGTTAAACGATTATAGCGTCGTAGCCGTCGGCTTTTAATTTT